>JBDTTL010000182.1:0-9707 GCA_039930665.1 Acidobacteriota bacterium
CACGCTGGATATTGTCGCTGCCGTAAAGGCGGCGCTCCCACGCGTGCTCGCTACCGTGACGCCGGAGTTGAAGGTGGTGACGCTCGGGGATCAGTCGATATTCGTGCGTGCGTCGATTGCCGGCGTGGTGCGTGAAGCTTTAATCGCCGCGGCGCTTACCGGCATGATGATTCTGCTGTTTCTGGGAAGCTGGCGCAGCACGCTGATCGTCTGTATTTCCATTCCACTTTCTATCC
The DNA here is from genome assembly GCA_039930665.1 of Acidobacteriota bacterium. GTDB lineage: Bacteria > Acidobacteriota > Terriglobia > Bryobacterales > Bryobacteraceae > Palsa-187. The sequence continues at coordinate 237 of JBDTTL010000182.1, forward strand.
TCGCCTCGCTGTGCGTGCTGAGCCTGATGGGAGAAACCATCAATGTGATGACGCTTGGAGGCCTGGCGCTAGCCGTCGGCATATTAGTAGACGACGCCACGGTCGCCATTGAGAACATACACCGCAACATCGGAATGCGCAAGCCTTTGGTGCGCGCGGTGATCGATGGCGCCGCCCAAATTGCGATTCCGACTTTCGTCTCTACGCTCGCGATCTGCATCGTGTTCGTCCCGGTGCTGTTGCTTACCGGTACGGCGAAATATCTGTTCACGCCGATGGCGATGGCGGTGGTCTTCGCGATGCTCGCTTCCTACCTGCTTTCGCGCACCCTGGTTCCTACGATGGCGTATCGTCTTCTTCGCGCTGAAATAGCGATGTACCAGCTCGGCGTCGACGGTGAGTCTGCTGGAGGCAAAGGTGCATTCTGGAGCCTTCACCACTGGTTCAACGGATTGTTTGAGCGGCTGCGCTTCCGGTATATCGGGCTGCTGGACTGGTCGCTGCGGCATCGGGGACCCGTCATTAGTGCATTCGGTGTGGTTTTTATCGCTTCCATGGGCCTGCTTTTGCTGGTGGGCCAAGATTTCTTTCCCACGGTCGATTCCGGTCAGATGCGGTTGCATGCGCGAGCCCCGGCCGGCACGCGCCTGGAAGAAACCGAGGCGCGCTTTGGCGAAATCGATCGCGAGATCCGCCGGCAGATTCCACCTGAGCAGATCGACACGATCATCGACAATATCGGAATACCTAACAGCTTTACTAGTCTGGCTCAGGGCGATATTCCGACCATATCCTCTGCCGACGGCGAGATCCTAATTTCGTTGACTAAGGGAAAGGCCGGCGCCACCAGAGACTATGAAGTCATGTTGCGGAAGCGGCTCAATGAGAAGTTTCACGACACGACATTCTTCTTTCAGCCCGCGAACATCACGAACCAGATTTTGAATTTTGGACTGCCCGCGCCCATCGATTTGCAAGTAGTGGGCCGCGACGCGGCCGCCGGCTATAAGATCGCGCAGGCGCTCGCCGCCAAGATTGCGCGGATTCCTGGCGCCGCCGATGTGCATGTGCATCAGGTCGTGGATCAGCCTGATATTCGTATGAGTGTGGATCGCGTTAAAGCCGGGCAAATGGGCTTAACCGAGCGCGATGTCAGCGGCAACATGCTGATCTCGCTGAGTGGCAGCGGCACGGTGGCGCCGAACTTCTGGGTGAACTGGGCCAACGGAGTCAATTACTACGTCGCCGTGCAGACGCCCCAATACAAAGTCGACAGCCTGGACGCTCTGTTACGAACGCCGGTATCGGCTGCCGGCAGTGCCGTGAATTCCACCACGGCTGCAGGGGGAAATTCGCCGGTGGGCGCTTCTCCGAGCGGCGCATCCCAAGCCTATGGAAACCCCGGAGCCATCGCGGGCAAAACGCAGCTTCTTTCAAATTTGGTCACCTTCACCCGTGGGGTCAGCCCGGTTATTGTCAATCACTATAATGTCTGGCCGGTTTTTGATGTGTATGCCAATGTGGACCGGCGGGATTTGGGCGGAGTCGGCTCGGAAGTGGAAAAGATCATGGACCAGGAACGAGCGCATCTGCCGCGCGGCACCACGCTCGATTTGCGCGGCCAGTACGAGACCATGCGATCGTCCTTCTTCCGCCTGGGCCTGGGAATGCTGGTGGCTGTGGTGCTGGTGTACCTGCTGATGTCCGTGAACTTTCAATCCTGGCTGGACCCGTTCATCATATTGACGGCCTTGCCGGGCGCGATGGCCGGCATTTTGTGGATCCTGTTCGTGACCGGAACCACGCTCAACGTGCCTTCGCTGATGGGCGCGATTATGTGCATAGGAGTGGCCACAGCCAACAGCATCCTGATGGTTACTTTCGCCAACGAGGAGCGCGCCCTGGTGCCTTCGGCCCACGAAGCCATGCTGTCCGCCGGCTACGCCCGCGTACGGCCGGTGCTGATGACAGCGATTGCCATGATGCTGGGAATGCTTCCGATGGCGCTCGGTCTGGGCGAAGGCGGGGAGCAGAACGCCCCGCTGGGACGCGCGGTGATCGGCGGCCTGTTGTTCGCCACGGTCACGACTCTGTTCGTTGTCCCGATCGTTTACAGTTATCTGCGCACCAAACCTCCGGTGGATCATGAGCGCCAGCTAGAAGAAGAGGAGCGGAACGACACTATCGATTCCGAGTGGAATTCGACGAAGCCGTACTTAAGCATCTGATGCGATATACCGAGCCCAATCAGCCCGAAGAAATTACCGCGGCGGAAACTACAGAAGAACGCCTCCGCCGCGAGGTAGAAGATCTGAAGCGGCAGCTCCGCGAGCAAAAGAATCTGACGCAGGGCGCTCCTGCCGCAGGCGCTGCGCACGGAGCGGCCCCCCATCGCGGGGCCAAGCCGTGGAATCCGTCGGCGATTACCATTTGGTCATTGCTCCTGGGCGCGGTGGTTCTCATCGTGGTGGCATTTTTCGCGGGTTACATCCCGTTGCAGAAGCGCAATGGGATTATCGTGGCGCAGGCGCAGCAACAAGACGACGCTTTGCCGCGCGTCGAAGTAATCGAGGTCGGCCGCTCCTCGAAGGTCAGCGAATTGCAATTGCCCGGCAATATTGAAGCGGTGACCGAAGCTCCCATACTGGCGCGAGCCGACGGTTACATTCGCCGCCGTTTGGTGGATATCGGCGACCGCGTAACAGCCGGCCAGCCGTTGGCCGAAATCGAAGCACCCGAGATCGATCAGCAAATTCTGCAAGCCAAGGCCAATGTGCAGCAGGCCGAGGCGGCGCTCGATCAAGCCATCGCGAATGAGCAGCAGGGCAAGTCCAACCTGGAGCTAGCCCGCGTCACCGCGCAGCGCTGGGGCAGCCTGGTGGCGCAGGGCGTGGTTTCCAAGCAGGATAACGATCAGTACCAGGCCCAGTATCAATCCCAGATCTCCGGCGTGAATGCGCTCGAGAAGGCCATCGCCGCGCAGCGCGCCAACGTCGCCGCCGCCGAAGCCAACGTGGCGCGCCTGAATGAAATGCAGGGCTACCGCATCGTGAAGGCTCCCTTCGCGGGAGTGATCACCTTGCGCAACGTGGATGTCGGTGCACTGGTTACCGGCGGCAGTACTCTGCTCTACCGCATTGCGCAGACCGGAACTCTGCGTACCTACGTCAACGTGCCGCAGAGCAACGCGAGTTCCATCCACACCGGACAGAAAGCGCTGGTGAGCGTTACCAATCTTCCCGGCCGAAGCTTCACGGGCACGGTCGCCCGCACCGCGAATTCGCTGGATCCCGGCAGCCGTACACTGCTGGTGGAGGTGCAGGTGCCGAACACGGGCGGCGCGCTGATGCCCGGCATGTACGCCCAAGTCGACTTCGATAACTCTCGCGCGTCCGCGCCCCTGCTGGTCCCCGCCGAAGCTTTGATGGTTCGTGCCGAAGGCACGCTGGTCGCAGTGGTCGGCCCGGATTCGATTGTGCATCTGCGGAAGATCGTGATTGGCCGCGACTACGGCGATCGGTTGGAGGTGCTAGAGGGTCTGCAGGTGGGTGACCGCATCATCACGAACCCCGACGACGACGCGCGCGAAGGCGTTAAGATCGACCCGGTCGATACCACCGAAAAGGCAGCCGGGCCGGCACGCGCGGGAAAGTAAATCTCGCGGACGGCGACCCTAACTCGCCTTCAGCAGAACCGCAGTGATATTGTCGGGACCGCCGAATTCGCGTGCCAAGGCCACCAGCTTTTGGCATTTGGCTTCGAGCGAATCGTCTCCCGCCAGCACTTCGCTGATGCGTTCGTCGGGAGCCACGCCATGCAGTCCGTCGCTGCACAGCAGAATCTGGTCGCCAGGCGACGGGCGCACGCTATAGTGATTTACTCGGAGCTGCCCGGAGACGCCAATCGCCATCGTGAGCACGTGGCGCATCGGATGAATCTTCAACGTCTCCTCGTCCAATCCCAGCCGCCGCCCGACCTCATTCACCCAGGTCTGGTCCTCTGTGATCGGCGTCAGCTTGCCGTTCTCGAACAGGTAGGCCCGGCTGTCGCCCACGCTGGCGATAAACAGGTCGCGGTCGTTTTCGACGACGGCCACTAGGGTGGTGCCCATGCCCTCCATGGTCTGATCGGAGTCGGCTTCCTTCATGACCCGCTGATTGGCCTTGGCGAAGGCATCGAGCAGATCGTCGGGCGAGGCGGGTGGCGCGGCGGCTTCGAGCGTATTACGAACGGTCTCCACCGCGAGACGCGACGCATGCTCTCCAGCCTGTGCGCCGCCCATGCCGTCGGCCACCACGTACAGACCCGCCGAAGGCAAAAGCAGGAAGTAGTCCTCGTTGTTAGGCCGGACGCAGCCGGGGTCCGAGACTCCGAAGGACTCAATCATTGGCTCACTCGCTCACCGAATTCGACATATCATGGGCTTACCGAATTATACATACCCGAATGGCAGCGGTAAAAACCGCCAAGCCAAACTCCGTGTACTCACGGCTTGACCGGACTCACTAGCGCCTTCAACTGCAGGTAGGCGCGCTCTTCGTAGTTGGTCTTGAGACGCTCCAGAGTTTCCACCCTAGCGTCGCTGAGCCGCGTATTTTGCTTCTTGAGGCAAAGGCCCAGCATCAGGGTGGCCATGTCGTCGTCCGGCTGCCGGTCGAGCACCGCGCGGAAGCGATCGGCAGCGACGGCGAAGTCGCCCTTCTTCCACAGTGCGTAACCCAGATTGAATATGTATACGGGATCGTTGGGGTCGCCATCCAGCGCCTTGCGGAAGGAATCGACCGCCTGCGGCAGGTTGCGCCGGTTCTGCGCTGCCCCCAGATCGTTATAGACCTCGCTGAGGGGGACCACATCGGCCACGGCCTGGAACGACTTCTGAGCTCCCGCGAAATCGCCGGATTGAAAAAGCGCCAGCCCCAGCAGAAAGCTGGCCTCGCGAAAATGCACGTCTTCGGATGCGATTTTTTGCAGCCAGTCCGCAGCTTGCCCGTATTCCTTGCGCTCGTAGTGCATCCGTCCCAACTCGTAATGCGGGTGGCCGAATCGCGCATCCAGACGAGCCGATTGCAGGAAGAAACGCTCCTGTTGTTCCGGCGACCGGGCCAGCAGCCCGCGCACGTAGCTCTCTTCCGCATCCAGCCGAACCGGCGGACGCAAGGTGCGGAAATCGGCTTCCTGAGGAGCCAGCCGGGGCGTCAGCAACACCAGTGCGCGCCAGGCCAGATGCGCTTCCAGCGCCGGCAGATCGTCCAGATTCCCGCTTTCCATGAATTCGGAGCTTTGCTTGAAGCGGCGGCGATCGAAAATGCGCGCGGTGATCCTCAGCGAGCCGTCCACGATCCCGTGCACGGCGGACGGATCCGGAAGAAATTCGAAAGAGCCGTAGACCACCTGCTCCGCGTCCAGCGCCTCGCCGATCTTCAGCATGGAAGCCTCAGTGAGAATGCTCAGTGGGCGCAAGCTCAACTGGCGATAAGCCTCGTCGGTTTCCGCGCGGGATAGCGTCACCGCCCCGCGAGAGCCGATGGCGTCGCGCACGGTTTCGGCGATGCTCTCGCCAATCCAGTCGAGCGACGCTTGCGTGGGATCGGTAACCGAGGTCCGGTTGGCGAATGGAAGAACCGCGGCTGTGTCGGCAAACAGACCAGTCGTCGTGAGGATCAAAAGACATAGAGCTAACCGCAGCAGATACATCAAACTTCAGTTTAGTGTACTGTCCGCTCCGTGCAGCGCTGCTTCCACTTGGGTGATCGCGCCGGCAAGCGTCTCCACGCCGTCGCCGAAGCCCGGCAGCCAGCGGATTTCCGGGTCGCGCCGGAACCAAGTCCGTTGGCGCTTCGAGTACTGGCGGGTTTCGACGATGGTCGATTCCAGCGCCTGCTCCAGCGTGAGGGCGCCGCGCAGGTGCAGCAGCGCCTGCTTGTATCCCAGCGCCTCGAACGGCTTTTCGTCGCCGGTCGCTCCAGCCGCCAGCAGGCCCTTAACTTCTTCGATCAGCCCGGACTCAAACATGGCCCGCGTGCGCGTTTCCAGGCGCTGGTGAAGTGCCGCTCGGTCTGGATCGAGGCCCAGTTTGATCACCGTGTACCCTTGGAGCGCGGTCGCTTCGGCAGGCGGCGGGAGGGCGCGTTGGGTCAGTAAGCGCACCTCCAAGGCGCGCATGGTCTTCTGAACATCGTGAGCGTGGATGCGGGAGGAGGCAGCGGGTTCGAGGCGCGTCAGGAGCCGGTGCAAGCTCCCCGGGCGCCGCTGTTCCCGTTCGAGCAACCGGTCGCGCAGGCGCTCATCGCGCGCGGGCAGCACCGGCAGTCCTTCAAGTAGCGCGCGCAGGTAGAATCCCGTGCCTCCCACCACTACCGGCAAGCGTCCGCGCCCCGCGATTTCGCTTATTACTTTTCGCGCCTCGCGGGCATATTCGCCGGCGGAGTAACTTTCCTGCGGTGCGAGCACGTCGAACAGATAATGGGGCACACCGCGCCGGTCGCCGGGAGGCGTTTTCGCTGTCCCGATGTCGAAACCTCGATACAGCTGGAGCGAGTCGCAATTGACGATTTCGCCGCCGAATTTGTGCGCTAGGCAGATCGCAAGTGCGCTTTTGCCCGAGCCCGTGGGTCCAGCAGCGATCAGCAGAAACATCTAGGTATACTATAAATGGCAGTTAGGATAGTTCACGCCGGCGAAGGTGGTTCAATGCGAAAAGTTCTGCTCTTCATAGCGATTGCGAGTGTGATGGGAAGTTCCGCCCTACAGGCGCAAACCGGTGCTGCTGCCGCTCCCAAGATCGACAAAGCTTCTGCCTACTACCACTACACTCTGGCTCATATGTACGCTGAGCAGGCCAGCATGTACGGCAACCGCGGCGACTACGTTAACAAGGCCATCGAGAACTATAAAGAAGCCATCAAGGCGGATTCCACCGCCGCCATGCTGAGCGAAGAGTTATCCGATCTTTATGTGCAATCCGGCCGCTTGCGCGAGGCCCAGGCCGATGCCGAAGACGTGCTGAAGCAGAATCCCAACGATCTCAATGCGCACCGTCTGCTGGCGCGTATTTTCACGCGCATGGTGGGTGATGGACGCTCCGGGAAAGTGGACGAGAACATGCTTCGCCGGGCCACTGAGGAGTATCAGAAGATCACGGTTCTGGCGCCGAACGACATTCCGGCGTGGCTGATGCTGGCACGCCTGCAAAAGGCGTCGGACAATTCCGTGGATGCCGAGAAGTCCTACCAGAAAGTTCTCACCATCGAACCGGATAACGAAGACGCGCTCACCGGGCTGGCGCTGGTTTACTCCGACTTAGGCGACAACCGCAAAGCGACGGAACTGCTCAAACAGTTGGCCGAAAAGAGTCCTTCAGCGCGCAGTTTGACTGCGCTTGCCGCCGCTTACGAGCAGATGCGCGATTTCAAAGGGGCGGCAGGCGCCTTGCGCAAGCTGCTTGAAACCAATCCGGCTAACGATCGCGATGTGAAACGCAATCTGGCGCAGGACCTAATGCTGTCGCAGGATTACCAGGCGGCCTTGGCGATTTATAGCGGCTTGGTGGCGGACGATCCAGCGGACGCCCAGTCCTACTTGCGGATGTCGCAGATTTATCGCCAGCAGCGAGATTTCACGAAGGCTCGCGAGGCCAACGATAAAGCCAAGGCCGCCGAGCCGAATTCCATCGAGATTCGCTACAACGAGGTCAATATCCTCGAAGCCGAAGATCGCGTGCCGGACGCCACCAAGCTATTGAAGAGCATCCTCGACAGCACGGCCAAGAAAAGCTACAACCAAGCCGAGCGCGCTAATCGCGTGGCGTTACTGGAGCGGCTGGCGGGCCTCTACCGTTCCGTCGACCAGACCGATTCGGCTGTTGATGTTTACCGCGAGATGGCCGATGTTGACCCGGCTGTGGCACCCCGAGCGTCCGCGCAGGTTGTCGACGCATATCGCTCAGCGAAAGACTTTGCCAAGGCCCAGCAGGAAGCGGATGCGGCCGTCAAGAAGTGGCCCGACGATCGCCTGATTCGTACGACGCGGGCCTCGCTATTGGCCGAAACGGGTAAAGTGGATGCCGCCGCGTCGGATCTCAAAAAATTTCTCGACGGCAAAGCGGACGACCGCGACACCTATATCGCCCTGGCTAGTATCTACGACAAGGGTCAGCGCTGGAACGATATGGGCAAGGCCCTGGATGCAGCCGAAAAGCTGTCGGATTCCGACGAAGATAAAGAGAGTATCTGGTTCATGCGTGGCGCCATGTACGAACGCATGAAGAGATTGGACAAAGCCGAAGTGGAGTTCCGCAAGGTCCTCAAAGCCAACCCCGAGAACGCCGGCGCGATGAATTACATCGGCTATATGCTGGCCGACGCCAACCTGCGCTTAGAAGAGTCCCTCGATCTGATCACCAAAGCTCTCGAGTTTGAACCCGGCAACGGAGCCTACCTGGATAGTCTCGGCTGGGTGCAGTTCCGTCTGGGCCGCTTAGACGACGCCGAGAAAAACTTGCGTCTGGCGCTTGAAAAGACGCCGCGCGACCCCACCGTGCACGATCACATGGCAAACGTGCTGATGAAGGAATCCAAGGTCCGGGAAGCCGTCGCCCAGTGGGAGACTTCGCTCAAGGAATGGGAAGCCAGTTCGCCGGCAGACATGGAGGCGGAAGAGATCGCGCAAGTGAGACGTAATCTGGAAGCGGCCAAGGTGCGTTTGGCGCGCGAAGTTCCGCGCCAGTAGGCGCTGCGTAATCTCATCTTTATGAAATTAGGGCACACTAGTAGTAGGATCATACGCGCCCGAATGATGTGGATCTTTCTATCGCTCTCAATTTGGCTGTGGTCGTCCGTCTCCGTGGCGGCGCAGCTGCCGGCTCCTCCGGCCGCTCCTAAACTGGTGGTGGCCATCGTCATCGACCAGTTTCGTTATGACTATCTAACCCGTTTTCGCTCCGAATACGCCGGCGGATTGAAGCGCATGCTCACCGAAGGCGCGGACTTCACCAACTCGCGCTACCGGCATTTCCCCACGGTAACGGCGGTGGGACACTCCACATTCTTATCCGGCGCTACCCCGTCCTTGTCTGGCATCGTCGGCAACGAATGGTGGGACCGCACCACCGGCGCGGCCGTCACCAGCGTTTCCGATCCCCAAACCCAGCTCGTCGGCGGCAGCGGGACTGGCTCGTCACCCTGGCGTCTTTTGCAGTCCACTGTTGGAGACGAACTCAAGGCGTCCGGCAAAGGCGGCAAGGTGATTGGAATTTCCATCAAGGACCGAGCCGCAATTCTACCCTCTGGCCACTCCGCCGATGCGGCGTATTGGTTCGACAGCACTTCTGGAAACTTCGTCAGCAGCACATATTACTTTGCTGCGCTTCCCTCGTGGGTCGCGGACACCAACCAGCATCATCCCGCCGATAAATACGCCGGGCACGAATGGATGACCCATAAAATGCCCGCGCCCGGCCCGGCACTGTATCAG
>JBDTTL010000183.1:0-9700 GCA_039930665.1 Acidobacteriota bacterium
GGCTGGCAGGGCGCTCACGCGACGAAATGATCGCGGGATCGAGAGTTGAAGTGGATGCCCGCGACTATGCCTCGCTCGCGGCTGTTCCACAGTTGCGACATGTGAGATGATGCGGCGCACGGACGGCTTGTTTCAGGACTGCGGTTGCCCTCGCCGCGACCAGGGTATACTCTTCTTGCGATGTCCTTGCGACCAATCCGCAAACTAGCAGGAATCGGGAATGTATTCCTGGGAGCAGAGGTTCTTGATATAGCGGAGTACGATCTCGAAATATACGAGGAAAATCCCGACGATCACGAACATCATGGAGCCAACTGGACACCCGGCGCCCACAAGATCGAAGGAACGGTGGTCGGCGAGCTGCCCATCCGAAAAGATCTCAGGCTAGTCACTGAAGAAGGATATTCGCTAAATTTTTACTTGCGGGACAGTTTCGGATCTGTCGTGAGCTTAGATCCCATTCTGGATAGCGCCGGAAATCCGGTGCGCTAGCCCGTGGGTGCGCCTGAAGAGATCCCCAAGTCAGAAGAATCTGCTAGATTGACGGCTGGTGACTTGTACTGCGTGGCATTTTTGGCGGCGCCAAAATTGGATGGAGAGCCGAGGAGGAATCGAGTGAAGATCGCGCCGTTGGCAGCGTCAACTGTTTGGATTTGTGTTTCCGCCTTGGCGCAACCTCCCGCGAATCGCGCGCTAATGCTGCCCGTGAGCGCCCCGGAACTGGATTACGTGGATGTCGCAAACCCGCTTTCGCTCCCCGCCGGAACTACCATGGGACCGCCCACCAGCGTCGCGTTTACCTCGAAGGGCCATCTTCTGGTTCTCAATCGAGGCCCTCATGCGATCGCGGAATTCGACGCAGACGGAAAATTCATTCGATCGTTTGGCGAAGGCTTCATTCGCCCTCACGGCTTGGCTCTCGATCAGGACGGCAACATCTGGGCTACCGATGGCACCCGGCAAATCGTAGTGAAATTCAGTCCCGAAGGACACGTGCTCCTCACGCTGGGGACCACGGGAGAGGCCGGCGAGTGGAACGAGGCTAACGGATCCCACCGCTTCAACCAGCCCAATGGCCTGACATTCGGCCGCAATGGAGACGTATTTGTAGTGCAGGGGCATACGGAAGGCAAGGGCGATCCCGGTGTGTTGAAGTTCGACAAAGAGGGACACTTCATAAAATCCTGGGGCGGCATTGGAACGGAGCCGGGCAAGTTTCTCGTGGGTCATGGGATCGCGGTTGACTCCAATGGCCTGCTATGGGTGGCGGACCGGGAGAACCAGAGAATTCAAGTCTTCCAGCAGGACGGCACCTTCGTCAAAGAAATGAAGATCGGCGGCTTGCCCTGCAACGTTTCAATCGGCGAGCGCTACGTTTACCTGGTGGATGGCCACGCAGGCCAGCTGCTCAGGCTGGATCTCAACGGCAAGGTTCTCGCGGCAGTTGGGAAAAAGGGAAACGGGCTGGGCGAATTTGGCGAAGCTCATTCTGTTGCGGTGAGTCCCAAGGGTGAGATTTGGATCGCCGACACAGCGGGCAGCAGAGTCCACAAATTCGTGAAGCGTTAGGCCGTTCAACGTACCGTTTAATGGCCGCAATCCGCAGCCAGCATTTCGATCCACGTCACATTGACCTTAACGTCGCTTCCCGAGCGCATCAGAAAGCCTTTCGCATTGACCTTATGGCCCGCGTGAGCCTCCGGATGGAAGGCGCTGCTGAAGTATTCGGCATCCAGAAGCTGAAACGTCAGACTACCGAGCGGCTTCGCCCTCACGGCTGCAATTTCCGATTCGGTGGGTTGCATCGGGCTTCGCGTCCGTACCGGTTCGCTGCCGTTCGTCAGCGTCCATGTATCGTTCGGCCCGCGCGCAAAACACCCGACCACATCCACCAGAGCGAAGTTGGGAACAGCAGCCGGACCGTTCTTACCCTGAACCTGAATGTTGGGTGCGGCTTCCGCGTTTAGCTCTTGCGCCCCGGCAGGAAAAGCGTTCTCCTCCAGGAGGAAGGCCAGCAGATCGATATACGCGGTGTCACCCAAATTCGTACGATTTGGCGGCATGGACTTCACGCGGGTAAACAACGCATCCAGGCTGCCTTCCATCCAGTGACTCAGGAATACTTCGCCCTTCAGCGCCGGGCGATTCACGCCGCTGAGATCTGCGCCATGACATGCCGCGCAAGTTGTGGCATAAATCATGTTCCCGCGTGCAGCCTGCTCAGCCGTGAACACGCCGTCCCATACGGTTCTGCGCGTTTGTGCCACATCCGGACCGGCATTCAAAACCCCCAGGAACACGGCGACGCCCCAGATCACCGCGAGCGATCTTCGCATATCTTCTCCTTCATTTCATGCTGCAGCTTAGAGGCGCGCTCAGGACGCAGAAGGCCGCCGGCACAGACTGCCTGTTGCCGGTTCGACCGGGCGCTCATCAATCATCCACACCGCACCGAGTCCGGCCCTTCGCCTCAAGCCGGCCTCGCGAGTCACTTCGTGGGTTCGGCAGACGTGCTCGGCTCCGGGACCTTCTGGTAGATATCCACCACCTTCGGCCGTTCGCCTTCGGTCGAAATGCCCGCTGCGAGCATCAACTTGGTAACGGCTTCGATCGTCGGGGGATCGGGCCGCGGGAGACGGCCGCTGAAACCTTCGGCGATGAATAGTGGCGTCCGGCCAGCCTTGTCGGGATTCTTCCAGACTTGCGGATCGGCTCCGCGCTCAGCCAGTAGCTTCACTACACGCGGGTACATGTTATAGGTGGCTCCGTGCATAGCTGTATCGCCATTACTGTCCACGGCGTTGGGGTCGGCGCCGAGGTCCAGCAACATCTTCACGGCTTCCAGCGCTTCGCTTTCCTCGCCCGCCTCTTCCAGCGGCTCCGTCGTGCCGAGGCCGGCCGCAGCCATCAGCGGTGTGGTGTTGTTGAAGTTCGGCAGTTGGGGATCAGCGCCCAGCTCGAGGAGCAGGCGCATCAGCGGAACGTCGGAGCGATCGGCGGCAAATAGAAACGGCGTTGCCCCCTCAGACCCGACACGCGAAGAGGTGTGGGGCTGCTTTGGCGTGCCCTTGGGCAGGCGAAAATTGACGTTGGCGCCGTGCTTCACGATTTCCCGCACAAAGTCAAAGCTCGAGAGGCGGCCTGCCCCGGTTGGCGGCGCGCCATCGCTGATATCGCTCGAGTCCGGCTTTCGCACTCCGGCCATCATGTGGAGCGGAGTGAATCCGGTTCGAACATCGTTTGGATCGGCGCCAGCGTCGATCAGCGCAATCGCAAGCTCAAAGTGACCGTTCTCCACAGCGAGCAGCAATGGACTCACGCTCAGTGCTTTCGCCGCAGCCGGAACCACCGCGCGCTTGGCTCCTGCCGTTGGCGCCTTCTCCACGGGCTGCATCATCGCATTCACATCGATGCCCGCCTTTAGAAACGCGCGCACCGTGTCGAGGTGGCCCTCACGCACGGCGAAGAAGAATGGCGTAAACCCGGAATCGAGTTTGACGTTTATGTCGGCTCCAGCCGCGATCAGCTCACGGACGACGTCGGTGTGTCCTTCGGCTGCCGCCCACATCAAGGCAGTCTGGCCGAGCCGTTCGCGCGATTTAGTGCTGGCGTCGCGCGCGAGCAGCGCTTTCACCGCCTCGGCATTCCCGGAGCGCGCAGCCAACATGAGGATGGTTTCACCGCCCTTCATGGTTGCGTTCGCGTCGGCGCCCGCTTCCAATAGCAGCTTGACAATTGCGGCGTTGCCGTTGGTACATGCTTCCGCCAGCGGCGGCACGCCATAGCGGTTCATAGCATTGACATTAGCGCCTGCTTTCACCAGCAAGGCTACCGTTTCCGCATCATCGTTATATACGGCCCAGTGCAGCGCCGTGGTCCCATCGACCTGAGCGACATTCACATCGGCGCCCGTCTGGAGGAGCGTGCGGACGCTGGCCTTGTCATGTTGTTCCGCGGCGTCGGCGAGGACCGAACGTGGCGCCGCGCCGACCGCGGCGGCGAGGCCGACGCCCAGTAGTACGAATCCACTAACTTTTCGGCAGTGCATGTGCGGCTCCTATACGAAGAGTTCTTCGATTTCTCCGGTGCTGTCCCCGAACGAATCCAGATGGATGCCAACACGATCGAGCAGCGTAAGGTGGAGGTTGGCCAGGTTCGTTCCCTTCTCGTACCGAAAATGCCGACCGCCCTTTAGGCCCGTTGCGGCACCACCAGCGACCAGCATCGGAAGGTTTTCGTGATCGTGAAGGCTGGAATTACCCATGCCGCTGCCGTACACGTAGACCGAGTGATCGAGCAGCGAGCCGTTCCCTTCGGGAGTGGCCTTCATTTTCTGCAGGAAGTCTGCGAACAGCGACATGTGGAAGGTATTGATCTTTGCTAGCTTAGCTAACTTTTCTGGATCGTTGCCGTGATGGCTGGTCGGATGATGCGGATCCGGGACGCCGATCTCCGGATATGTGCGATTGCTCTCCTCGCGCGTGAGCTGGAATGTGACGACCCGCGTGATATCTGCCTGAAAGGCCAGAACCTGCAGATCGAACATGAGTTTCACGTGGTCGCCGAACGCCGCGGGGACCCCTACCGGCCGGTCCATATCGGGCGTCTTGTTGTCCGTTACCGCCTGCTCGGCACGCTCGATCTCACGCTCGATCTGACGAACACTGTCGAGATACTGATCCAAGCGCACGCGATCGGGACTGCCCACGCGTCCCTTTAGCTTCGCGATGTCCGCATTGAATGAATCAAGAAGGCTGGCTCGATCGCGCAGCGCTGCACGCCGCGCGGCTCCCGTGCCGCCCTCGCCGAACAGGCGCTCGAAGACGATGCGCGGATGCGCCTCGGATGGAAGTGGCGTCGTCGGCGACGACCAGGAGAGGCAATTCTGATAGACGCATGCGTAGCCGTTGTTGCACACACCGGCGAGCGGGTTCAGATCCATCGCGAGTTGGAGCGAGGCCAGTTGCGTGTCCCGGCCCATCTGCTTGGCTGCGATCTGGTCCACCGTCGTGCCTAGATAATAATCCGAGCTCTCGGTGTGTTTAGCGAACGCCGCGCTCAAAAACGACGCGTTGGATGTGTCGTGCGTACCGGGATACGCATTCATCAACCGTGTATTGGTGATGACGGTGACATCGTCTATGACCGGCTTGAGGGGGGCGAGGATGGGTGAGAGCGCGTCCAGCTTTCCCTGGCCGGGCGGGGTCCATCGCGCCTGATCGCACCCCATCGGGATAAACACAAAGCCGAGCCTCGGCACCGGCTTCGCGGGGGTCTGGGCCCACGCCGTGACCGCCGGAATCATCGCGTCGAGTAGCGGCAGGGCCAGAACCGCCCGCGCGCTTTTCAGTAGCGTTCGTCTTGGAATCGCCTTCTTTGTGAGAAACATCACACTCCCCTTTCTTTGGTAGTCATCGATTATTTACTTCGTGTTACTCGCTACCGACGCCTCATTGATTTCAGCGCTCCGCATTTGAAATGGAACGCTCTTTACGATTCCAAGAATGAGAGACGAGAACCGGTATTGGTCCTTCTCGGCGTCTCTCACGATCTTGCGACTGGCAGGCGCATCATAGTACTCGAGGCCTCGTCCGAGCGCGAACGTCATAAGGTTTTCCGTCAGGGCTGTGACAAACAGTTCGGGGCGGGCCAGCAGCGCTTTTTCGAGTCCGTCGATCCCGTTGAACTCACTGCTTCCGCCGGGCACAGCTCCCGACACATCGACAGTTTGCCCATCATTGTCGAAGTCTCGCCACTGTCCCACCGCATTGTAGTTCTCGAGGGCGAAGCCCACCGGATCAATCGTTCGATGACAAGAGGCGCACACGGCGCTCTTGCGATGCGCAGCCATGCGCTGACGCATCGAAAGATTGGCGGCCACCGTGCTCTCGTCTAGCGCCGGTACGTTCGGAGGAGGAGGCGGCGGCGGCGCGCCTAAGATATTTTTAAGCACCAATACTCCGCGAAGTACTGGCGATGTCCGGGTCGCATACGACGTGACCGACAGAACGCTGCCTTGCCGCAGCAGGCCGCCGCGGCGGCTATCGGGGGCGAGCGCCACGCGGCGGAATCGGCTTCCGTAGACATCGGGAATTCCGTAGTGCTTTGCCAGACGTTCGTTGAGGAACGTGTAGTCTGACTTAATGAAAGTGAGCACGCTGCGATCCTCGCGCAGCACGCTATCGAAGAACAGCTCGGATTCGTTTCGGAAGGCTTGCCGCAGGTTGTCATCGAAGTCCCGAAACAGACTGGCGCTAGGAACCACCGCCTCGATGTTGCGCAGCCGCAGCCACTGCCCGGCGAAATTCGTCGCGAGATTGAACGAGCGGTGATCGGCGAGCATCCTGCGCACCTGCTTGTCGAGCTCTCCGGGCTGACTCAGCTTGCCCTGCACGGCGGAGTCGAGCAGCTCATCGTCCGGGATGCTGCTCCACAAAAAAAATGATAATCGCGAGGCCAGGTCGAGATCGCTGATTCGGTAGACGCCGCTCGCCGGTACGTTCTTCGGATCGCTTTCCACGCGGAACAAGAACGCCGGATTGCTGAGCACCGCACTCAATCCCGTTGCGATCCCAGCGTCAAAATCGCCTTCGGTGCGCGCTTTGCGATAGAAGCCCATTGATTCGTCAACTTCCGCCTTGGCGACCGGCCGCCGATAGGCGCGCCGCATTAGTGTCGATAGAATCGTTCCGGCACACTTTTCCTCCTCTACTTTGTCCTTTCCGGTGGGCCGGCATACAAACAATCGGCGGCGGCTAGGTGTGTCCCCAGCGCCTGTGGGCGCATAAGGTCCAGTCACCGAAAGCTGGCCGATGGCCGGCACCGTGCGCGGATATCGCCGGTCGTTGTAGCGAGATTCGGTAGGCTGTCTAATCGTGCCGATAAGCGATGAGCCATCCTGGAGGAAGGTGACGGCTATGTTGTGCGGACCTGCCTTCACGCTGACCCGCACTTTCAAATCGCGGTCGAAGCTCGTGTCGTCGCGGGTCGCGAGCTTCTCGATGGTGAAGGTCTTGACCGGCTCGCGGTCGAGCAACACCAGCAGCTCGTGCGGACGTGCCTCGCGCAGCCCGCTGACGTTTCCTTCCAGATTGCGAGCGAGCACGACCTGGATGTCGTATTCGCCGTCCTGGGCAAACGTATAGGGCGTCGAGATGCCACCGCGCGTACCCATCGGGAGCCCAGGCAAATGATCTTCTTGGGTGAGATCGGCGGGCACCTGAATGATCTCGCTCTCCAAAGACGGCTGCACGCTCCCTACGGCCAGGCGGCTAATTTTCTGGGCGGCCGAGATGTAACGATCCAGGAGGGTCGGTGACAGATCGCCGACGATGACGTTGTCGAAGCCATGACCGCTCTCATCCGCCGGAAGATACGAGCCAGCGTCGATGTCGAGCGCCAGCAAGTCTCTGATCGCGTTCTGATATTCGGTTCGATTCAGGTGTCGCAGCGTTTCGGTGCGGCCAGGATTCGGTTTTGCGGTGGCCGACGACGCATTAAGAGATGTTTCGAGCCACGCCACCATCGCTAGGCGATCAGCCTCAGGAGGCTGCGGCATGTTAGGAGGCGGCATGACGCCCGTGTGCAGCTTGCGCAGCACCTTCTCCCATAGTTCAGGATGCGCACCAGGTTTGGCCAAGTCGACCTGCCCCAGACTTAGGCCGCCCGTCTTCAGGCGATCACTGTGGCAGCTCGCGCAATACTGATCGAGGAATTGACGCTGACTCGAAGTGGCAGAAGGGGCGGCCGACGCTGCATTACTCTGCTGTGCAGAAATCTTCACTTGCACAGAAAGTAGAAGCCCCGCTATCAGTCCGACAAGGCCTATTTTCAACGCTCCAGTCATCGGTGCCTCCTACTACTAATCTACTACCAAGTTGCGTCAAACGCTAGTACCGTCCGTACATGTCAACTCTACCTCAAGTTATCATGCCACGTTTAGGTTCGAAATCGCAAAAATCCTTCACCGACGGGTTTCGATAATGCTGCGGGTGAATCTTCGTGTAATTGCCGCCGTGGAGGTCCGGAATTGTAGATTTGTTGCCATCTTCCGGCAGCGACTGGCCGGGCACCCGGCCTCCCGCGAGGAACAATGTATTGATCCAGGCGCGCCTTCATCCGGGAAGGAGACCCGCCTGCCGCGCGAGCGCAGCCGCCGTGAATTGCGGAAACATGCGCTCGTGCACTCGAGGCCGTCCTGCCGTTCACAAATTAGCCCAACTCAGAATGAGATCCTGGCGTTCACCTGCATGATCCGCGCTCCGAGAGTATTCGTGAGCTGACCGAACCTTGCGTTATTGACGCTCGTTTGCAGCCCGGAGAGGTTCGTATGGTTAAAGGCATTAAACATGTCGGTCCGGATCTGCAACTTAAGGTTTTCGTGGAGCGTGAAATTCCTCGCGATGCTAAAGTTCAGATTCCAAAGTCCCGGCGCGCGAACCGAACCGGGGCCGTAGTTGCCGTCCCGGATGGCGGCGCCGGCTTTTCCGATGGGAATTAACTTGAAGGCGGCCGGGTTGAGATACCGAAGCGTGCTCTGATAATCGGAAAGCACCGCGTTACCTCCGACATAATCTGCCCGTTGTGCCGACGTGGTTGAACTTTGAGTAATAATTACAGGAAGGCCGGTCTGCGCGCTGAAAATGCCCGTGATCTGCCACCCACCCAAGCCGTGCTGGACGAGCGCGCTTTGTCCCTTGAAACCCGGCAATTGGTACATCCAAGAGCCCGAAAAATAGTGCGTTATATCGGAAGAAGTGGGGCCGCGGTCTGCTCTTAAGTCGAAGAAGTTCTGATTGCGCGTGCCGTTCTCGCCATCGTAGTAGACCCCGGTGTCGCCGCCGCCGTTGCCCAGGGCCTTCGACCACGTATAATTCGCATCGAAACTAAAGCCCCCGGAGAAGCGCTTCCTGAACGAATTCTGCCATCCGTAATACACCGTGCTCTGTGAGTTGTCGATATAGTAAGGCTGCCCCAATATATTAGGATTCGGCCGAAGACCAGTAACTCGATCCACAACGTTCGCAACTCGAAATTCTGGGAACTTTACCCCTCGCGTTCCGACAAGCGCCGACTGAAACACCATCGTGGATGTCACCTGCCGCTGCACGTCGAGCGTGTATTGCATGACGTAAGGATTCTGCAGGTCAGGATTGTAGATTGCCGTTATGTTTCTGATATTTGGGTTACTCTTGACAAGCTGCTGCGTAAAGCCGAAGAGTTGATCGTTGTAAACCGGGTATTTAATTCCAAAGGCCGCGATATCCGCCGCAGCGAACACAGCCGCTCGCGGAATATTAGGACCGGGCGAAACCAGATTCCAGAAATTCTCAGGCTGCAGATTGCTAAACATAATGCCGGCACCCCCGCGGATAACGGTCTTGCTTTGTCCATCCGGATTGTAGGCGAACCCTAATCTGGGGGCAAAGTTGACGGGGTCGCTGTTATATGGTTTAGAACGCTCTCGAAACGGTCCTACGTCGAACCTGCCGTCCATGCTTAAGAAACTTGGATTGTACAACCCAGCGTCGGGCGCCCCGGTCCCTCCCTCTGCGACGAAGTTGGAGTAGTAGTCGTAACGAATACCGAAGTTCAAGCTCAACTTGGAAGTGGCGCGCCAGTCATCCTGCGCAAAAAAGCCAAATTCATACATGTGTCCGCTGTATATCCCGGATCCCAGGCTTGCCAGCACCTGGCTGGG
>JBDTTL010000184.1:0-9692 GCA_039930665.1 Acidobacteriota bacterium
GCCCCACGCGCGTCACGCGTCCCATCTTCACGCCGCGGTGCCGCGGAGCGCGCCCTTCGACCACTGCCTGGTGATTCGTCCCCGTGAGGAAAAACGGACCCAGTCCACGCGAGTACACCTGCTCCAATTGCAGTTCTTCCCGAGGCGTAACACTGAGGGGCCGGCCGGCCCAGGCTTCGTCGACAGCCTTGCGGTAAGCTCGCGTGGTGAGCGCGACATAGTCGGCGTCTTTGTAGCGTCCTTCGATCTTCAGCGCGGCGATGCCTGCGTCGACGATCTCCGGAATCTGGCGTAACGCGTAGAGATCGCCGGGCGAGAGGAGGTAGCGCGTGTCTTCCAGGGGCTCGATGCGCCCGTCCACCAGTAATTCGTAAGGCAGGCGGCAGGCCTGCGCGCATTGCCCGCGATTGGCGCTTCGGCCTCCCCAAGCCTCTGAAGAAAAACATTGGCCGGAGTAGGCCACGCACAGTGCTCCGTGAACGAAGATTTCGAGGTCGCAGTCGGTCTCCGAGGCGATCGTGCGAACTTCCTCGATTGATAGTTCGCGTGCTAAAGTCACCCGGCTGACACCGAGGCTGCGCGCCAGTTCCACTCCGCGCACGTCGGTGATGCTCATTTGCGTGCTGCCGTGAAGCTGCATGCCGGGAGCGATTTCGCGCGCCAGCCGCACCGCCGTCAAATCCTGCACGATCAAGCCGTCGGCGCCCGCTTCGGCGATGACGGCAATCGCGCGGGCCGCTTCCTTCAACTCGTGCTCGAACAGCAGCGTATTGAAAGTTACATAACCGCGGACTCCGCGTGCATGCAATGTGCGCAAAGCCTCCGGCAACTCTTCGACGCTGAAACCCGCCTTGGCTCGCGCCGTGAAGTGCTTCAGGCCGAAGTAGACGCCATCGGCGCCCGCTTCTATCGCCGCGTGCAACTGCGGCCAGTGGCCCGCCGGACTCTTGACTTCGGGCTTGCGCGCCATGTTCGGCCGACGGGCATTCAGCGCTTCTGTCATCGTTGTACTGCTGTGATGCCGACTTCGGTGCCTGCACCCTGCAGCGGCTTGACGGCAACGACATCGAAGGACCGATTGCCGCCATCGGCGTCCGCGTGCAAGTCTCCTGAGCGATCGCTCGAATCGTGTACCTCCATTTTGAAACCGGCGGACTGGAGTTGCTCGCGGTAAAACGCGAGAACCTGCTTGAGGTCGTCCACAGTTCGAAAGTTGAAACCGTAACTTAATTGATCGTGAGTCTGCTTGGTGCTGATGTTCTCCGTGGTCGCGCCGGGATAGTGTGGGACCCAGGCGAAGCGATTCGATCCCTCCGACGACGGCGCGGTGGATAAAAAGGGCTTCGCCGACGGCTTCGCGCCAGCCGCCGCAGGTTCGGTCGATTTTTGGTACTGCACGACGAACACGACGAACGCCAAAAGCACAGCACTCATGATCACGCGCAGCAGTGTATTGGTCTTTCTGGGAGGAGTCGCCGTCATGTCTTCAAACTCATGCTCTATACCTTAATGATATCGGCTTTGCGTTACCCTGTTCCATGACGACTGTATTTAAATGAACAATTTCACCTGTAATCTGTGCGGCACTTCCAACACAGTAGAAGAGATCCCTTGGGAAACGGCTACCTGTTCGGATTGCGGTTCCAACGTGCGAATGCGCGCCCTAATCTATATGCTGGCGCTTGAATTATTCGGCAAGCCGCGGCTGCTTCCCGAGTTCCCGCGTTACGACAACGTCAAGGGATTCGGAATGAGCGATGCCCAATGCTATTCGACGACGCTCGCCGAAAAGATGAACTATACCAATACCTTTTACGATCGCCAGCCGTATCTGGATATCACCGAATCCCACGCCGATCAACACGGTACGTATGACTTTATCTTATCGAGTGACGTTTTCGAACATGTCGCGCCGCCCATTGAGCGCGCTTTTGAAGAGGCGTTTTCCCTGTTGAAGCCATACGGATTTCTGTGCATCACGGTACCGTCCGTGATTGCAGACGAAACCGATGAACATTATCCCGATCTGCACCAATACTCCGTGATCGAACTGGCAGGCGAGCACGTCCTGATCAATCGCAAGAAGGACCGGACCCTCGAAATTCACGGCAATCTGGTATTCCACGGCGGGATTGGCGCTACTCTCGAGATGCGATTATTCGCCCAGGCGGATCTGGTGCGGAAACTTCGCGCCGCTGGCTTCTCGGATGTGGTTCTGCAAATGGAACCGGTGGAGCGGTTCGGCATAGTGTTCGATGGTCCCTGGAGCAGGCCCCTGGTGGCCCGCAAGCAACCCTTTCCCAAGCTTTCAGCTTCAGCGCCCGCCGAAAATGTCAACCAGGGAGTTGCGCGGGTCGAGCCACAGACCATGTCCGGCCCGGATGCGATTGACCCCATTGCTCAATTGCAGAAGGAAAAGGCAGAGATCGAAAGCCGCCTGGATCTCGCCGAGACTCAGTTGCGACTGGCGGGGGGCTCGCGCTGGCTTAGACTCGGCCGCAGGCTGGGTTTGGGCCCCAACCTGGAGCAAGACAAATGACGATTCTAAACTCGACCCCGATTAACGGAGAAAGATTCAGCTTGTGAATTTAACCGCTTCCCGGCTCCCTGCAAACGCTCAGGAAATCCTCGATCGTCGCTTCCCATTTTCAAAGCGATTGGCGGAGGCCAAGCAGGAGCCGCTGCCATCGCAGTTGTCCTGGTACCCCTACGACAGCATGGCGTCGATTGACCACATAACGCCTTTCCTGCAACGGCATTTCGTTGAGTTCGATAGAGCCTTTCGCGCCGGACCTGTGATCGACTTCGGTTGCGGCGACGGCGACATCCCACTGTTCTTCGCGAGTCTTGGATGCACAGTGGCCGCCGCCGATAACCCCCCGAGTAATCATAACTGGATGGCCGGCCTGCGGGCGGTCAGCGAACGTCTTAATCTTCCGGTGCCAATTTACGAACTGGACGCCGATTACGCGACAGAGTTGCCGGGCGCTCCGTATGGGCTGGCGTTTTCGCTGGGCGTTTTGTATCACCTGAAAAATCCTTACTTGGCTCTGGAGACTCTCGCCAATCATTCGCGGTACTGCGTCCTGAGTACGCGGGTCGCGGACCTGACGAAAGCCGGTTTGCCGATCAAGGACGAGGCTCTCGCATACCTGCTAGATCATCGCGAGACCAACGACGATCCGACGAATCAATGGATTTTTTCTCCCGCCGGCCTGGATCGACTGGTGAAGCGCAGTGGATGGCGGATCATCGATCAGTTGACGCGCGGATGCACTCAAGCTTCTAATCCAATCGATTTGGACAAGGATGCCCGCAAGTTCATGTTCATGCGCAGCCGGAAGTTATCCGCCCCCGCCACGGTTCGTTTGCTGGAGGGATGGACTGAGGTGACGGAGTTGAAATGGGCCTGGACCTTGAAACGATTCAGTTTCGAAGCTACACTGCTGGAATCGTTGAGACCGCGAAGGTTTTCCCTGCAATTCGTGATTCCCGACGTGATCGCGGCCGCATCGCCGGTTGTGAAAATATCGTGCGCGATTAACGGGCAGACGGTGGGTACGCAAACGTACTCCGGACGTAACGAAAGGTACTTTGAAGCAGACCTGCCTTCGGGCAACGACGGCGCCAAGCCGATGCATTTTGAATTTACCGTCGATCACAGCTTCAAGCCGGTTGGAGATTTGCGGGAACTGGGAATCATTATTCCCTTCGATGGGGCGGTCCGCGGCACGTCGGAGAAATTTAATTTCTGGCTCGACTGAAGGTCTCGCCTTCCAGCGCTAGCCGCTTCAAAAGCGGCGCGGGAGTCCAAAGAGCCGCGCCATGGCGTTGCTCGAACTCTTCGATTCGTGCAACGACGTTCGCCAGGCCAATGGTGTCCGCATAGAACATAGGTCCGCCGCGCCACCCAGGAAAACCATAACCGGTGAGATAAATCACGTCGATATCCGAGGCCCGCAGCGCCATGCCTTCTTCGAGAATGCGCGCGCCTTCATTCACCAGGGCGAGAACACAGCGATCGACGATCTCGTCTTTCATGATGGCGCGGCGCTCGATGCCCGCAGAGTGGGCAGTGCTCTCGACAAGCGCCTGCACGTCGGGATCGGCCGACGGCTTGCGGCTCTCGTCATATTGTGACCAGCCTTTGCCGGTCTTCTGTCCCAGGCGGCCGAGTGCGCACAACTGCGGGAGCACCAGTGGCTGCCGAGCACCGGAACCGGTTACCGCCGCGATGTCGCGCATTACGTCGTTGCCCACCAGGTCGAACATCGCCAGCGGTCCCATGGCCATGCCGAAATCGAAAAGGGCTTGATTGACGTCTTCCACGGTGGCGCCTTCTTCCACCAGGAATTGCGCCTCCCGGCCGTAGACGTTAATCATGCGGTTGCCGATGAACCCCGGGCAGTTGCCCGCCATCACTCCAATCTTGCCGAGCCGCTTGGCGAGCGCCGCGGCCGTAGCGGAGACTTCGGAGCGAGTGGCACTGCCACGCACGATCTCGACCAGCCGCATGATATTTGCGGGGCTGAAGAAGTGCAGGCCGATGACCGTCTCGGGCCGCTTGGTGACCGCGGCGATCCGGTCGATATCGAGCGACGAAGTGTTGGTGGCAAGAACGCATCCGGGCTTCGCGACCGTGTCGATCTCGCGAAAGACCTGCTGCTTCACGGCCAGATTTTCGAACACTGCTTCGACGATGATGTCGGCCTGGTCGAATCCGTCGAACGTGAGCTGCGGAGTGATCATCGCCAGGCGTTGGTCCGCAGCCTCCGCGGTCATGCGCCCGCTTTTTACGGCGCTTGCGTAGTTGCGCCGGATCTGATTCATCCCGCGGTCAAGCGCTTCCTGGCTGGTTTCTTTGATCAGCACCGGAATCCCGGCGCTGACGAATGCCATGGTGATTCCGCCGCCCATCGTGCCTGCGCCGACAATGGCCCCGCGCGCGATGTCATAACTGGGCGTGCTGCTGGATATGCCGGGGGCCTTGCTAACGGCGCGCTCGGCGAAAAACGCGTAGATGAGCGCTTTCGATTGCGGAGAGCGCAGGCACGCGTCGAACAATTCAGCTTCGCGCTTCAAGCCGTCGGCGAACGGGAGTGTGGTTGCTGCCTCCACTGCATCGATCGCCGCCAGCGGAGCCGTCTGGCCGCGCAGCCTCTTGCGCGTCTGCTCTCGCGCCGAGGCAAATAATTCCTGACCTGAGGGCGCGAGCCTTTCGTGCCGGTCGCGTGTTCTCTTAACGGGTTCGTCGGCAATCTCCCGCGCGAATTCCACCGCTCCCGCCCGCAGATCGCCGTCGACGATCCGGTCGACGATTCCGGCGGCCAGCGCTTCATGCGCTTTGACTGGAGCGCCATACGCGCATATTTCGATGGCCTTGGCCACTCCCGCCAGCCGCGGCAACCTCTGTGTCCCGCCCGCGCCCGGAATCAGGCCGAGTTTCACTTCGGGCTGGCCAATTTGCGCCGCCGATGCGATCAAGCGATAGTGCCCGGCCATCGCTGTTTCGAGACCTCCGCCCAATGCCGCGCCGTGGATCGCCATCACGACCGGCTTTGCAGAGTCTTCTATCGCCTCCAAGCACGCGCGAATTTCGGCGACGTAGTCGGCCGCGGTGGGCTTCTGAAACTCATTCACGTCGGCGCCGGCGATGAAGGTGCGCCCGCCTCCCATCACGACGATCGCCCGAACTTCGCTGTCGGTGTTGGCTTGTTCGATCGCCGCCTTCAGCCCATCCAGAACTCCCGGGCTCAGCGCATTGACGGGCGGATTCTCGACGGTGACCACCGCCACGTCTCGCTCACTCTGGTAGCGGACCAAGGACTGATCCACGCCTCAACTCTTCCGTTTCCGCGCCGTCTCCACGGCACTCTTTGCTTGCTCGCGAACCGATGCCAGACGGTCTGGCGGAGTGTCCGCCAGCGGCGCGATCAGCAAACGATCGTCCCTGCCGGGCGTGGCCAAAAGCACTTCCACATACTGTTCCGTTTCGCGGAGCGAATGCGGGCAGGAGGCCACCAGCATCACATCCGCCCACGAAACATCGATGTCGCGCGGCGCGATGTAATCGCGATTCATGCGCCCCAGGTTTTCGGACCAACGCGGATCGTGCGCGATGGTCTCGGCATCCGCCAGATCCGTCAGCCGCCGCACCCGAATGTTCGCGTGCGCCTGTATTGCACCGACCCCGGCGGCGAGCGCAAGCTGCTCCGTGTCGCCGTACCGCGAATAAAACACCACCACTACGTTGACTTCGGTCATGGCTAAGCCAAATCGAACACCAGGAACTCGCCGCCGGTGGGGGCGGCACCCGCGATCTTTAGGACCGATTCCTCGCTGAGCGCCGCGCCGTCGCCTTCTTTCAGCGCATGCCCGTTCAGCGTGATGTTTCCCTGGGCGCAATGCACCCATGCGTAGCGGCCCTTTGCGATCGGCTGCTCGATAGATTCGCCCGCCGCAAGCACCGACGCATACATGCGCGCGTCCTGATGGATGAAGGCGGAAGGTTCCGCAGTCTGCTTGTCCGGCCCGGCGATCAGGCGCAGGCGGCCCCTTTTCTCGGCGGGATCGTAGGCGAATTGCTGGTAGTCCGGCTCAACGTCCATCTCGGCCGGCTCTATCCAAATCTGCAGGAAGTGCACCGCCTGCTTGGGCGAGCCGTTGAACTCGCTATGAATCACCCCGGTGCCGGCCGACATCGCCTGCACCATGTTGGGTCCCAGAACCTCTTGGGTGCCAGTGCTGTCCTTGTGCGCGAGGCTGCCCTCCAGCACGTAAGAGATGATCTCCATGTCGCGATGTCCATGCGAGCCGAAGCCCCTGCCGGCTGCCACGCGGTCGTCGTTCAAAACGCGCAGGGTGCGGAAACCCATGTGATGGGGATCGTGATAATTTGCAAATGAAAATGTGTGATATGAGTTGAGCCAGCCATGATCGGCATGGCCGCGTTCTTCCGCCAATCGGAGCGTAATCATGCTCCCATGTTAGCGAGCGCGTCAAGTCCCGCCTGCGGCTGCTCGAAGCTTAGTGTGTGCTTTGGATTACGCGCGGGCTGCCTTCCAGGCCATAAATCGTGATCTGGCCGGGAGGTGTAGCGGGCTTAACCGGACGCGGCGCCGGCTGCCTTGGTGTTTGCGAGGCTGATAAAGCGACCGCCTTGGCGCGCGCCTCCTGTGCGGCGCGCATTTGCTGCTCGAACTCATCTTTCGTCAGAGTGAGACTGAGGCGCATGCGATTCCCTTCCGCGGTAATGTTCAGCTTGCGCACGATCTCCGCCGTTTCCGGACGATTGGCTTGCCCTACCATCGCCATTTGAATTTGCGAGGAGAGTAGTTGCGTCATCTGGGCGGCTGCCTCATCCGTTTCGGCCGCAACGCCCAACTCAAATTGCAAGCCGTCGCGTAGCGCAAGGCCCATGTCCAGCCCCTTCACTTGCGCGGCGATTTTCGAAGCAAGAGGATTACTCGCTGCGGCGCTGGAGGGTTTGAACCCGGAGAGCGGCCCGTCGGCGATCATCCAGAAATCGTGGGTGGTCGCGAGTGCTTGGGCGCGCCGCACAAGCGCGGACGGCGGGACAAGCGTACCACGCCGGGCAATCGCCGCCAGAACGGATTTTTCGTCGCCTAAGACCAACGTTGAACTGTCGGCTTCACCCTTCAGTAGCGCGACGCTTGTGGTATCGGTCTGGGTGGTGTGATACACATCGGCATCCCGATACCGCCGCGGGGCTCCTTTTAGAAACGGCTGCAGTTCCGCCAACGGGAAACGGCCTTCCACCACTACCAGAAAGGTCGGATTACTTTTAGCACTCGCCGCACCCGTAGCCGATGGATTCGGCTGCGATGACAGAAACACCCGGTCGATTTGCTCAAGCAGGCCTTGCGCCATAGCCTGCATCGGACCCTGCAGAGGCGATTGGGTTCCGGCTGCCGACGGTTGCATCTTCATCTGCTCGCGGATCGACTGCCCTACGGTCGACTCGCGCAAGCTTTTGATGTCGATTCCCATAAGCAGCTTCGCGCCGGGCTGGCTCAACTCCCAGGAATTGGTTTGCGCGGTCACGCTCACCGCCACCGCGGCTAAACACAGCATCATTGCGGGCTTTGCAAGCATAGATGTCCTCGTATCTATATGCTAAGGCGATTTCAGGGAGCCGGAAATCCAGTGAAACCCTTAGTTTGGATAGAGAATGTGCGAGCCGGGGGCAGTAGGCTCGACGGCGCTCGCAGAAATGCCTCGAACGATGCGCCCGCCCTTTCTATCGTCAAAATTTCAATATCCTTAAGAAACAGCCATGTCCACCTTCAAAGCCGTGTTCGCGACCCAGCAAGAGGGGAAACCCCACATCTCGATCCAGCAGATCGACCGCGCCAGTCTGCCTCCCGGCGATGTGCTGGTGCGGGTCCAATATTCCGACTTGAACTATAAAGACGGACTCGCCGTCACAGGCCGTCCCGGCGTGATCCGCAAGTATCCGATGATCCCAGGTGTCGACCTGGCGGGAGTCGTGGAAGAATCTACATCGCCCGACTGGAAGGCGGGTGACGAAGTCGTGGTCACGGGTTTCGGATTATCGGAAACCGTGTGGGGTGGGTACGCGGAACTCGCACGTTTGGACGCAAGCTGGCTGGTCAGACTCCCGCGGGGGATCACGATGAAGCAATCGATGGCCATCGGCACGGCGGGATTCACGGCCATGCAGTGCGTGGTCGCACTGGAGCGGCACGGTCTCGTCCCCGGGCCAAAAAGCGAAGTCCTGGTGACGGGCGCGGCGGGCGGAGTGGGCAGCATCGCCGTAGCGATCCTCGCTAAGCTGGGCTACCGCGTAGTGGCTTCGACGGGCCGGGCGGAATTGGGCGACTACCTGCGTTCCCTGGGCGCGGGCGATATCATAGACCGCTCGGCCCTGGCGGCACCTTCCAAACGGGCGATGGAGACTGAGCGGTGGGCGGGCGCGGTCGATACCGTGGGCGGCGATACGCTGGCGGCGATTGTGCGCACGCTGGTGGCGAATGGCAGCGTAGCGGCGTGCGGCGTGGCGGGAGGCGCGGCGCTGAACACCACGGTTTATCCGTTCATCCTGCGCGGAGTCAATCTGTTGGGGATCAATTCGGTCTACGTCTCCCGCGGCGATCGCCTGCTGATGTGGCAACGCCTCGCTCGCGACCTGCCCCTGCCGCTGCTCGACAGCCTAACCCAGGAAGCGCCGCTCGAAGCGGTGTTCGATTTGGGCGAGAAAATTATAGCTGGAGCCGTCCGTGGACGGACTGTAATTCGGATTTCCTGAATCGGGCCACACGCCTGCCGGGGAATAAATCCGCCAGCTCGGAACATACGTATATCGAGCAGAGAACCGGGAGCGGTCGTCTCGCCCCTGGGCTTGGAGTAATATTTGGGTAGAGGCCTCTTATGCTGATTCGCAAACCCGCCGATCTTCGCCACTCGGATGTAACGCCGAAGCAGTTCTACCTGAACCGTCGCAGGTTTCTGGCTGCAGGCTCGGCCATCGCGGGCGCGTGGGCGCTTCCCACGCCCGCCGGTGCCACCATGAAGCTCAACAATGTGACGAAAAGTTCCTATAAGGTGGACGAAAAGATAACTCCGCTTGCGGACGTCACTTCCTACAACAACTACTACGAATTCGGCACCGACAAAGGGGATCCTTCGCACTACGCCAACACCTTGCGGCC
>JBDTTL010000185.1:0-9689 GCA_039930665.1 Acidobacteriota bacterium
TGATCTTGACGTATGGGCGTTGGATCAATTGTCTCCAGGCCTCGGTTGGGTCCTATACTACAAAGTTTTCGCGATAGTGGCCGCGATTTTGGTCTCGTGGAAGATACTTGGCCGCAAGCGATTCGCCAGCTCCGTACTCTATATCCTTGGGTATCCGCTGATCGTTCTCTTGTGGAAGTTGCCGATCTTCGCTTTTCGAAGATGGCCACTCTTGTTCACGTTCGCCCCGGTGATTTACAGGGCGATCATAACGTTTCCTGCGACCTTCCTTCTCTACACTCTTGCTATTTTCTCTGTTTTGATCATCATGACCATCAATGAAGGAGCATTGCTGGTGCCTGCCATGGCCGGGCTTGCAGTATTCTTGATCGTACATTTGTATCGCAGTATTCGCAATGCTTACGGCGTGAGCATTATGGCGAGCCTATCATCGGCGCTTAGAAAGTTTAGGGATTCCATACGCCAAGGAACCTTCGATCACGCCCAAACACCCAATGCCGTACCACAGGCCGGGAGTGCGGAGAAACCGCAAGATCCTTCTAGCCTCTATTGCCTCCGAGTCCTCACTGAGATCGTAATTGATAGGGTCGGTCTCGAAGTGAGAAGTCGCAAGCATGATCTTTACTTAATGGTGTGCTGGTTGTACACATTGAGCATGACAACGCTCGTTTTTACATTTCAGTTTTTGGCGCTCGATAAGCTGGATCCATCGGCATTTACATCGATTCCGCCGGAGGCAAGCTTCTGGGAATTCTTGGGTTTCAGTTTGGGGTATTTGACCACTGCAAAGATCTCCCGAATCACTCCGGTAAGCCATATCGCGGCCGCTCTTGCTTACGCGGAAGTCGCCTGTGCTGTTCTAATTTTTGTCATATTAGTCTTTACGGTGCTGACAGCCGCCAGGGAATCATATAAGAGCAATATGGATGAGTTTAGCGCCGAATTAAAAAGCATCGGCGAAGCTCTCGACCGTCGATTAACGGAAGTCTATTTGATGACGTCCATGGAGGTCGAGCAATTCCTTCTGAGAGATAAGGCTCCGCTTGTAAACGCACTCAGGAAGGTTCGTGGCTTACCTGAATTCCCCGCGCCAGCTCCCAAACCAGTACAGCCTGCTGTTTCCAATATTGTGACCGGAACCGCCCAGACCCCAGCGGCTTAGTCCGCGTTGTTGGCCACAGAAACATTGGCGAACAAGCGTCGTTGCCAAGGGTCATGCCGCGTCTTTCGACGCCACCGCCAGATGGAAACCCAAACTATCTAGCAGAGCGTTGAGACTCTGCAAGCTGGGATTGCCACGCTTCGAAAGCATCTTGTACAGGCTCTCGCGATTTAGTGTGCTCTTCGCGGCGACTCTGCTGAATCCGCGTGCCTGCGCGACGTTGCGCAGAGCCAGCAGAAAGACACGCGGGTCGTCGTCTTCGAGCGCGGCGTTGAGGTACGCTTTCGCACGCCGCTGATTTTTCAGCGACTCGATCAGATAGTCATCGTACGGTACGCTTCTTGGCATCTTTTCTGCTCCTATAATCCTTCCAAAACGCAAGGGCGTTCCTGATATCACTGCGCTGTATCGCTTTGCTTCCTCCGCAAAGTAGGATCACGATCGCACGGCCCTCTTGTCCGAAGTAAACACGGTAGCCGGGGCCAGCATCAATTCGAAGTTCCGAAACTCCATCACCGACAAACCGGCAATCGCCCAGCAACCCAAGTCGAACTCGCTCCAGTCGAGCTAGAATCCGGCCCTGAGCTGCATCGTCCTTCAAAGAATCCAGCCATTCCTGAAAAGGCCGCTTGCCGCCCAGTGTTTCATAGATCTGCAATCCTCTCGGCTGCACGGGCATCTACTTGATTGTAGCTTATCGGCTACATTTTGGGAGCGAGCGCGTTTGTGTGTCTGGTGGGCCCGGCTACAATGGGGTCGTGGCGCAATACGGCTACAATACGATGTTTGAGCCCCTCCCGGAAGGCGGGTTCAGCGTGCTGGTGCCGGCTACTCCGGAGATCTTTACCTTTGGTGAAACCCTGAAAGAAGCGCGCGCGATGGCCCGAGACGCAACCCGATGTTATCTGGAAAGTGAAGACAAACGACAAGGCGAAACAAAGAGCTAAGACGGCCATGCGGCGGGAGTACGACTTCACCGGCGGGACCGTCGGCAAGTATGCCACACGATACCGCGAAGGTCCCAATGTGGTGCTGCTCGATTGCACGACGGTAACCATGGCCGCCGAACTGCGACGCTGCTTCTGGGTGGCTCTCGACAAGCCGTACTACGTCGAATATCACGACACAGAGTGGGGGGTCGCGGTGCATGACGACCGCCGGCATTTCGAGATGCTGATTCTCGAAGGCGCCCAGGCGGGACTGAGCTGGGAAACGATCCTGCGCAAACGTGAGCGCTACCGCGAAGCGTTTGCCGGATTCGATCCCGCGAAGGTCGCTCGCTTCAGCGCCGCGCGCATCGAGAAACTCCTGCTCGATCCCGGCCTGGTGCGCAATCGCCTCAAAATTCAAAGCGCAGTGAGGAACGCACGAGCGTTTCTGGCGATCCAAAAAGAATTCGGCAGCTTTGATGCCTACGTGTGGCGCTTCGTCGGGGGCCGGCCGATCGACGGCAAGCGCAAGAGCAGGGCCGAGGTTCCCGCGAAAACGGCGGAGAGCGACGCGCTCTCCAAGGATCTGCAGAAGCGGGGATTGAACTTCGTCGGGAGCACCATCACATACGCGTACATGCAGGCGGTCGGCCTGGTGAACGACCACACGACGGATTGTTTCCGCTACCGTGCGTAAATCTCAAGGCTCGGCTGAGAGAAATGCCGGCGGCCAGCCACTAGGCCAGTGCTAGAATTAGATCACGTGACGGACACGCAAATCCTGACCATTGCGCTCGCGACCGTGCCCACCATGATCACGGTCCTGATCGGGATACTGATCAATAGCACTCGGCTGAGCGATCTCAGATCGTACATGGATGTGCGTTTCAATGTCGTCGACCGCCGCCTGGATGAGATGAAAGACATCTGGCGCAGTGAACTTCATCGGGTGGAAGGTGTGCTTGACGCTCACTTGAAGCATCTCGAAGAGCGCTAATTTCGCCACCGCGGGCGCCCACCGCGAGTTGATTTATGGGCTCCGGACACGCCATCCTGAGCCGTGAGCCTTTTCATCCCCTTAAAGATCCGCGACATCACTCTTCGCAACCGCATTGCGGTTTCACCCATGTGCCAGTACTCGTCGGTCGACGGGTTCGCCAACGACTGGCACATGGTTCACCTCGGCAGCCGGGCGGTGGGGGGCGCCGCCTTAGTGATGGTGGAGGCGACTGCGGTGGAAGCTCGCGGCCGCATCACGCCCGGAGATAACGGCATCTATAAAGACGAGCACATCGAAATGCTGGCGCGCATCGCGGAGTTCGTCAAGAGCCAGGGCGCGGTGCCGGGAATTCAAATCGCTCATGCGGGCCGCAAGGCCAGTTGTTACGTGCCGTGGGAAAACAACGGCACTCACTTGCCGGCCGATGGGGGAGCGTGGGTGACGGTGGCTCCCAGCGCTGTGCCTTTTCGGGAGAGCGATCCGGCTCCGGCGGCGCTGGATAAAGCGGGGATCACGGAGATTGTGCAAGCTTTCGCGGCGGCGGCGCGGCGGGCGCTAACGGCGGGGTTCGAGGTGCTGGAGATTCACGGCGCACATGGGTACCTGGCGAACGAGTTTCTGTCGCCGCTGGCCAACCGGCGGGATGACGAGTATGGCGGGTCGTTTGAGAATCGCATTCGCTTCCTGCTCGAAATCATCGCGGCGGTGCGCGCGGTGTGGCCCGAGCGATTGCCGCTGTGGCTGCGCATTTCAGCAACCGACTGGAAAGAAGGCGGCTGGACACTGGACGATTCGGTGAGGCTGGCCGCGGCGGTGCGTCCGCGCGGTGTGGATTTGATCGACTGTTCCTCAGGCGGCTTGGCGGTCGACGCGAAGATTCAGTTGGGCCCGGGGTATCAAGTGCCGTTCGCGGAACGGATCCGACGGGAGACCGGCATCCTGACGGGCGCCGTCGGCATGATCACCGACCCGCAACAGGCCGAAGAAATCATTAAGTCCGGGCAGGCGGATGTGATTATAATGGCACGCGAGTTTCTGCGCGATCCGTATTGGCCGCTGCACGCGGCGCGGGAACTGGGCAGGGATCCTGAGCCTCCGGTGCAATACGCGAGGGCGTTTCCAAAGCTGTAGGGCATAATGAATCCGGCGAGCTCCAGGACGGCGTTGCGCGGCACGGTACTGCTGATCGCGATCGGGCTCGCACAGCTTCTGGTGCACCTTCTCACGAATGCACAGTATGGATTTCACCGCGACGAGCTCGCGACGCTGGATGATGCGCATTATCTCGCGTGGGGCTATGTGGCGTACCCGCCGCTGACACCATTCGTCGCGCGCGTGGCGCTGGGGATGTTCGGGACTTCGCTAAGCGGGGTGCGGCTGTTTGGTGCACTCGCTCAATGCGCAGCGGTGGTGGTTACCGGTTTGATTGCGCGCGAACTGGGAGGTAACACACGGGCGCAAGTGGCGGCGGCGGTGGCCGTGGCGTTAGCCCCGGTATCGATTCTCTGGGGCGCGCTGTTTCAGTACACGACATTCGACTACCTGTGGTGGGTGCTGGCGGCGTACTTCACGGCGCGGCTGCTGAACACGGAAGATCCGCATTGGTGGGTTGCGACCGGCGCTGCGGTCGGACTGGGGATGATGACGCGCTACACCATGGGATTTCTCGCGCTCGGAATTACGGGCGGCGTGCTGCTTACCCCGGCGCACCGTTATCTGCGCAGCAGGTGGCTGTGGGCGGGCGTCGCCACGTCGCTGGTGATCTTCCTTCCCAACATACTGTGGCAGGTGCAGCATAATTTTATCTCGGCGGATTTCTTGCGGTCTATGCATTCGCGCGATGTGCGGGTCGGCCGGAGCGATGGCTTCCTGCCGCATCAATTCTTCGTGCCGGCGAATCCTTTCACGGTTCCACTTTGGTTGGCGGGGCTGTGGTTTTACTTCGGCTCCAAAGAGGGCAGACGTTTCCGTCTGCTGGGCTGGATGTTTGTGATCCCTTTGGCGCTGTTCACCGTCAGCAAAGGCCGGGATTACTACACGGCAGGAAGCTATCCGATGTTATTCGCCGGCGGCGCGGTATGGGGCGCGCAATGGCTGGAGAGCTTGACCAAGCGGCGCGCTCGCATCGTGAAAGGAGTTGCCTGGAGCGCGGTGGCGCTGGGCGTTGCCGTGGGAGCGACGCTGGTGCCTTTCTGGTCAGTGAATTCGTGGTGGTGGACTCACGTGGCATCGAAGAACGGAGATTTTCGCGAGGAAGTGGGCTGGCCCGAGTTGGTGGGGACTGTGGCTGCAATTCGCGGCGGGCTCCCCGAGGAGCAACGGGCAGAGCTCGGAATTCTGGCGCGCAACTACGGAGAGGCGGGCGCGATTGATCTGTACGGTCCCGCACACGGCTTGCCGAAGGCGATTAGTGGCGTCAATTCCTATTGGCAGCGGGGGTACGGCGATCCGCCGCCACGCACGCTCATCGTGTTGGGAGTGTCGCGCCCGGATCTGGAGCGATATTTCGAGGCCTGTTATGTGGCGGGCCACGCGACGAATCGATACGGGGTCAGGAATGAAGAGACGCAGGGCCACCCGGACATCTTCGTGTGCCGGGGTTTGCGTGAACCGTGGCCGGAGTTTTGGAAGGAGTTCCGCTCCTTTGGGTGAGCGGCGCCGGCTCGAAGCTTCGATTTAACGCTTCAATGGGTCTTCGACCCAGGGCGGCGTGGCTTCCATCAGGCGCCCGAGTTCAGGCTCGAGCTGTTCCATCTTCTGCTTCATTTCCCAGGCGACGTTGCGATAGCTGAAGTGGCCTTTGACGCCGCTGCGGAGGCGCGCGATATATTCAGCTTCCGCGAAATCCATCTTAAATAGGAAGCGGGAGCGCGCGCCGAACGGCAGCAGGTAGTGCGAGGCGGGCTCGGGAAGCTGCTGCATGGTGTCGAGAGCGCCGGCCATCACGGCTTCGTAGTTATCCGCAATGCCGGCGTCTTGCAGCGCCTGCGGCGTGTCGAAGCCGAGACGCCCCGAATAGGCCTGCCGGTATTGTTGGCAGCGGCGATGCCGATGCATATCGCGATACGCTCCAATGTCCATGATGATGTCGTAGGCGTAGAGGCCCCCGCGGAACCCGCGCAGCAATTCGTCGCGGCGGGTGCGGGAGCGCAGCGCCACGTCGATCACTTCATCGCGCAGGGCGGACGGCCAGGCGCAGGCGAGTTCATATAGATCGCGGAACGGCAAATCGGTGACGGGGTAAAGCAGCGTGGCGGCGATCTCGGCGTGGGTGTGCGTGGGCCGAAGCAAATCGATGGAGTCAACCTCGGACCGCGGGATGGATATGTTCTCGCGGGCCCAGGCTGCAAGGTCCTGGCGCGATTGCACGGCGTGCTCATCGGTCTCGACATGGCGTGCCAGTGTGGGCGCGAGCGGCTCGGCGGCTGTTTTCTCATCCCAGGCGCAGGCGGGCGGCAGGGCGCAGGCCGCGGCGATCTCCTCGGCGAGATCGCGAATCTCGGCGTAGGGGGAAGCTTTCAGACGCCGGATTTGACGCTCCAGCGTGCGGATGCTGGTGACCTGGCCGACGCCGGTGGGGATACCGAAAAACAGCGTGTAGCGGGCCACGTCGAAAGCACGCGCCGCGAGGTTGCGCTGGTAGGCGTCGGCCTTCATGTCGTCGGGTCGCGGCAGCTTTTCGGTCAAGTGCTGCAAAACGGCCTGGTGAATCTGGTGGTAGGCGTCGAGCAGCTTCTGCCCGGCCGCGGCGTAGTTGGCGGCCGCGTCGCCGGTTAGCTCCGGAGGCGTGACGAAGCCGGAGCGCGAGAAATCCTGATAGCGCGAGGAGCGAGCCTGGCCGTCCCAGAGCTGTTCGTCTTCGATCTCGGTGGCGGCGAGCTCGGACACGCCTTCGAAGCACATGACGATGTGGCCGAGGTCCGCGATGGAAGCGTGACCGTACTGGAAGTAAAAGCTCTCGAGAAATTTGGTCGAGTCATGGGTACGCACCCACTCCACAGAATCGCGAATAGAATCGGCGGAGCGGGAGTAGCGCGCCAGTGCATAGGCGATCTTCTCGGGAGGCATGGGCGCTACGGCCAGGACGCGTGGAGGTTGCATGAAGGGTAACTTCGTTATCATACGAGTTCATGCGAATGCGCATCAAGAAACTGCATCCCGACGCCGTGCTGCCGCATTACGCCCACGGTCCCGAAGAAGACGCCGGCATGGACTTGCGGTCAGTGGAGCGCGTGGTGCTTTCGCCGGGCGTGGCGCAGGGAGTGCCGACAGGCATTGCGATCGAACTGCCCGCAGGCTGCGAAGCGCAAGTGCGTCCGCGCAGCGGCATGGCCTTTAAGCATTCGATCACGGTGAACTTCGGGACCATCGACCCGGGGTATCGCGGTGAGATCCGTGTGGTGATGTTTAACCTCAGTCCCGCCGACTACGTGATTGAGAAGGGCGACCGCATAGCGCAGTTGATCGTGGCGCGGTATGAAGCGGTCGAGTGGGCGGAGGGCGATGAACTGGGCGAATCGCAGCGCGGCGCGGGCGGCTTCGGAAGCTCGGGACGGTAGAATTACTAGAATGAACGGTGACGCGCTGGCTCTTTTCCCGGAACTTTTATTGGAGAGCACCGACTCGGTCACCAAAGGCATCCTGCCGGTCCAGCGCCTCGAAGAACTAATCGCTAACGGAAACATTCGGGCGAGTACGCCAATCGGAACGGATCAAATCCAGCCATCCAGCATCGATCTGCGTTTGGGGAAGACTGCGTATCGCGTTTCGGCGAGTTTTTTGCCCACGCAGTACGCAACTGTCGAACAAAAATTGCAGGACCTGATAGTGGAAGAGGTCGATCTTTCCAGCTCGGCGCTGCTCAAGAAGGGGGCCGTATATATCGTGCTCCTTCAGGAGGAATTGTTTCTTCCGGATTTCATTTCAGGAAGGGCAAATCCAAAGAGCAGCACCGGGCGGCTGGATATCTTCACACGCCTGATCACGGATTACACGGCTAAGTTTGAAGATGTCAGACCGGGTTACAAGGGGAGGCTTCACGCCGAGATTGCACCGCTGACATTTGACGTCATCGTGCGGGAAGGTTCGAGACTGAATCAACTTCGGCTCAGCCGTGGTTCGCCTCGTTCCTCCGACACTATGCTGCGCGAGATGCGGCAGAAGGAAGCGATCGTGTACTCTCCGGACGCCTCACCAATCGAGCCGATGATCGCGGAGGGCCTGCAACTGTCGATCGATCTGGAGGGCGCCGATGGGACCGAAATTGTCGGCTACCGGGCGCTGCACGATACTCCGCCGATTGATTTGGCCAAGATAAACCATTACGATCCCAAATTGTTCTGGGAACCCATTCGCAGGAATGCCAAGAAGACGATCGTCCTTGCCGCGGGCGAGTTCTACATTCTTGCGTCAAAGCAAAAAGTCAGCGTCCCGCCAGATTATGCGGCCGAGATGATCCCGTACGACCCCTCGGTGGGAGAATTCCGGATTCATTACGCCGGATTCTTCGATCCCGGTTTCGGGTGGGGAGCGCCCGGGAAGCGTGGAACGCACGCGGTGCTGGAAGTCCGTTCGCATGACGTGCCATCTTTGCTCGAAGACGAGCAAATCGTTTGCCGGTTGGTATACGAACAACTGCTGGCGCAGCCCACCAAGTTGTATGGCACGGAAATCGGATCGTCTTACGCGTCGCAGCGGCTCGCGCTGAGTAAACATTTCAAGCGGGGGTGAGAGTTTCGCGATGAAATGGGCGCTGTGGCTGGGATTAGCGAGCGGCCTCGCCGGTGCGCAGTCCGTGGACGTGTATTCGGAATTCGCGAAGCTCAATGACGCCGGTGAGGTGATGGCGCCGGAAAATCCTCGCGAGATTCTTTCGCCAGCGGTGGCGCGCAACGCCTTCAGCTCGTTCCAACTCGCGATTCAGGTTCCGGCGGGCGTCGAGTTTACGGTGTACATCGGCCAGAACCCCGATAACGCCGCGAAAGTTACGCTTTATCGCCGCAAGGGCGGGAAACTCGAACGGGTGGAGTCGCCCTATGTCGGCGAATCGTCACAAGTATTGTGGATGGATCTGTGGGAGGATGCCAACGCTGCGGTGCGCCGGGTGAAGATCGAGCCGCAGATCGGCATCGACGGCCAGTGGCTGACCTACCCGATGGAGGTGCGGGTGACTGAAGTGGTGATCCCGAAGCATTCGGCTCCCGCGCGAGGCGCCGCTGAGGCGTTCGAAGTGATGCGGGCGTTCCTGTGCGGCGGCGAGCCGAGTACGGCGCGCGGGGTCCTGCCGATGGGCGCTGAACTGCGGTTCCGCAACGCGCTGCAGGATGTGGCGCTCGCGGCCGCAAGCTCGGGCGCTGTGCGCGATGAGTTGAAGAAGGCGATGGGAGGATGTAGCGCGGATCAACCCGCCGATCCCGAATTTTATCTGCGCATCCGCGATTTGTTGTTCACTGCGCGGGCGGGAAAGGCGCGGTAAACCGCCCAGGCCCAAAAAAGGTGCGGCGCAGCGGCCCGCCGCGCTAGACTTGTAATTCGCCCCCGAACGGAGAGATGGCCGAGTGGTTGAAGGCGCACGCTTGGAAAGCGTGTTTAGGGGAAA
>JBDTTL010000186.1:0-9626 GCA_039930665.1 Acidobacteriota bacterium
CCCCACAGACCTTCTCCCGCTATGCGCATGATACAATTCACCCGAAAAGAACCATGCCTTCCAACATCCAGATAGATCTTGAGGATCAACGCACTGAGCTGAAAGCCGTCTTAGAGTCCAACGAGTTCACGAGAGCTCCGGCGATGGCGAAGCTGCTGACCTATCTCTGCCAGAAAACGTTCGAAGGCAAGGCTCACGAAATCAAGGAATTCAGCATCGCAACGGAAGTTTACGGTCGGAATCAGCACTTCGGTGAAAAGCGGGATTCGGTGGTCCGCGTAGAGGTCTCCAGGCTGCGCAAACGTTTGGTGAACTATTACGAACATGAGGGATCTGAACATGCCCTGCGGATTCAGATCCCAGCCGGGACCTATCAGCCCGAATTCGAGCGTTTCGCGCTAGTGATGGTGAATCCCGCTGGCCTGCCGACCATAAGTCCAGCCGCGCCCCCACCGGCTCAAAGACCGCCGTGGGGGAGATTTGCCGTGGCCGCCGGTTTGGCCACGGCAGTTCTCCTCATCGTGGGACTGTTGGCTGTGTTCTTGAAGGCGCCGGGAACGGCTGACGTATCCGCGGCTGCCAGCAATGGCTTACCGAGGGAACAAGCCGCTATGCCCCCTCTCGCCGCGGAGTCGCCGCATCCGGTTAGAATCCTCGCCGGCTCCACGGTGGAACGGTCGGTGGACCGGTTCGGCGTCGAATGGCTTAGCGATCGCTATTTCATTGGTGGTGAGCAAAACCACTGGCAAATCGACGGGAAGGAGATGGGGGTGCCAAACCGCGTTATCCGGGGAGCGCCGGACCAGCTCCAATTCCAAAGTTTTCGTTTTGGGATTTTCTCCTATCGAATTCCCTTGCCGAAGGGAAAGTATGAGCTGAAACTTTACTTTTCCGAGGTGATCTACTTACCAATGGACTTAGGTGAGGGCGTAGAGAACCGTCGTGTTTTTCACGTTTTGATGAACGGCCAGCCGCTGTTAACTTCCTTCGATATCGCGGCCGACGCAGGTGCTGCGAACACGGCGAGTATTCGCGTCTTCGAAAACGTTTCGCCGGTCGACGGTTTTCTAACGCTCGACTTCCGGCCAATCATGTCGGGGGCCTGGCTGAACGCGATCGAAATTATTCCGAACAATACGGGGCGTGCTCTCCCGATTCGAGTTGTGACCAGAAACGTGAACATAACTGATCACCACGGTGACCTCTGGGAAATTGACAGGTACTACGACGGTGGAAGGCGGGCTAGCGATGGTGGATTTGTCACCGGCACCGAAGACCCTGAATTATTCAAAGGGCAGCGTTATGGCAATTTCACATATCGCTTTCCCGTGCCAGCTGGCAAATATCGGCTTCGTCTTCTGTTCGCCGAAATCTTCTTCGGTCCTCATAACCGTGGAAAGGGCGGGCCAGGCAGTCGCATCTTTAATGTGTATTGCCCCGGCCTGACGCTCTTGCACAATTTCGAGGTTTTCAAGGAGGCCGGTGACAACCGGGCTATTGAAAAAGTATTCCATGGAATTACGCCCAATGCCCAGGGACGCATCGATGTCACTTTTGAACCGGTGCTGGAGTATCCTATGGTCCAGGCGATCGAGTTGACTGCGGAGAAGTAGGTTTTAGAGCGTGTAACCACGGATCTTATACTCCGTAACCGTACTGATTCTACTAGCCTTATTGGACTAACCATCTTGTCACCTTCCCGCTGACCGTCAGATCTTGCCGCACATCTGAAAACCTGTCATAGTTCTCAACATTCTGGGCCTCGCCCCAGCTGTTGAACGCCTCGTAATGCGTGTATAAGGAGATGTGCTATGTCGCGAAAGCGGTTGGGGATTCGCCTAATTCTGGCGGGGTGTGTTTTATTGCTAGGTCAAGCCGCCTTTGGCCAAACGTTAGGGTCGATCGCCGGAGAAGTCCATGATGCCAGCGGAGCCCTCGTTCCCGGGGCCACCATCAGCGCTACTAATAGCGGGACGAACGCCACCCGAACTTCGGTCACCAACGACGCGGGCGAGTATGCTTTCC
This sequence comes from Acidobacteriota bacterium, assembly GCA_039930665.1. GTDB lineage: Bacteria > Acidobacteriota > Terriglobia > Bryobacterales > Bryobacteraceae > Palsa-187. The sequence continues at coordinate 2,026 of JBDTTL010000186.1, forward strand.
CCTCGCTGCCGCCTGGAATCTACAGCGTCAAGGCTGAGAAAACCGGATTCAAGACCACGGTCCGCAATCAGATTGAAATCCAGGTGCAGCAGAATGCCCGTATCGATTTCCAGTTTGAAGTCGGCCAGATTGCCGAGACTATCGAAGTCTCCTCCAGCGCGGAGTTAGTGACTACTGAAAACGCTACGGTCGGTACCGTCATTGAGAACAAGCGCATCGTTGAATTGCCACTCAATGGGCGAAACTACCTCTCGCTCGTAGCGCTAGCGCCCAACGTTTCGCAGGGCTTTTCGGGCCAGGGACAAGCGAGTGCACGTCTGGGCGGCGTTCGAGCCCAGCAGACCATCTCGGTGGCCGGCCAGCGCACCAACTTCAATCACTATACGCTCGATGGTGTGGAGAACACCGATCCGAACTTCAACACCTTTATCGTGATGCCGTCGATCGATGCGCTGCAGGAATTCAAAGTGCAAACCGGCGTCTATCCGGCTGAGTTCGGGCGTCAGACCAGCCAGATCAACGTGCTGACCAAGTCGGGCACCAATCAGTACCACGGCACGGCGTTCGAATTTCTGCGCAACGACAAGCTGGATGCTACCCAGTATGCTTTTACCACGTTGCGCCCCGTGAAGAACCCTTTCAAGTGGAATCAGTATGGTTTCACCCTAGGCGGACCAGTCTGGTTGCCGAAGGTCTTTAACGGCAAGAACAAGCTCTTCTTCATGGCAAATTACGAGGCGTACCGCAAGCGCGAAAGCGCGAATGCTCTCTATTCCCTGGCGCCAGCCGCGTTCCAGGCCGGAAACTTTTCCGCTCTTCCGGTTGCCATTTACGATCCCAACACCCACGTCCTCGGGACAGATGGCAAGACGATCACAGCCATGCCCTTTGCGGGTAATATCATTCCGGGAAACAGGATCGATCCGATCTCCAAGAAGTTCCTCCAGCAGTATTACGCGATCCCCACTTTGCCGGGAGTATCCAACAACTATTCGCCGGCGCAGTCCCGGCCGGTGAACCGCGATCAATTCATCTTGCGGATGGACTATGTAGAATCGCCAAAATCGATGTGGGCCGGCCGCTATAGCTGGGGCAGCGAGAACGAGTTGACGCCGGGCCTAAACCAGAACGGCGGGAAACTCATCACGGGACTCGAACAGTACATGGGTTCGAACACTCGAGTTCTCTCGCCCACAGTGGTGACCGAAACCCGCTTCGGCTATACGCGTTTCTACAATTCCGTGGGTACCCTGCTGGCCAACGTAAAAAATGCCGTCGATGACCTGCAAATTCCCGGCTTAAAGGGCGGGGATCCGGTGTCCTGGGGAATCCCGTCTGTCGGTATCTCGAACTACACCGGCATCGGCGATAGCACGGATGGCCCTTTTGAGACCAAGGACAACACCCTGCAGTTTCTGAACAACACCTCGATCAGCCGAGGCAAGCACTCTTTCCGCTTCGGTGGCGAAATCCGCAAGGATCAGTTCAACGAAGTAGGCAATCAGTTTGGCCGCGGCAGCTTTGGATTTTCCACGACGCCAACCTGGAACCCGCAGACTGGGAAAGAGGGAGACGCCTTCGCCTCCTTCCTGCTTGGAAACGTAACCCTGACCGAGGTAGCTGCGCAAATCGCCGCCGCACGGTTCCGCGCCACCAGTTTTGCCCTCTATATAGATGACGTGTGGAAGATAGCTCCCAAGCTGACGCTGTCGCTGGGCTTGCGCTATGAGAACACTCCGCCCTGGACAGACAGCTCCGGCAATTTGGTTACGGTGTTCTTCCCTGCGTTTGACAATACTCCTAACGTGGCGGACAAAAGCCGCCATCCGTTTTTCCTTCGCCAGGGGACTGGCACCGGCGATCCGTATGCCGGGTTGAAGGTCCGATGGCCCAACATCCCCCTGGTCCAGGATGGACGCCTCGGCGATGCCCTGGTGGCTCGTGACAATAACGACTTCGCGCCGCGCGTAGGTATCGCCTGGAGTCCGACCCCAAAATGGTCGGTTCGCGTCGGCGCGGGCATGTTCTACAACCAGGACCAAGGGAATCCGCGCTTTGACGTTGCGCGCAACGCCGCCGGCCGCACACGCAACGACGATAATCCGAGCTTCCCGTCGGAGACTTGGCTGAATGGCGCAGCGGGCCTGGCCGGCTCGGTTGCCAATATCGTTACTCCGCAAGCGTTTTCCAACAAGGCCGATCGCCGCACGCCTTACACCTCGCAGTGGCTTTTCAACGTCCAGCGCGAACTCGCCAACAATCTGACCTTCGAAGCAGGTTACTTGGGTTCCATTACCCGGCACCTCGAGTCCTATCGCGGAGTGAGCGCCGCGGTTCCCGGTCCCGGTACCGTCGCAAGCCGGTCGCCTTACCCTGAATTTGGGTTGCTGGTGCTGGTTGAAAACGGCGGGCGGGCGAACTACAATTCGCTCGGAACCAAGCTCACCAAACGGTATTCCAACGGGCTGACCGGACTCTTTTCCTACACCTGGTCTAAGTCCATCGATACTACCAGCGGAATTCGGACTTCCGACAGCGACACGCTTTTCTCGCAAGACGGCCGCTGCATGCTGTGCGACCGCGGTTTGTCGGCTTTCGACGATCGCCATCGTATGGTGTTCTCGGCGCTGTATGACTTGCCCGCAGGCAAAGGCCTGAAGCTGGACGTTCAGAATGCTTTCTTGGAGGCCATCGTCGGCGGGTGGCAAGTCGGCGGTATTACCACCTGGCGCTCGGGCTTTCCGATCAATCCCTCCGCCGGCGTGAACCGCGCCAACACCAATATCGGGGCTGACCGTCCCGACGCGACCGGACAAGCAGTTAGCATTAGTAGCCCGACGACGGCGCGATGGTTCAATACCGGAGCCTTTGTTTTGCAGCCACAATTTCAATTCGGCAATGCCGGGCGCAATACGATCATTGGCCCCGCCGGCTTTTATCTGGATACCACGCTGCAAAAGAATTTCCGTCTGCCCGTGGAAGGTCACGAGCTACAATTCCGCTGGGAAGCCTACAACCTCTTGAACCATCCTGTGTGGGGATTTCCAAACAATTCGTTCAGCAACCCGAATTTCGGAAAAATAACGTCGACCTCGGGAAATATGCGGCAAATGCAGTTTGCTCTCAAATACGTGTTTTAGCCAGGAGCCGCACTCGCAAGTCTCAGTTGTAAGATTTGCTGTATCCCGAGACGTACAGGAACGCCGCTTGGACCGACGAACCCTGGCGTGGCTTCTACGCCCAAGAAAACCAAGACAGGGCAAAGTGAACGAAACAGTCACTTGACCCCAATGGGGCTGCGTATGGCGATTCCTTGGGTTGTGCCTGCAGAGTCGGCAAACCGGAAACAATCAGCTTGAACGTCTAGTCGCCGTTTGCGGATTGGGCCTCCGTGAACGGTCCCGCCCAAAAAAACCGGCTTACGTACAGCAGACACTCACCAGCGGCTGGACGAAACTAGCTACCGATAATACGTGATCACCGGCGCGGCACTTGTCCGATTTGCCGACGTCTAAGTGATTCAGGGCTTACTGACGTGACCGGAGTTTGTCGGGATGGTTCCCTCCGCGTAGCGAAGCCGGTCTCCTCGGCGTAGAATATCCGAGTGGGGCAAACGGTGGCAATTTTCGGCGGTGGGGTCGCGGGTCTAAGCGCTGCCCATGAACTCGCCGAGCGCGGCTTTCAAGTGCGAGTCTATGAGCGCAAGCCGGTCCTCGGCGGCAAGGCCCGCAGTATTTCGGTTCCGAATTCCGGCGGGAACGGCCGTCTCCCGCTTCCTGGCGAGCACGGTTTCCGATTCTTCCCTGGTTTCTACAAGCACGTTACCGACACCATGCGCCGCACACCTTACGGCAGTCGCGGCAACACGTTTGACAATCTCAGCGTCGCTACTCGAATCCTGCTGGCACGAGTGGGGCAGACCGAGATCACGTGGCTCGCCCGCACTCCGAGCGCGCTCGAAGACTTGCGAGTGTTTTTGCTGGAACTTTTCACGCCCCTTGGTGTTCCGTTGGACGAAGTGAGCTTCTTCGTCGGTTGTTTATTAATGGTGGCCACGAGCTGTCCGCAGCGGCGTCTCGCGCAATATGAAAACATCCCTTGGTGGGACTTCATCGCGGCGCCGCGTATGTCGAAGGCCTACCAGTCATATCTGGGGCAAGGATTGACGCGCTCGCTGGTCGCCATGCGTGCCGAAGAGAGCAGCACGCGCACGGTCGGCTGCACGCAATTGCAGCTGTTGTATGGCCTCATTTCCCCTGACCGCGTCTTCGATCGTCTCCTGTCGGGTCCGACCAATGACGTCTGGATCCACCCTTGGACCCAGTACCTGCAGAAACTGGGCGTGGAATTCCACGTGGGTTCCAGCCTTGTTGAAATCGAAACAGCTGGGACGCGTGTCACTGGAGCGACGGTGCAGAGCGCCGCCGGGCGCTCCTCGATTACCGCTGATTTCTATGTTGCGGCCCTGCCGGTGGAAGTGATGGCCGCGTTAATGAGCGATGATCTAAAGCGCGCCGCGCCGTCGCTCGCCAACCTGGAGAAGTTGAAAACGCGTTGGATGAACGGCATCCAATTCTATCTTTCCAAAGACGAACCGCTGGCCAACGGTCATGTTATCTACCTCGACTCACCCTGGGCGCTGACTTCCATTTCGCAGCGGCAGTTCTGGAACAATGTGGACCTGTCGCAGTACGGGAACGGTATGGTCCGCGGAATCCTCTCGGTAGATATCTCCGACTGGGAGGCGCCTGGCGTTGTCTTCGGCAAACCGGCAAGCGAATGCAGCGGGGATCAGATAAAGCAGGAGGTCTGGACTCAGCTTAAGCAGCATCTGAACGACGGCGGGACCGCGCCGATTGACGACCGGAACCTTGTGGCCTGGTTCCTCGATCCGGACATTGAGTTCCCAAACCCGGGCGCGGCCACCAATGCCGAGCCATTGCTCATTAACACCGCAGGTTCGCTTCAGTACAGGCCGGAGGCCCAGGTGGAGTTGGAGAATATGTAGCTTCCGACTACGTTCGCACCCACACTGATATTGCGTGCATGGAGGCGGCGAATGAAGCCGCACGACGTGCCGTGAATTGTCTGCTCCTGGCGTCTGGCTCGACTGCTCCGCCGGCACAACTCTGGCCGTTGGAGGAACCGGTGTTCCTCAAACCTATTCAGGAGATCGACCGGATTCGGTTTGCACTTGGTCTCCCGCATCATCTTGCCGCCGTTTAGCGGGCCGCGGCGGGCGAAACAAGTGAACAGCAGCCCAGGGAGTCTGTTTCTCGGCACTCTGACGTAGCCGACAAAACCAGCCAAGTGGTTTCAGTTGACGGCGTTTACAGGATCATCGACGCCGGCGGCGAAGAGACTCCAGATAGCCGCTGCCTCCGCGTCCCTCCCTAGAACCAATCGAATTTTTTGAGCAGAATAAGCAAGCCCACAGTCGTAATCACCATCAGCGCCGCGGCTATTTCAGTTGCGTACCGAGAGTCCACCCACGGCAGATCCGTCGTGTTCATTCCGTAGAAGCCGGAGATTACGATCGCCGGAAGGGCAATCGTTCCCAGCACTGTCAGCACTTTCATCACCTGGTTGGTTCGATTGGCGACGCTCGATAGGTAGATGTCCATTGCCCCTGCAAGCAGATCGCGGTGCATTTCTACCATTTCCACATCGCGAACCACGTGATCATATATATCCCGCAGATAAGGCCAAAGGTCACGCTGTATCAAATCTGTCTCCAACCGCTGGAGGTGACTCGCGACATCGCGCATATTTGTCAGGACATGGCGAAGTTCTATTAGTCCACGCTTAAGATCGAAAATGCGCTGAAGCGTGGCCGGTGATGGCTTCTCGAGGACCACATCCTCGATCGCGTCAATCGCTTCGTTGAACCAATCCAGCACGGGCGCGTACGCATCCACCATGCCGTCCATGATTTTGTAAAAGAGCTGATCCGGGGGAGGCTGATCAGCGGCTGCATGAAGCTTGTCCAGGTGCGTCCGAAGGCTAGGACATGCACCTTCTTGAACGGTAATCACGTAGTCGCGACCTAGGAATACGTCCAGGTCTGTGATCTCCAACTCACCTGCATCATTGACGTGCACGGGCTTCGCGACAACGAAGATGTAACCCACTCCTTCTTCAACCTTTGCGCGTTGGTTCCTCTGACGGCAATCCTCAACGTGCAGGGGGTGCAGATGGTACTGTTCCGCCAATGCGTCCAATTTAGGATCGTTCGGGTCACTCAGGTCATGCCAGATCACAAAGACTCCACTCATTCATTATTGCCTTTAGTCGATCTGCTTGATGCATGCGGTGAGGGATCTCGGCATGGCTTTAATTGGGAGGGCGGCCAACCGGAGGTGCGGCGGAAATGGGTACTCGGACAATTACTTTTTGACATAGCGCCTCTGTGAAACTCGAGCGTTACAGGTTTCATTTGGGTCGTAAAAACGGCGCTATAGTAGCAAGTGTCCTGATGGCCTAACATTGGAGGCGATTGCTTCGTGAACCTTGTTCTGATTATTTTGGTCCTGCTGCTCCTGTTCGGGGGTGGCGGTGGTTATTACTACGGCGGTCCTGCGGTAGGAGGCGGAATTGGCGGCCTGGTGCTGCTGATTTTGATTATCTGGCTGCTGGCCGGAAGGCGGCGGTGAGCCGGTGGCGCCCATCGCGATCTTTCGTGAAGCGCGTGCCGCCGGCGACTTCACTTTAGCCCGATGAATATGGGCCGGAATTTCACCTGCCCGAAGACGCAACTTCGTCTGTTCATTCGATGAACTTTCGACTCGGCTAGAGACTAAGTACAATCGACGACTGGATCTGGATGAGATGAAGATACTTGCGAATGGGCTGCCGTTCGCTCCGGCTGCTTTTCGAGCACCTAGCGCGGCTAATGGATTCACTTTTGCCGCGCATAGCCAATGCAGAAATAAATGCGTCATACTGTTGAACGAATCGCTGCGTAGCATGCAGCTTTTGCACCACCAAAGCCGCTTCCGGAAGAATTATTATTGCTTTTTCTTGTCGTCTGTTGAGTCGTTTGGGTCTGAACCGTTCCGTCTCGAGTTGGCGTGGGCGCAGGTGTTTCAACCTGTTTGGTCTCCGTCGTCGTTGAGTGTTGCTCAGACGTGGTGCTTGAGGCCGGCGGTGCATTAACGACTACGGGAGCTTGCTGGCAGCCTGTCAACAGATCCCCCCTCCCGCGACGACCAGAATCGGCATAACCTTAAAATCGTTTAACTTCCTCCATTGGTTCTTCATGGAGCTTAAATGAAAGTCAATTACACGCCGCATGCAATTCGGCATACCCGAGCGGGCGGAGAATCAATTGCTTCCGAGAATGTGACTTATCGCGCCCTTGATGGGACGGAGACTGTTCAGGACCTTGCCGTGGGATTGTTTCCGGATTGCCCGTTCACTCGGACACAGCGCGGGTACTCCATTGCGGCCTTGATGCGCTTTATTCATTGTAGTTCGGGGCCTTCTTCAAGCTGTGGAACAACTGTAGATCGTGCTCGATCCAGAGCTGGGTGCCAGACTTTTTCAGGAATGCCTCGATATTGGCGCGGCTCGCCAGCGACTCCGCACCGTTGAACTCAAAC
>JBDTTL010000187.1:0-9610 GCA_039930665.1 Acidobacteriota bacterium
CGAACTTGCATCGACCGAGACGCCGCAGGGAGTGATTGCGCTGGTGCGTCCGCCGCCTGCAAGGCTGGATCAGATGATGAGCGGCAGCGCGCTAGTGGTGGTGCTTGACGGAGTGCAGGATCCGGGCAACGCCGGCGCCATTTTGCGCGCGGCCGAAGCGTTTGGCGCGAGCGGCGCCGTGTTTTTGAAGGGCACGGTGAATCCATATAATCCCAAGTGCATTCGAGGGTCGGCTGGGTCGGTGTTTCGCGTGCCGCTGGTGGCGTCGATCGATGCCGAGGAAATTCTCCGGACGGGGGTTGAAATGAGTTGGTACGCAGCGATGCCGCGCGCGCAGATGCTGGCGAGCGATGCCGATCTGGCGGCGTCCTGCGGGATTATTATCGGGAGCGAAGGGCATGGCGTCGGCCCGCTGCTGGCAGGTCACGCTACCGGCCTCCGAATCCCGACGTCGGGCGTGGAATCCTTGAACGCTGCCGTGGCTGCCGGGATTCTACTCTATGAGGCTCGACGGCAGAGAGGCGCCAGGGATGCAGGGGGAACGTCATGAGTCTGTTCGACATCACGCCGCCGGGACCGGACCCCGCCAGCGACCCCAAGCGCCCGCTGGCGGAGCGTATGCGCCCGGAAAAATTCGAGGACTTCGTGGGGCAGGAGCACATACTGGGTGCCGGCAAACCGCTGCGCGTGCAGATTGAGCGCGACGAACTGCAGTCGCTGATCTTGTGGGGACCGCCGGGTGTGGGCAAGACGACGCTTGCCCGGCTGATTGCGCGTCTGACCAAAGCCGATTTTGTGCCGTTTAGCGCGGTTCTCAGCGGGATCAAAGAGATCAAGAGCGTAATGGCGGACGCGGAGCGGAGCCGCCGCCTGGGCCGCCGCACTGTTTTGTTCGTCGATGAAATCCACCGCTTCAACCGCGCCCAACAGGACGCCTTCCTGCCGTATGTCGAGCGCGGCGACATCATCCTGATCGGCGCGACCACGGAAAACCCGTCGTTTGAGGTGGTATCGGCTCTGCTCTCGCGCGCGAAAGTGTATGCGCTGCGGGCGCTCGCCGTGGAAGAGATCGTTACGCTGCTGGAGCGAGCGCTGAAGGTCCTGGGGTTGGCAGCGCCGCGCGAATCGCTGGAGCAGATCGCGGCGTTCTCGAATGGCGATGCCCGGACCGCCTACAATTTACTGGAACTGGCTTCGGCGGTGGCGCACGATGGCGTGCTGGATGCCCCGGCAATCGAATCCGTGCTGGGCCGCAAGATGTTGCTCTACGACAAGAGCGGGGAAGAGCACTTCAACCTTATTTCCGCGCTGCACAAGAGCGTGCGGTCGTCGGACGCCGACGCGGCCTTGTACTGGCTGGCGCGCATGCTGGAATCGGGCGAAGACCGCCTGTATCTCGCCCGGCGCTTGATGCGCATGGCGATCGAGGACATCGGCCTGGCTGACCCGCGGGCGCTGGAGCAAGCCGTCGCCGCGCAGCAGGCGGTTCATTTCCTGGGCATCCCGGAGGGGGACCAGGCGCTGGCGCAAATCACTCTGTATCTGGCCCTCGCGCCGAAGTCGGACGCGGCTTACAAGGCCCTCAATGCAGCACGCGAGACCGTCGCCAAGACCCCCGCGCTGCCGGTTCCCATGCAACTGCGCAATGCTCCCACCAAGCCGATGAAGGAATGGGGCTACGGAGCCGACTATCAGCACGCACACACCTTTGAAGATGCCATGAACACCATGGAGTGCCTGCCCGACAATCTCCGCGGCACCGAGTTCTATCAGCCCACGGAGCGTGGCGTCGAGCAGCGCATCTTCCAGCGACTGGCGGAGATCCGCGCCCGGCGGAAAGCCGGACCCTAGCGAAGTCGAGGGTCTTTGGCCATGCCGCCCCCGCAGGCCTGGGAAGCCAGTACCAGCGCCACAAGACCTTAGTACTAGCTGCAAATAGGCCGTGTACTCTATTGCGAGAACACGCCCCAAACACCAAACTCATAGAGCGAGGTGAGTGCAGTGAGCTTGAATGAAAAACAACCGTCCGACCGAAGGCACTCTGATCGATTCCCGATCGAGCGGGAGGTCCGCTTCCGGGTTCTGAACAAGCGCGGCGGCGAAGAAACAGGGGGCGGGAAGACTTTGAATATTTCAAGTTCCGGCGTATTGTTTACATCAGAGCATCTGCTGCTCCCGGGACGACGCCTGGAGCTGTCTGTAAGCTGGCCGGTGCAGCTGAACGACGTGGTTCCGCTCAAGCTGGTTGCCCGCGGCCGGGTAGTGCGCTTTGAAGAAGGACAGGCCGCCATTGAGATTCAGCAATACGAATTCCGCACGCAGGCGAACGCAGCCACCGCAAAAGCCGCAGGGCCGCGAGCCAAAACGGACTGATCTGTCTCCTTGTTTCCTTGCCTGTGCAAGATACACCCAATAAGGGGGCTTGCATAGGGACCTACGGGGTGCGCCGTTGTCGGAGGTGGCGCATCCCATTTTTTCCCTTCTTTCAACAACCCATCGTTAAATCTTCCGTCCCGCGCGTACCTGCCTCCCTTAAACTGGTATAGGATTCATGCGGAAACTCTATGCGAAGTGGATGTACGATTGGGAGGACCGTTTGTGCTCTCGGGCCACCGACCGCAAGGTCCGCCCATTTGAGTGGGGTCTGGAATGGACCCGCAACTGGCCGGTCTCCCGCGACAACCCTCAGAACGGACACGATTCCCATTCTTATCTCAGTCTGTTGAACCGGGCAGCGCTGGAATCGAGCGAGCGGTTTTTCTCTTATGAGCCTCCCACTGACTTCCAGTTGGAGGGAAACCTTCTGCGCTTCACCAGTGCGGTAGAGACGCCGCATCCGGAGAATAATCGGGTGCACGCACAGTGGTTTCCAGCCCAGCGTAAGCCGGGAGCTCGGCGCGTAGCGGCGCTCGTGCTGCCGCATTGGAATGCCTCGGCGACTCAGCACAACGCGCTATGCGTAGGGCTGGCCAAACTGGGTATATCGGCGCTGCGCCTGAGCCCGCCGTATCACGATTACCGCATGCCAGCGGAACTCAAGCGAGCCGATTATGCGGTGTCCTCGAATATTGCGCGCACCATTGACGCCACGCGTCAGGCGGTGATTGACACGCGCAGCGCCGTCGATTGGCTGGTTTCCGAAGGCTTCGAACGGATCGGCATCGTGGGCACCAGCTTGGGCTCCTGTTATGCGTTTTTGGCCAGCACCCACGACCCGCGTATCGAGGTGAACGTGTTCAACCACTGCTCCACTTATTTTGCCGACGTGGTGTGGGAGGGGCTCTCTTCGCAGCACATTCGCCAAAGTTTGGAACCTGAGGTTACGCTGGAGCAACTCCGCGACGCCTGGATGGTGATCAGCCCCCCTCATTACATCGAGCGCTACGCCAAGCTCAAAAAGAAGTCGCTGTTTATTTACGCGCGCTACGATACGACGTTTCCGTTGCGCTTCTCCGAGCAGGTGATCGCCAAGGCGCGTGAGCTAAAGATGGACTACAAGGCAGTGGTCCTGCCGTGTGGCCATTACACGTTGGGTGAGATGCCCTTCAAATTCCTGGATGGCTTCCACATCTGTAGCTTTTTAAAGCGCAATTTGTGAGCGGGCCGCGCGGGTTTGTCTGGTCTATCGGCTCGACGGTTCCCAGCCGATAACCATCCTGATGACCAGTATTCTGAAGCTGGAGACCGGGGCTCTCCGGGAGGTCGAATCGCCCGAGGCTGCCGAGCAGGATCTGGCCCCGGAATCGCTTAGCGCAACCAGCGAATATGAAATCGTATTGGGACGCACGCAGATTGCGAGTTGGCTGTTTGTAGCTGTAATTGCTCTAGCGATGTGCTCTTCGCTGGCCTACCTGGCCGGCAAGAAAATCGCTGCCAAAAGAACGGAAGTCATTCTGAACCCTGCGTCCCTTCCGGCCGCCGCTCCTCCGGCCGCGGCGCCGGCTTCGGCTGCTGCGGAGTTTCCTGAAGCGTCGATTCTGGTCCCTCCGATTGCGGACTTGGCGCCTCTCGCGAAGAACTCCAAACCCGCCGCTCCCTTATTTGCCGAGCCGGAGATGGGAAAAGTCTACATCCAGATCGGGGCCGTGGAGCGAGGCATGGCGATGCTCCTTACCGAAGGGCTGCGGAGTCATGGATTCGACTCGTTCGTTGGACCTGGACCGAATGAAAAAGTCTTCCGGGTTCTGATCGGGCCTTTGCCGGATCCGGCGACATTCCACCAGGCGATGGTTGCCGTCAACGCGCTGGATCTGGCGAACTTCGCACGCAAATACGAAAAATAAATACTCTGAGGCGACTAGCGCGGTGGCCGGCGCATGTCCGGCTCCACCTGTTTATAGCCGGCGGGCACTTCAAACTTAGAAGCGTCGGCGGCGCCTAAAGAGAAGCTGGTCAGATTCATCGTCATTTCCATAAGGGGACCGGAACCCGACTGCTGACTTGAGGAGGGGGCGTCGTCTTTGGCTTGGTCGTCCTTCTTGTGCCGGCCGAACCCGCCCAACCGCCCGAGCGCCGCGCCAGCGATTGAAGAAGAGCCCGACTTCTTTTCCTCCGGCTCCGGCTGAGCGGCAGAGGTGGAACCGTTGCCAGTCGTACCGCTGGCACCCATCCTGACCACGCTTTCGACGGGTACGCCGTCGATCTTGGCCAGTTCCTTCGCCACCTGTTCCATGCTCTCCCCCATATTGGCCTGTCCGCCCTGAGCGGCGGCCATCTGGGAGATCTGCTGCATGCCGGAGCCGAATGTATTGCCCAGTTTCGTGGCCATCTTCTTATGGAATTCCTTGACTTCGCCATAGCCTGGGACGGGAGCGTACCAGGCATCGGTGGACACTTCCATCGCGCCGGATTCGCCGGTTTTGGCATTCGTGCCTTCCATTGCCATGGTGATCAGCATTTCCTTGGCGCTCAGGCCTTGCAGCGTCCGGGTCTGCCCGGTGGCTTTGGCTGAGATCTTGAACTGGGCCTGGACGTCCTCGCCCTTATCGCCACCCCGGCCCTTCTGCCGGCCCTGCATCCGCTTAGCGGCGTCTTCCATGGCCTGCTTCATTTCGGCAAAGGTCATCACCGAGTAGGTCTTTTTAGCGGTGTCAATCGTAGTGATGTTTTCCTTGTCCAGGTCGATTATGCTAACGCGATCCTTGGTAACCGTGGCCATGCGGTTGCCCCTGACAATATGCGTGGAAACGATGGGCTCGCGGGCGGCGCGCGTCAACGGGCCTAGGGTCCGCAGCATGGCGAGCATCGACCCGCCGGTCATCTGGGTGGTTTCCTGATAGGTGAAGTCGGCGCGAACGAGCGACGCCGAACCGCAAAGTAATACTGCCAAAAGGGATCTCTTCAAAGTGTTTCTCCGGATTCCAGTGTAACCGCGCTTGGCCGGCGACGTAACTGGTAAATTAACTTAGGTGGACGGAGTCATCATCGTAGACAAGCCGCGCGAGTGGACCTCGCATGACGTAGTCAACAAGATGCGTCGTTTGGCGGGCACGCGTAAGGTCGGGCATCTGGGTACGCTCGATCCCGGTGCGACGGGCGTCCTGCCGCTTGTGATCGGACGGGCCACCCGACTAGCCCAGTTCTTCACGCGCAACGACAAAACCTATCGGGGCGTGATCCATTTCGGCTACTCCACCGACAGCTACGACATGGACGGCGTGGCGAGTTCTCCGGAGACGCCAGTTACGCTCGACCGGCGGGAGATCGACTCATTGCTGGACCGCTTTCGTGGGGAGATCCAGCAGGTTCCTCCACCGGTCTCCGCGAAAAAGGTAGCAGGGCGGCCGGCGTATGAGCTGGCACGCAAGGGTCAACCCGTGGAACTGGAACCCGTTAGGGTAAAAGTCTACGAACTGCAACTGCTCGGGACGGAGGGCTGCGAGGCCTCAATACTACTGCACTGTTCCGCGGGCACCTACGTCAGGAGCATCGCGCACGACGCGGGCCAGGCGCTGGGCTGCGGGGCGTTTTTGAAATCGCTGCGCCGGACAGCATCCGGGGACTTCACAATCGAACGCGCCAGGACGCTTGAAGAACTCGCGGCACTGGCGACCGGAGATCGTCTGAAGGAGGCGCTGATTCCGGCCGCGGAATTACTGCCTGCGTTTCCGGCGGAGCTGGTGGATGCGATCACGGCTGGCCATATCCGCAACGGCCGCGACTTTCGGGTCTCGCCGTTCCAGGCGTGGGAGGGGACGCGCTACGTCAAAGCCGTGACGCCGCAAGGGGAACTGGTGGCGATCGGCGAGGCGCGGATGCCGCATATTTACCACCCGGTGCTGGTGCTGTGAAGCGCTAAAAGCCCGTCCCAGCGCACAAAAAGTGAAATAAGTTTCATTTTTAGGGCACTTGTACAAAGCATAAGTTCAAGTATCCTGAAATAAATGGCGGGATTTTTCACCACCGCGCTTCTGATCGGTTTGATGGCCAGCGCTCCCGCGAGGCCTCTCCGAGCCGACGAAGCTGTTACTGCCAAAATAGCGGATACGTTTTTCGCGGGGACAGTATCCCAATCCTCCGCCGAAACCATCATTGTCGGCAGAACCGTGCGTGGCAAAGCCCAGAGCCGCATCTTCCGGCTTACTCCGCAGACTAAAATCGAAGGCAAGCTAGCCGTTCGGGTTCGAGTGACGGTGCGCTATTTTACCGACGACGACGGCGACACCGCCACTCTTATCGTAGTGCGCGGCTCCGCTCCCAGGCCGGCGAAGCAGAAAAAGCAATAAGCTCAAGTCTTTTTAGCCAACTTCTTTTTGCGATTTTTGGTCCAGCCCGGCTTATTCACCTGACGCGCGCGGCCCAGCGCCAGCGCATGGCTGGGAACTGCTTCTGTAATCACGCTGCCCGCCGCGACGTAGCTGTCGGGCGCGATCTCAACCGGTGCCACCAGCGTGGAGTTGCTGCCGATAAAAGCTCCGGCGCCGATTTTGGTAACGTGTTTTTTTTCGCCATCGTAATTGCAGGTGATGGTGCCCGCGCCTACATTCACGCGTTCTCCTATTTCCGAATCGCCCAGATAGGCCAAGTGCTGGCTCTTGGTGCCCGCGCCTACGCGAGTCTTCTTCAATTCGACGAAATTGCCGATGCGAGCCTCAGGGCCCACTTGGCTCAGCATCCGGAGGCGCGCAAAGGGTCCGATATGGGCGCCAGGATCGATGCGTGAGTCGGCGATCAGAGTATAGGGCGCCACAACCACTCGGTCGGCGAGTGCGGCCGATTCGAGGATAGCACCCTGACCGATGCGGCAATCCTCGCCTATCGCGGTGTTAGCCAAGAGACGCACGAACGGTTCGATGATGGTGTCCGTGCCCACCCGGACCTGGACGTCGATCGACACCGTTTCAGGCCGTTCGATGGTGACACCGGCGAGCATCAGCTCGCGAGTTTTACGCGCGCGCAGGATGCGGTCCGCTTCCGCCAATTCGACGCGCGTATTGATGCCCAGCAGTTCGCTCGAGTCGTCCATGTGCAGGGATTGCACGCGCTGCCCGTGGCGACGCAGGATCGCCGCCATATCGGTAAGGTACAGCTCGCCCGAGACGGTGTTGGGCTTGATCTCCGCGATGTGCTTCCACAGCGCCTTCGCGCGAAAACAGTAAATACCGGAATTGATGACGCGCACCTGAAGCTGTTCCGGATTCACGTCCCTGTGTTCCACGATGGCCGCCACATTTCCCCCGTCGTCTAAAATCACGCGGCCATAACCGCTGGGATCGGCGAGAGTTGTTGTGATCAAGGTGGCGGCGGCATCTGAACAGGCTTGGGCCTCGCGTAGTTGTTTCAGCGCGGCCGCGGATAAGAGCGGAGTGTCGCCATACAGCACCAGCAGCAGGCCATCCTGCTTGGGATCGGCTTTCTGAAGCGCTTCTCGCGCGCACATGACGGCGTGCCCGGTGCCTTTCTGCTGCACCTGGCGCGCAAAGCGGACGCCCATGGGCTCCAGTAATGCTTCCACGGTATCGGCCTGATGCCCGGTGACCACCACAATCCGATCCCGCGAGGTCACGGCGCCGGCCGCTTGCACCACGTGTTCCACCAGCGACAGGCCGCCGGCCCGATGCAGCACTTTGGCCTGCTTGGAGCGCATGCGTGTTCCCAATCCAGCCGCCAGGATCACCACGCTTGTCTTCATCACTTAAGTGTCCGTTTTCTGCGGCGTCCTTGCTGAGCCAACTCCAGGGTCACCGCGCCGATGGAGCCTGGATCGTGGCGGATCTTCTCGCCTACTCTGGCCCGCGACATGCGCAAGAGGTCCATGCAAAGCACTTCCAGGCCCAGCGCCTCCAGATTCTCAATATCATTCTCCACCGGTTGTGCGGACTTAGCCTGGTACGGATTCAAAAGCTTGCCCGGAAGCGATCCACTGTTGACGACGCATATATCGATCAGACCGCGAGTTTTCCCGCAATGGCGCAGGAGGGCTTCCACATGATCTGACGCCCGGAAGTTGGTCGTCTCTCCCGGCTGCCACATCAAATTGACGAAGTAGGCTTTGAGGGCGGGAGAATTCGCTATCGCCTGTGGGATGCCGTCCACCAGCAGGTTGGGAATCACGCTGGTGAATAGCGATCCCGGGCCCAGCGTGATGAGATCGGCGTTGGCGATGGCGTCCAGCGTTTCAGCAAGCGGCTGGGGCTTGCGCGGCTTCAAGGCGATCCGTTCGATGCGCGAAGCGCTGCGGCTGATGCGCGTCTCACCTCGAATTTTGCGGCCATTGGCCAGCGTGGCCTCGAGCTGGACATTGGCGGAGGTCGATGGATAGATGCGACCCAGCACGGAGAGCACCTGGGAGGAGAGCGTCACCGCGTGGGCGAAGTCGCCCGTCAGATGCGTCATGGCGGTCAGGAAAAGGTTGCCGAAGCTGTGACCTTTCAGGCCCCGCCCGCTGGCGAAACGGTATTGAAACAAACGCGCAATCAACCCCTCGTATTCCGCCAGAGCAACCATGCAGTTGCGAATGTCTCCCGGCGGCAGCACGTCAAACTCGCGGCGCAGGCGGCCGGAACTTCCGCCGTCGTCGGTCACGGTAACGATCGCAGTGAGCTCGAGCGAGCCCTCCGCCGCCTTCACGTAGCGCTTTAGCCCCCGCAGTAGTGTGGAAAGGCCGGTGCCCCCGCCAATGGAAACGATTCTCAACGGGGGCGCGGGCCCCTTGGGGGGCGATTTACGGGCCAGTCGGTAGCTCCTTCTTCATTCAGCATCGCATGCTGTCCAGGCAGAATCCAAGGCGCTCTACGAATAAAACAATTGCGGACCAAAATGTTTTCCAATGTTATTCAAAGCGGAGCGAAACTGTAACGCCTGCCTGCTATAAGAAGGCATGAAATGCGATCTGCATGTCCACACCGTGCACTCCGGCATGTGCACGGTTCCGGTCTTTGAGCGGATCTGCCGGGAGAGTTACAGCGATCCTGCCGAGGTCTACGCCACCCTGAAGCGCCGCGGCATGGATCGGGTAACCTTGATTGATCACGACTCCAGAGATTCGTCGGAATCGTTGTGTCGTCACCCCGATTTCTTCTTGAGCGAGGAGGTCACCTGCCACACCTCGCGCGGGACCGAATTGCACGTGGGCGTCTACGACATGCTCAGCAGCGACGACGCCGAGGCC
>JBDTTL010000188.1:0-9600 GCA_039930665.1 Acidobacteriota bacterium
GGATCGGCGGCCGGCATGGCGCCGGCCCAGACCATGCGGAACATCGTGGTTTCGTCAAAGTGACGTGTTAGAATCTGCAACCCAACCGGCAAGTCCTCCGCCGTGAGCCCGCAGGGGACGCTCATGCATGGAATCCCGGCCAGCGACCCCGTAATGGTGTAGATGTCGGAAAGATACATGGCAATCGGATCTTTCACTTTCTCGCCGATTTTAAACGCAGGGAAGGGCGACACCGGCGCAATGACGGCATCGACTTGTTCGAAGGCCTGCGCGAAATCGCTCGCGATTAAACGGCGCACCTGCTGCGCCTTCAGATAATACGCATCGTAATAGCCTGCACTCAGCACATAAGTTCCCAGCATGATGCGGCGCTTACATTCGTCGCCGAAGCCTTCTTCGCGCGTCATGCGATACATTTCTGAAAGCGTGCCACTCCCGTTTGAGCGCGTGGTGTAACGCACGCCATCAAAACGCGCCAGGTTCGCGCTGGCCTCCGCCGTGGCGATGATGTAGTAGGCCGCTACTGCGTAGGGCGTGTGCGGAAGCGCAATGTCGCGCACCTCGCAACCCAGTTTCCTGAGGACTTCGACGGCGGCCATCACGCAATCTCCGGTCTCGCTCGCCAGGTCTTCGAAGTACTCGCGCGGGAGGCCGATCTTCACGCCCGGAAGTTTACCGTCGAGCATTGCCGCGTAGTCCGGCACTGGAGCGAAGGCCGAGGTCGCATCCATTTCATCGCGGCCGGCGATCGCTTGCAAAAGCTGCGCCGCGTCGCGCGTAGTTTTTCCGAACGGTCCGATGTGATCGAGCGAGCTAGCGAATGCCGTCAGCCCGTAGCGCGACACCCGCCCATACGTCGGCGTCACACCACTGATCCCGCAGAACGATGCCGGCTGCCGGATGGAACCGCCGGTATCTGAGCCGAGTGAGACCAACGCGGTCTCCTGCGCGACCACAGCAGCCGACCCGCCGCTCGATCCCCCAGGCACGCGATCCAGGGCAAGCGGATTCCGCACCGGCCCGAAGGCGGAGTTTTCGTTCGACGATCCCATGGCAAATTCGTCACAGTTGGTCTTGCCCAGGATTATGCCGCCGGCTTGCTCCAGGCGGATCACCGCCGTGGCATCGTACGGGGGAACATAATTCGCCAGCAGCTTTGAGCCGCACGTGGTACGCAGCCCGCGCGTCAAAATTACATCCTTCACCGCGATCGGCACGCCGGCAAGCGCTCCGGGATCTTCGCCGCTGGCAATCTTTGCATCCACCGCCCGCGCCGCGCTCAGCGCGCGCTCCGATGAAAACGTCAAGTAAGCGTTGGTCTTGGGATTCTCGGTTTCGGCATGGGCCAGCGATTGCCGGGTCAGTTCTTCTGCGCTGAACTTTTTCTCCAGAAGGCCGGCGCGGATCGAATCGATGGTGAGCCCGTGGAGTGGTCCCCCCGTCATCGTTCGATCACCTTCGGCACCTTGTAGTAGCCGCCGCTTGTGACGGGAGCGTTGGCCACCGCCTCGGCATTTGTGAGCGACGGGCGTTCGCGATCTTCGCGCAGAGTGGCGGTCTCTTCCGCGTCGAATAATACCTGCGCCATGGGTTCCACGTTACTCGTATCCAATTCGTTCAGCTTGTCGATGTGGCTCAAAATCCCGTCCAGATCGTGCGCCATGCGCGCTACTTCATCGTCGCGCAGCGCCAGGTTCGCCAGATCCGCCACTCGCCGGACTTCCTGCTCCGTAATTTTCACGCCGTTTCCTTCTTCTTCGATTGTTGGTACAGCAGGCCTAATACAGGATCGTGAATTCCGTCGATCATTCTTCCGGGCCGGGCCGTCTCCGCCCGTTGAGGAGCTAGTCGCCGAGGCATCGGGCGAAAATCGATTTCCGTCACCAGCGCCTCGCCCAGTTCCTTATGCAAATTTCGCAGCAGAAAGTGGCGCAGCGTGTTGAGCTGCCGCTGCCAGACGATATCTTCCACCTCTACGACCAGCGTCCCGCGCACCAGATTCGCCGGGCGGGTCTTGACTGCGATTTTTTTGCCCGCCGCTACCGGCCACGCCATACGCACACGTGTTTCCGGATCGGTTAGGCCGGGTGACGCTTTCATTTTTCCGATGAGACGTCCTGCGCGTTCCATGGTCTCCATTTGTCGGGGGAAATTCGATTTTAGCATGCCGGGAATGTTATACCGGGGAGTTACTACTATGGTCCGTGAACTTGTTTTAGCATCGCAATCGCCACGCCGGCACGAATTGCTGGCCGTCGCCGGATTCCGTTTCACAGTACGCGCGAAACCGGTGGAAGAGCGCCGCGCCGCGGGCGAGAATCCGGTGGATTACGCAATGCGTCTGGCGCGCGCCAAAGCCGAAGCCGCCTGGGAGGATTCCGACGAAATCGTATTAGGTGCGGATACCGTCGTCATCATCGACGAGCAGGTTCTAGAAAAACCGGTGGACGCCGCAGACGCCCGCGCGATGCTGCGCCTGCTCTCCGGCCGCGAGCACACCGTGATCACCGGCATCTGCCTGCGCCATCGCGACGGCGTCATCGTCGATCACTCGTCCACGCAAGTATGCTTAGCGCTGCTTACGGAACCCGAAATCGTGGAGTACGTTGCCAGCGGCGAATCTTTCGACAAGGCCGGCGCCTACGCGATTCAAGGACTCGCCTCCAAATTTGTCGAGAGCGTCAACGGATGCTACTTCAACGTAATGGGCTTGCCGCTTTCGCTGGTGTACCGGCACTGGAAGTCGCTAACTGCGGCCGAATAAACCCTTCCACTTGCGCATCACCAATTCCAGCAGGTTCGCGATGATGGCCAACCCGAGCAGCCCGGGCCACAGTTGCAGTGTGGACGCCAGCGTGCGCGCGCCCGCGTCGAACACCTCTCGGGGAGCCGGCTCGAACCGCCCTCCGGTGAACTCCGCCACCTGTTTTAGTAACGTCTGATTGGAACCGTATTCGGTGAGTTCCACTTCCGGACGGTAGAGGCCTACCTCGGGAAACGCCGGCGTATCGACGAGGGGCCGTACGCGGAACAAGCCTTGGCGCGAGCCGATCTGCAGTCTTCCGCGATACACGCCGACGCCCACTTTGATTACATCCATCTGCTTTTTAAAGCCGTCGGACCCGATCACGTAAATCGCGGGAATCTCTTTCGGTTCGTCCAGTCCCTCGCTCAGCCGGTAGTTCGCCACCAATTCGCCGTCGGCGCTGTCGTACTCGACCGTCGCTTCGCCCCCTTGCGTGTGCGGCAACAGGTCGCGGCTCAGATTGGTCCAGAACTTGTCGAAGCCTTTCCAGTAAATCCAGCTCGCAGCCCAGCGCGCCTTCGCGTCCGACGTAAATACCGCGGAGCGTCCCAGTCCATACTGCCAACGCACCAGCAGTGGCTCGCGCTTATCGAAGCGCAGAATCGTCTCGGCGGTTGGCTTTGCCTCAAAGCGCACGTAACCCCGCAGCGGAGGCGCCGTTTCGATATTGAGGCCGTCCAGGATTTCGGTCTGCAGGGCCACCTCAGCCGACAGCGGTTTCTCTACCGCCGTGGTACCGGTGTGCTCCATCACATCGCGCAGAACGATTTGCTCAAGTCCGGTTGGATCTTTCAGAAAGTAAAATTTGCCGTCGGCGATATTAGCCACCATCTCCAGGTATTCGCGGTGAACGTCCGCGCCCAAGCCGATCGTCGAAATTGTGACCTGATGTTCCTTGGCCTCCTTGGCCAGCGCGTAACTGTTGCCCTCCTCGGAAATTCCATCGGTCAGCAGCAGGATGTGACGGTAAGTGGCCTCCACGGGCAAGATCTTCTGATACGCTTCCGTGAGCGCGGGCGCGATCTGCGTCCCGCCGTCGGCCGTGATGCCCGCGATCAGCGCGTTGATCGCGCGCGGGTCGTCAGCCTTTCGGATGGGCACCACCCAGCGAAAAGAGTTGTCGAAAATCAGCACGCCCACTTGATCGATGGGACGCAGATTGCTAACCAGTCCGGTAGCTGCGGCGCGCGCCAACTCCATCTTCGGCCCTTCCATCGACGAGCTTTTGTCGAGGATCAGCACCACCACGGTGCCTTCGGCCGATTGCGGAGGCAGCAGCTTCGCGGGCAGCGCGCGATCTAGGGCGTCCTCGGTTTTTTTCTTCAGGTCGTAGACATTGCGCTCGCCGCCGATCACCAGCAGGCCGCCGCCCTGCTTGACGTACTTTTCCAGATCCGCCTTGCGCGGCGCCGGGATTTTCTCCAGATCCCAATTGTTCAGAACCACCAATTGATAGTCGCCAAGGTTGGTGGCGGTAATGTCGTCGGCACGCGTCACTTCGAATTGGGCCGCGGTCAGCGCTCCGGGCAATGCATTGTCGATATTCGGCGGATCGATCGAGACATACAGCGCCTTGGGCCGCCGCAACATAACTGCCTGATCCACATGCAATTCGCCCGCGCCGCTGGTGCGCACGGCGATCGAGAGATCCAGCGCACCCGCCGTGTCTATGTTTGCTTGCATCCGAATGGGATTCACGCCGGGGTTGAGCGTCACCTGCGACACGCCCAGCGAGCGACCCTCCGCCGATAGCTCCACTTCCGCTTGCGTCTTACGCGGCGCCGACACTGCCAAATCGATTGCGAACGGCTCTCCCGTAAATGCATTGACCGGCAGGCTCACCGATTCCAAGCGCAGTGCGGGCCGGTCACGCCCGGCCATCGCGAACGTATCGATCGGAATTCCAGATTGCCGCGCCTGCCACGCCGCACGCGCTATGCTGCCTTTGTTTTCCCTGCCATCGGAGATCAGGGCGAGCCGCGGCAGCATTCCGGACGGCAGGGAACTGACGGCCTCGCGGACCGCTGCCTCGAGATCGGTCGAACGGCCATCGGAGCCCGAAGTCAGGCGCAGCTTCCAAGGCTTCTGGCCCTCCGTCAAATCTGCCAGGCGAGTGGAGCGCGCGAATGGCACCACGCGCAACGCATTGCTGCCGCGCGCGTCATCCAGGTTCGACACCACTTTCGACGCCCGATCGAGGTCGCGCGACGACACGCTCGCCGACGTGTCGACCAGCACGCCCACGGCTACTTTCGCGGTGGAGATGCTTAAGCGCGGCTGCGCCAGTGCCAGCAGGATCAGCGTGAAGGTCGCGATTTTCAGCGCCAAGCCGAGTTTACGCGGGGTGCGGCGATATTCGAGATATCCCCAGGCGAGCGGAATCCATGCCAGTGCCAGCACCCACGCGCGGTCGAAAGTCATGACGCCTTCCTCCGCCGTAAGCGTTCCACCAGATTGAGCGACGCAGGCCGCGGCGTCAGCCGCACAATTTGCTTGCGGCCGTAGAGTAGCCAGTCCGCGAGCAACCCGAGCCCGCCTGCAAGCGCAAGCCAAGGCCACGGATTCGGGGCGGAGGTTGACTCGACCAGGCTGCGCCGCACACCTCGCGCCACGTTCGCCGGCGGCTGCCAGGCGACGTCGCCGACATCCGGCAAGGTCAAAGAATAAACTCTTTCGCGATCGCCGGTGAGCACGTGGACATTGCCCGGCGCGCCCGCGAAGAATTGCAGACGGTTGCCTTCTATGGTGAAGGGCAGCGGCCGTTGATCGTCGCCCAGAACTTTGACGTCGGCCGGGTTCACGCCTTTATCAAGGGTCACATTCACGGTGCCCACGGTACCCGCTTGCACGTCCGATCGCCGAAAAATTTCCGGAGCCATCCAGCGCAGCAGATTTGCGATCAGCAGCGGCGTGGACAGATCGTATCTCATGGTCGAGCGCACTGGATCAAAGCCCAGCGCCGCCATCTTCACGGCCCCTATCCGTTGCACCACTACGGGGCCTTGGGGTGTCTCCGCCACTGACTGGTCCCCCGGTGCGAGTGTGAAGACCTCGGTTGAAGCCAGTTCCACATCCTTTGTATAGAGTCCCGCGCCGAGGGCGGTATCCTGATGCCAGCGATCCAATTTCACTTTGCGCGCGGTGGAGCGAATGGTGAACGGCGAACCCGCCGGCGGCTCGATCCAAACCGACGCCGTATTCGCGGGCACCGTCTTCGGAACGAAGCGGTCGAACACCACGATGTCGGCCGGGATCTGTGGGTCGTACTTCGCGGGAAGATCGAACGTCGCCTGAACCTGTACGTTACCTGTAAGCAGCGGCTTCAACAAGTCCGGTTCGGGCGAGTACACGGCCATATGCAGCGTCTTGCCGACGGGGACTCCGATAACCGCGGTGTCATCTTGCGGAAACGCATCGCCGCGGCCATTAGTGGAAGTGACTCGCGCCTCCAGAAAGCCGGCCGCCTTGGCGTGAAACAAAAATGTCGACTGGGTTTCCGAGCCTGGCGCCAGCGTCATGGTCTTGCTCCCCGCCGCAGTGCCTCCGAACTGCAGCAGCAACGTGATCTCCCGGGGCAGCGACCCGTCATTGCGCAATTCGACGAATGCTTCCCAGGTGTCGTCGCCGGCCGGTGTCGATGCTGTTGAGGTCGCGCGGCGGACACTCAATTTTCGCAATCCCACATTTTCGCCGTTCGAGGGAATCGAGATCACCCGCAAATTTTCCGGCACCGCCAGTTCGGTATCTTGTTTAGCGATGCGGCCGGCTCCCACAAACACGATCTCGCCGGACTTCTGCGATTGCAGCCGCTGGGCTTGCTGAGCGAACTCCAGCGCCTGCTCCAGATTCAGCGCGGACGTGCTCGGTCGAGAGCGCCGGATCGCATCCGCTACCGCGTTCTTATCGGAATCGAACTGGGTGACTGGCGTCGCCAGGGCATCGGCCCGCACCAGCATCACGCGATCCAGCAGCGGCAAAGACTTGACGTAAACCAGAGCCGCGGTCTTGGCTTGATCGAGAAGAATGCCCTGCCGTGCCCGCGCGCCCATCCAGGCCGAAGTGTCCAGCAGCAGTACGTGGTCGCGCGCGGCGCCCAGGTCGCCGATACGCGGGGCCGCGATGGCCAGCAGCAGCAAAAGCATGCTGAGTAACTGCAACGCCATGCTCCAGGGTTGATGAATACGGCGGTTGTGCTGCAGCTCCTCGGGCAGCTTCCCAGCTGTCCAGAAGCGCAGCGTGGCCACCACTTGCCGGCGCTTGGTGCGATCCAGCAAGTACAGTGCGACGATGCCCGCGGAGACGATTCCCGCCAGCCCCAGGAGCTCGCCGAAACTGAGGTTCAGAAAATTCATGGCCTACGCAATGGCGCCGGCGCGCACAATCGGACCGAAAATCGCTTCCTCGATCGAAACGGAGGTCGGCAATCCAACATACCGCCCCCGGTTACGCAGCGCCACATTGCGCAGTTGCAGAGCGTACTGATCGAAGGCCGCTGTGTACTCCGCGCGCGCGCTATCGTCGAACGCCAACTGCACCCGCGTGCCGGATTCGGCGTCTTCGAGATCCAGTTCGCCGTCCCAGGGCGGTTCGCGGTCTTCATCCGCCCAAGTATGGATCAGGATCATCTCGTGGCCGAAATCCGCCAGATATTGCAGGGGCTTTTCGCAGCTGGCGTCGTCCAGAAAATCCGAGATGATAATCACTAGGCCGCGCTGCGGGTAGCGCGCAATGAAATCGCGCGTGACATCGATGAAATGCGTCGCGCCGCCGGGCTTCAGGGCTTGCAGGTAGTTCGCCACCGGCTGGAAGCGCTGCCGCCCTCCGCCCAGCCGCAACGGATCTCCCAGCTTTTCTGCGAACGGTTGCAGGTAGATGGAATCCAGACGCACTAGCGACACGTAACACAGCGCGGCCGCCAGCTTGCGAGCGTAGTCGAACTTAGAGAGCGGGCCTCTTGCGCCATCTTGACCAGTCAGCCCGCCTGTCAACATGGACTTGCTGATGTCGACCAGCACTCGCACCGGAATGCGCGGCTCGAGCTGGAACATCTTGAGGAACATTTTTTCCAGGCGCAGATAAGCGCGCCAGTTCACGGCACGCAGGTCGTCGCCGTCATAGAACTGGCGGTGATCGAGAAATTCCTGGCCGCCGCCGGCAAAACGCGAGGTGTTGTGGCCGCCCACCGCTCCGGGCAGAGACTTTTGCCACTGGATCGCGAGGCGCTCCAGTTTTTCGAGCAGAGGAGTGTCAATCAGCGGCCCGTTGTCCGGCACTGCCTATACCTTGGCGCCTGCCTGCGTTGCCATTACACTGGGGATGATCTTGTCTAAGATCGTCTCCGTGGTCTGCCCTTCGGCGTGCGCGTCGAAATTCAAAATGATGCGATGCCGCAGCACCGCGGCGGCGACGGTCTGCACGTCTTCGATCGCCAGATGCAGCCGCCCGCGCATCAATGCCAGCACCTGCCCGCATTCGACAAGCGCCTGCGCCCCTCGCGGCGAGCTACCGAAGCGGATGAATTTCTTCGAAAGCGCGTGCGATTCGGAAGTATCCGGCTGTGTCGCCATTACCAAATCGATAGCGTAACTCTGCACGTGCGGTGCGACTAAAACGTGGCGGCAAGTGCGGCGCAGCTCCATGATTTCCTCGCGATTTAAGATCGTTCTCAGCTCGGCTTCTTCCTTTTGCGTGGTGCGCGTGACGATGGTGCTCAAGTCCTCGCGCGACGGGTAACGCACCAGGATCTTCATCAGGAAGCGGTCGAGCTGCGCCTCCGGCAGCGGATACGTGCCTTCCATTTCGATGGGGTTCTGGGTGGCCATCACTAGAAATGGAGCTTCCAGTTGGTGGGTGGTGGTGCCGCTGGTGACAGTGTGCTCCTGCATGGCTTCGAGCAGGGCGGATTGTGTTTTCGGCGTGGCGCGATTGATTTCATCCGCCAGCACCAGATGCGCGAAGATGGGTCCGGGCTGGAAGCGCAGAGACTTTGCGCCGCCCTCGGTATCGATAATCATGGTGCCGGTGATATCGCCGGGCATCAGATCGGGAGTGAACTGGATGCGCGAATACTTGAGATGCAGCACGCGCGAAAGTGTCCGCAGGAGCGTGGTCTTACCCAGGCCCGGTACGCCCTCGAGCAAAACGTGACCTCCCGCGAGCAGGCAGATGAGAACGCCATCCACCACTTCCTGCTGTCCAACGATCACTTTCCCGATTTCCTCGCGCACCCGATTCAATTGCTGGGTGGCGAGCTGAAGAGCTGCGTCCGGTTGCACGCATAATATGATAGCGCAGGGTCGCTAAAACCCTGGCTCTGCAAAATGGGGAATCGGGTCGGCCCTTAAGTTAAGGGGCGCTATACTTCAAGGCAGCATGGAAGTATATAAGAGAGAGACTCGAGAGGTTATAAAGCGCTTCCTCGGTCGCCGGCTTAGCTTCACCGCTTGCGTGGCTGCTCTAGATTCCGCGTTTGCCGATCTCATCCCCAGACTCACTGGCGAAGAATTTGCCCCTCTTCACGCTCTTATACTGAAGAACAACGAGATCGTGATGAAGGAAATGGAAAAGCGGGGCCCGCCACCTTTCGATCTTAGGACATTGGCCGCATTTGGGGATGGAATCACGGCTTCAGATTACCGTCCAGGCCAAGTGATTTATGAGCAGGGGAACACCGGGGATGCGGTTTTTTACATCAAGAAAGGCCGAGTCAAACTCACCGCCGTTTCCAATCTCGGCAAACAAGCGGTCATCGGTGTTCTGGAGGCCGGCAGTTTTCTTGGTGAAGCATGCCTTAG
>JBDTTL010000189.1:0-9565 GCA_039930665.1 Acidobacteriota bacterium
CATTTGGCTCCCCTTGCTATTCTAGATTGACGTGTCGTCTCCGCTGAATTTTCATCTGGAACACTACAATGGGCCCCTCGACCTGCTGCTGGATCTGATCCGCAAGCAGGAGATCAACATCTACGACATCCCCATCGCGCAAATCACCGCCCAATATCTGGAATACATGCAGAAAGCGCTGGAGATGGATACGGAGCTGAGCGCCGAGTTCATCTACATGGCGGCGACGCTCATCCAGATCAAATCGAAAACGCTGCTGCCGCGCGACCCGGCCTTGCAGGATCTCGCGCCGGAAGAGGATCCGCGAACCGAACTGGTGAACCAGTTGCTAGAGCACGAGCGCTTCAAGAGCGCCGCGGAAATGCTGCATCAGAAGCGGGTGGTGGAAGAAGCGGTGTGGTCCAATCCGCAGATCGAGCAGTTCCGCGCCGAGGACGATGGCACGCCCGGCCTGGCGGTCACGCTGCACGATTTGGTGAAGACGTTTCAGGGCGTGCTCGAACGCGCCAAGAACCGTCCAGTGTATGAGATCACCAACGAGGACGTTTCCGTGCCGGACATGATCCGTTACGTGCGCGCCATTTTCGAGAACGAGAGCCGCCACGGCGTGGTTTCCGCGCGCGAATTGTTCGAGCGGCAGCGCAGCCGCCGGGCTATGATCTGCCTGTTCCTGGCACTGCTGGAGCTGGTGAAGCTGCAGGCCGTCGGGCTCACGCAAGGCGATGCCTTCGGCGAGATCGGGTTGAAGCGACTGAAGGGATTTGACGCCGCATTCTCGACCGAAACCAACCTGGCCGCGATCGAAGAAGGTTATCAGTAGGCCCGAAGGATATCACTAGGAAAGGCTCATGGACGAAATCGACGCTTCACAATTGACGGAGGAACGGCCGGTTGAGAACCTCGACGCCCACCTGAAGGCGATCTTGGAGGCCATCGTCTACGTAACCGACGAGCCTCTCTCCGCGCAGCAAATGGCGGCGGCGCTCGAACGTCCCATCGACGTGGTCAAGCGGCTGCTGGATGAACTGGTGGAGGAATTCGCCGCGCCCGGCCACGGCTTGAGCATTCGCGAGATCGCCGGCGGCTACAAGATGGCCACCAAGGCCGAGCACCACGAAGCCGTGCGCGCCTTCGTCAAGAAGCTGACCCCGCCGCTGAAGCTGTCGCTGGCAGCTCTCGAAACGCTGGCCGTGATCGCCTATAAGCAGCCGGTGACCACGCCCGAGATCATGGATATTCGCGGAGTGCAGGGCGCGAGCGTTCTGCAAACCCTGCTCGACCGCAAGCTCATCGCCGAGGCCGGTCGCAAGACCGTAGTGGGCAAGCCCATCCTCTACAAAACTACCAAGGAGTTCCTAGTGCAATTCGGTTTGAAAGATCTGAGCGAGCTGCCGACGCTCAAGGAATTCGAGGAGCTGGGGCGGCTTTCGGTGAGTGAGCCGGAGCCCGAACCACAAGCCGAATTACCGTTAGAGACGCCCGACGCGCCGCCGGCGAAAAATGCCTGAAGAACGTCTGCAAAAACTTTTGTCGCAGGCCGGTGTCACCAGCCGCCGCAAAGCCGAGGAGCTGATCGTCGAAGGCCGCGTGACGGTGAATGGCAAGACCATTATCGAGCTGGGCTCGAAGGCCGACATCGACGACGACCACATCAAGGTGGACGGCCGCCTGCTTCGCGCGCCCAAGCACCTGACCTATATCGCGCTCAATAAGCCCAAGGAATGCATGACCACGGTTTCCGATCCCGAGGGTCGGCAGACCGTGATGCATCTAATGCGTGGCGTCCGCGAGCGCGTGTTCCCGGTGGGCCGCCTGGATTATCACAGCGAAGGCCTGCTGCTGCTGACCAACGATGGCGAGTTTGCGCACCGCCTCACCGCGCCCGCCAACCACGTCACCAAGACTTACGTAGTTAAGACGACCGGCGCGCTCACCGAGGCGCAAGAGAAACAGTTTCGCGAAGGCATTCCGATGCACGGGAAAAGGACCGCGCCCGCCGAACTGAAGCGCATCAAGCACGGACCGAATCCCTGGTACGAAGTAAAGATCACCGAGGGCCGCCAGAACCAGATCCGCATCATGTTCAAGCACTTCGGCAAGCTGGTGGAAAAGCTGCGCCGCGTGAAAATTGGTTTCCTGGAACTGGACATCGCACCCGCCCGCTACCGCTCCCTGACGCCGCAGGAAGTGGAGAAGTTCAAAAGAGTTCTGAAGCTGGATGAGATCGGAAAGTCTGGCGTGGCGCCCGATGCCTCTGCCGGTGCATCGTCAAGCCTAGATCCTTCGAGGAAGCCACTAATGGCCGGCTCGGCGCACAAGAAGGCATTCAAATCCAAGCCCCGTAACCTCGGATTGCGCAAAGCTGCACGGCGTGACTTCGCCTCAAACAATGCTGGACGGCGCGACGCCGGTGCACCGAAAACTGGCCAAGAAGCCCCACGCAAACCTGGGCAGCGTGACCTAGCATCACGCAATGCTGGACGGCCCTACGCCGGAGCGCCGAAAGTTAGTCAAGAAGCCCCACACAATCCTGGGCGGCGTGACTTCGCATCACGCAATGCTGGACGGCGCGACGCCGGAGCTCCGAAAGTTGGTCAAGAAGCCCCACGCAAACCTGAGCGACGTGACTCTGAATTGCGCAGCGCAGGCCGCCGCAATCCCGTATCGCGGAACTCTGGGCCTCGGAACGCTGGCCCCCCTAAACCGACTCGTCGCCACGATTAGCATCCGCAGAATTTGCGATAATTGGGAACCCTTTCGGGAGGTGCCAATTGAATCCGGGGCTTCCGAATCTTTGGTCGCAAAACGAAACTGAATCCACTTGGAAGTGGGGCACTGCTATTGTTTTTATCGCCGCGAGCCTCACGCTATATTACATAAGCGCGAATAAAGTTCTGCTCCTTGCGGTGTTTCCAGAGTGGCCTGAATCCCTGGACATCCCGCATCAGGCGGTAATGCTGGTCTCGTTGGTTTCATTTTTGATCTTTCAAGTTTTACACTACTACGATGGCAAAAATGCTTGCATTCGCGGCTTGAGAGGCCGGCTAAAGGTGGAGCGCCCCGACCGGGGGGACTACGTTCCCTCAGCGATTTCCCGTGTTTCCATGCAGGCGGCGCTCGGGGCGGCCGCGGTAGGAGCCATCAACACCTTAGCGGTCAAGGACTGCCCGGCACGGTTTGCTCTTGGAATGCTCGGCTTGGCTACCATGCTCGCAATGGTTTCAATCTTGTGCTACGCCCATGCAAGTCGATGGACCGATACCAGCAGTGACAAATCGCTACCAGGTAAGAAGCCCCGCATAAGGAAAGATCTGCTCGATAAAGCCACCGCACTCGACCAGTTCTCTTGGTACGCGTTAACAACTGGGCTCATTTGGTCGATCGCTTTGGTGTCACCGGCAGTCGCAATCCTCGCCAATGGGGGCCTCGGATTACTGTTGTGGGGTTACTACTTCGAATTCGTTTCCATCAACGATCGTGACGCAACGCAGGCTCTTCCGGATTGCGCGGCGCCGACCGCCCCTTCCCCGAATCCGCCGGCTGAGGTTACACCCGCAGCCCCACTCGATAAAGAAGCGGGCTAGGGCTACGTCTTTCCCACCGTCTGCTTCGCCTGGCTCATGTACTCTGCGTAGGGGCCCTTGAAGTCTTCAATCTTGCCGTGATCGAAGTGCCAGATGCGCGTGGCGACTTCGTCGATCACGTCGTGATCGTGAGTGACTAACAGCACGGTGCCGTCGTACTTCTGCAATGCAATATTGAGCGCGTTAATGGATTCGAGATCCAGGTGATTCGTCGGCTCATCGAGCACCAGGAAGTTGGGCTTTTCGAGCATGAGCTTACAGAAGATGATGCGTGCGGCCTCGCCGCCGGAGAGCGCGTCGGTCTTCTTCAGGGCGTCATCGCCTGAGAACAGCATCTGTCCCAGCAAGCCGCGCAACTCTTCCTGCGCCGCCTGCGGATCGAAGCTATGCAGGAACTCGAGCAGCGTGTAGCCGCTTGGGATGGACTCGCGATGATCCTGCGCGAAATACCCGACCGATACTTCGTGGCCCCACTCGGCGGTGCCTGAGTCGGCGAAGCCCGGCTCGACGATGGAGCGCAGCATGGTAGTTTTCCCCGCCCCGTTACGGCCCATCAGCGCGATCTTTTCGCCCCGGCTGAGGCTCGCGGTGAAGTTGGAGACCACCTTGGTGGCGTCGTAAGCCTTCGACAACCCCTTGATTTCGAGCGGGTGCCGTCCCGACGGCCGGTTCATTGCAAATCTGATGAAGGGGCGCGCGATGTTGGAGCGAGCTAGATCGGAAGTCTGCAGGCGCTCCACTTCCTTGCGGCGCGAAGTCACCTGCGATGATCGCGTCCCGGCCGAAAAACGCTGGATGAATTCGTTGAGCTGCTCGATCTTCTTCTCGCGCTGCGCATTCTGCGACTCGATGCGGGTCCGAATTTGGGTTTTCTGCAACACCATTTCGTCGTAACCGCCGGGGTACATAATGATGGTTTGATAGTCGATATCGGCGCAATGCGTGGAGACTTCATTGAGGAAGTGGCGATCGTGCGAGATGACGATCAGGCAGCCGTTGTAGCGCAGCAGGTAATCCTGCAACCAGTGGACTGAATCGAGATCCAAGTTGTTGGTAGGCTCGTCGAGCAGCAGCAGGCCGGGAGTGCCGAACAGCGCCTGCGCGAGAAGTACGCGGACCTTTTGGCCGCCTTGCAACTCGCCCATCTTGCGGTCATGCAGAGATTCGGGAATGTCCAGGCCGTCGAGCAACACCGCCGCGTCCGTCTCCGCCGTGTATCCGCCTTCATCGCCGACAATGCCTTCGAGCTCACCCAGGCGCATGCCGTCTTCGTCGGTGAGCAGCTCGGGGTCTTTCTCGTACAGCGCCTCACGCTCTTCGAGCGCCGACCAAAGCACCTTGTTGCCCATGATCACCGCATCCACCACGCGGAAGGCGTCGAAGGCAAACTGATCCTGGCTCAACACGCCCATTTTCTTAGGCCGCGTGATGGAACCCTTGCTGGGTTCGATCTCGCCCGTAATAATCTTCATGAGCGTGGACTTGCCCGCGCCATTCGGGCCGGTGACCGCATAACGGCGGCCCGCCTGGAAGGTGGTGGTCACCTCCTCAAAAAGAATGCGAGCGCCGTAGCGCATGGAAATATTGTTGATGGATAACATGCTTGGGTTCTACAGAGTCGGACCGCGCGCGGGGCAGACTCCTTCAGTATAGCGTGCTCGGGCGTGTACCATCGTGCCACCCTTCCGGCCGCGCCTAATTTCAAGTAAACTAGTTTGCTGTTCAAAAGGAGAACTCCAACTATGTCGATGGGAAGTACGAAAGCCAAGCTAGCCGCGATGCTGGCCGGATTCGGTCTGATTGTCGGCGTGACTATCCTCGCCGCCGCGGAGATGCCGAAGACCAAGCACATCAACCGCGCAATCGAGTTGTTACAAGCGGGGCAGCCGGTCTATTACACCGGCTCGCATTCCGGCACTAACGGAAGTTTTGAACAGGGCAAAAAAGACGCCCAGATCTTTGCGGATTACATCAGCTACGACATGGAGCACGCGCCTTACGACGTCAAAGGCCTCTCCGAATATATGGAAGGCTTGGTGGCGGGCGGTCCCACCAAGAGTGGACATCGCACACCCGCTGTGATCGTCAACGTGCCGGTGAATGCGCTCGACGAAGAGTCGGTTCGCGCCAACTCCTGGATGTTTCAGCAGGTGCTGGCGACGGGCGTCCACGGAGTCCTGCTGACGCATGCCGATTCGCCGGCTGGAGTGCGCGCGTTCGTCGAAGCCGTTCGGTTTCCGATCCACAAACAGGGAGTGGGTAACGGAATTAAGGAAGGGCGGCGCGGGGCCCACGGGACGCCGACGGCGGCGAAGATCTGGGGCATCTCTGGCGAAGAATATTTGGATAAAGCCGACGCCTGGCCGCTGAATCCCAACGGCGAGCTGCTGCTGGGCGTGAAAATCGAAGACAAGTACGCCCTCGCGAACGTCGAGGAGACCCTGAAGATTCCGGGCATCGCTTTTGCCGAGTGGGGACCGGGCGACATGGCTCTGTCGCTGGGGGTCCGCGGACCGAATTCGGTGAAGGATCCGCGGATGCAAGCGGCGCGCTCCAAGGTTTTCACGGCCGTCAAAGCCAACAAGCTGTTCTTCCTGAACTCGTTTGCCAAGGACGACGTCATCGACTTGATTAAGGAAGGCGTCATGATCGGGCCGGCCAGCCCGGAGACAGCGGAGATCGGTCGGAAGTTCTCCAAGCGGCAGATGCCGTGGTAGCAGGCAAACGTAACGCTCACTGGGGCAAGATCGTGATGTTGACGCCGGCTTGACTTGTGGTGCTGCCTGCCATGACGACTACAGCCGCGACCTCCGGGATGGGCCCCGCGGGAATCCTCAGATCGATGCGGAACAAGCCCGCGTAGCCCGGCGATGGGTCGAGTGCCGCCACCTCGGCTGTAACTCCGCCGATGGTCGCGGTCACCGGCAGATCGCCCAGGCCGAGACCTGTTCCGTATAAAGTGACGAGCGCGCCGGGTGCCGCCGTGACCGCCTTAGGATCGATCGGAAACAGCGCCGGCGCGGCTGCCGCCGTAGTCGCAGTTACGGTCGCCGCAATTTTGCCCTGATGAACGATCACAATCTGAGCGTCGTCGGGAGTTGCCATCGTGGAGGGTGCCTGTACCTGGATCTGCATGTCGTCCATGGCCAGTATCGGAACCGGAATCGAGTTGATCAGGATGATGGTGTCGGCCGCATCCGCCACGGGGATACCGCTTCCGCGCACCACCAGCAGCATACCCGGAGCCACCGGACCGGGCGCGAGGCTGGCTCCGTTCAAGACCGAAATCGGTGCCGGCGGCGTAGTCTGTAGTGTCAGCTGACGCACACGATCGTTCTCCAGATCGGCGACGTACACCGCACCGCCCGGCCCGACCGCGACGTCCCACGGAAAATTCAACTGTGCGCTCGCCGAGGCTCCGCCGTCACCTGAAAAACCAGGGACGCCGGCCGTTCCAGCTACAACCGTCACATCGCCCGCGGAATCGACCCGCAGAATTTGTTGGTGTCCAGTATCGGCGACGAAAACATCGCCCGCCGCGTCCACCGCAATGCCGCGCGGAATGCTCCACGCACCGGGGGCGAGCAGGCTCAACGCACCT
The DNA here is from genome assembly GCA_039930665.1 of Acidobacteriota bacterium. Classification (GTDB taxonomy): domain Bacteria; phylum Acidobacteriota; class Terriglobia; order Bryobacterales; family Bryobacteraceae; genus Palsa-187. Next base: position 7,186 of record JBDTTL010000189.1, read on the forward strand.
GAAATCAGGTCGAGCCGCTGCACGCGCGCGCCGTCCTGCTCGGTAAAAAAAAAGTGGCCCACGCCATCGAGCGCCAGCCCATGCGGCCCCGCCAGTTGGTCGACGAGCGTTGAGATGACGCCCGCCGCGTCCACTACTCGAATGCTGTCCGCGTCTGCGATATAGATGTTGCCCAGCATGTCCGCCACGGCTGCAACGGGCGCAGTCGGTAGCATCCGAGCGATCGCCTGCACTGCTCCTTGGGGTGTTATCCGCACGACCTGCCCGAGACCGGTGTCGACCACATACACGCTTCCCGCCGCATCAACACTGACCCCGCTGGGCGCGGACCACGCCACCGTAGGCGCGATCGAAGTAATCGTTCCGTCCGGTGTCACGCGCCGCACGCGATGATTGTCACGGTCGGCAATATATATGTTGCCGGAAGTGTCCGCGGCCACCCCGCTGGGATGATTCAGCAGCGCCACCGTGGAAGGACCGCCATCTCCGCGCGCAGGGTCTGCTCCGCCGGCGGCGAGCGCGATACCTGACGAAAGCGGGATGCGCTGCACAATACCAGCGGCGCGCTCCGCAAGATACAGGCTTAGGTCCGGCGCGCGCGCGATATCGTTGGCGGGAATATTCAAAGGCGGCAAGGAGCCATTCACCGGAAATCGCAGCAGCGTTCCCCTCTCAACGTCGGCCACGTATAGAGTTGCTGCGACATCTAGCGCCAGCGCGACCGGCGTTCCCACCGAAGCGAACGTGGTGATGACGCCGCCCGAAATCCGTCGCACCGCGTGGTTTGAACTGTCGGCGATATACAGCGCTCCATCAAACCCCATCGCCAATCCCGCCGGAAAATCGAGTTGCGCCGCAGCCGCCGAGCCGCCATCGCCGGAATATCCAGGCGTGCCGGTGCCCGCAACGGTGGTGAGCAAGCCAGCGGTCGAGAGCTTGAACACACAATGAGCGGCGAAATCGGAGACGTAGAGATTGCCCTGATCATCCGCCAGAAGATTACGCGGTGCAAGCAGGCGCATGGATGTTCCGGGCATACCTTCATTCGCGGGACCAGGGTCAAGCGTGCCTCCTCCCGCGACCGTAGTGATGATGCCGTCAACTCCCACGCGGCGCACCCGCCCGTTGCCCAGGTCCGCGATGTAAATGTTCCCGGCAACGTCAGCAGCCACGCCATAAGGAAACGCCAATTGTGCCTCTGCGGCCGGTCCCCTGTCGCCGCTGAAGCCCGCGACACCAGTTCCCGCCAGCGTCGTGATCGCGCCCGTGCGATCTACCTTGCGCACGCGGTGGCCACCGGTCTCCGCGACATAAATGTTCCCGCTGGCATCCGCCCCGACACCCCCCGGTTGCCGCAAAATCGCCTGTGTGGCCGGACCGCCGTCGCCGATCCAACCGCTTCCCGACACCGTACTGATGAGATAGCCCGAAGACTGGCCGTTCAGAGCCAGTGCCAAAAAAAGAATAACGAACGCGATTCGCATGGGATAGGCAAAGCCTTATAGCAAGTCAGTACTATTTTGGAAGCGATTCTCTCATCGGAAGACGATGAGGAGGTATGGTTCGAGCAATACGGTATTTTCCGATCTGGCTATTTTTCGGCGCAATGTCCTCAGGTCAATCTGTAATCCATCTAAAGACCGGGGATGTGGAAACCGATCCCACCGCCACCGTCACTGAAATCGCCAGCCCCAATCCCGCTGGTCCCGGGCACCTGTTGCTGCACTTTCCGCAGCATCCTACGGCCGAGATGGTGCGTGCGCTGAGACGCGACGGTGTCCAAGTCCTTGGCGACGTGCCCGATAACGGATTGCTGGTCATCGTCGCGAAGCCTACGGACGTCGCGGCCCTGGGGGTCAACTATGCCTCGCCCATTAGTCCAAGGAATAAGATTAGTCCGCTCATCGCGCCCATGACCGCGCCGATGATCGCAACGACGACCGATCCAACGACCTCCCTGCCTCGGGATCGCTCAGCGGCAAAACGCCAGTCCCGGTCACGTGCCTACTTCATTGTGGAATTCCACTCCGATACCGATATGAACCGCGCGCGCGGCACGCTTCTCACTTTGGGACTTATCCCGCTAGACAATCCCGACCTCAATCCGTCCCACTTGATGTTTCATGTTGAACCGAGCAAGACGGCGGCAGCGCTCTCGGCACTCACCTCACTCGATGAAGTGGCTTATATTTTTCCGGCTTCTCGCGAGCTGATTCTCAGCATTCCGGCGCGCTACTACGCCGGCGCGCTCACTACCAACGGTCCTGCGGGGCAATCCATTCCCACCTACGGCTATGGTTGGGACGGCTCCGGTTTGGGTTCGGCCACCATCAATTACGTCTATAGCCAGATGACCGCGCAGCTTGGACAGATCGTAGAG
>JBDTTL010000190.1:0-9555 GCA_039930665.1 Acidobacteriota bacterium
CGATCGCAAATTCGGACCGCCGATTCCGAGGCCATCAATTTGGCCATGGCGGATACGGCGGTTGCCGACGCGTACTTCTCCACACAACCAGTGTTGCCGCAGCCACAGGGGTAGCCGTTGGGGGCGTAAGTGGTGTGGCCGATTTCAGCCGCCATCCCTAGACAACCGCGCAGAATCTTACCGTCGACGATGATCCCGCTGCCGATACCCGTGCCCAGGGTCAGCAAGATCAGATCGTCGACACCGCGGCCGGCGCCGATCCATTGTTCCCCAAGCGCCGCAGCGTTGGCATCGTTTTCAAGAATCACCTTGGCTCCCAGGAGTCTTTCGACTTCATCGCGCACCGGATAATTCTCAAGCGCGGGAAGATTTGGGGCGGTCAACACAATGCCTTGGTCCATCAAAATGAATCCTGGAACGCCGACGCCGACTCCCTTGAGTTGTTGATCTGGAAGTCCCGCCTGCAGCGCTTTGATGGAGTCAACCATGTCGCGGATGACCGTCTCGCGGTCCGCTCCGGCCGATGTTCCAGCGATCTTGTTCAGCATCTTGCCATCGCGGTCGACCGCGGCGGCGCGCAGATTGGTGCCGCCTAAATCGACACCGATAGCGTAGTCTCTCATGAGTTTGCATGATAGCAAAGCAGGCGAACTGACTGACTCGCATTTGATCCCTCAGATCTGAATCCGCGAAAACAAATAGCCGCCCACGGCCAGGGCTGCCGCCGTCGCCGCGCCGAGTATGGCGAGATCCAGGGTAACACCGAAATGAGAAACTCCGATGAGCGCAAAACGCAAGCCATCCACGCTATAGGAAAGCGGATCGAGGCTGGCGATGATACGCATGGCGCGTGGAACATTCGTGAGCGGAAACAACGCTCCGGAAAGAAAAAAAATAGGCATGACCAGAAAATTCATGACCAGTTGGAAGCCCTGGAAATCGGGCAGCACGGAAGCGAGTGCCGTCCCCACCGCAGTGAACAAGACGGCGGTCAGAATCATGAACGTGAACGCCAGAGGCAGCAAGGGCAGGGACGGCGTGCGGAAGCCCACCGCCAAGCATATGCAGAACACCACCATTCCCTGCAGCACGGCCACGGTTGCTCCGCCGAGCGTGCGGCCGATCATGATCAAAATCCGCGGCACGGGGGCGACCAGCGTTTCTTTTAAGAAGCCAAATTGGCGGTCCCAGATTACTTCTATGCCCGAGAAAATCGAGGTAAAGAGAATCGACATGGTGATCACGCCTGGTGCCAGAAATTGGATATAGTTCCCCTGGCCGGCGCTCTGGAACATGGATCCGAAACCGAATCCGAAGGCCAGCAAAAATAGCAACGGCTGGGCAAAAGAGCCAATGATCCGCGATCGCGACCGCGCTGACCGCTTCAGTTGCCGCAACCACAAGATGTAGACGACGTTCACGTGCGTGCCGCCGCGTCCATGAACGCCATCGCCCTTACGGCCGCTGTCATTTAGTCCGCCTGAAAGCTCTTCTTATATTGCGCATCTGTTCGAGGCTGCTGGCTTCCTCGTCGCGAATGGTGTCGCCGGTGAGTGCGAGAAACGCCTGCTCTAACGTTTCGGTAGAGGTCTGCGTTTTAAGCTCGTCTGGAGTGCCCTGGGCGATGATCTTGCCATGATCGATGATGGCGATGCGGTGCGCGACGCGTTCGGCTTCCTCCATATAATGCGTGGTGAGGAACAGGGTGACTTGTTCCTCTTCGTTCAGCTTCTTTACGTGGTTCCAGAGTTGATTGCGGGTTTGCGGATCGAGGCCGAGGGTGGGCTCGTCCAGGAAGATAATGTTGGGCGTATGCAGCAGGCTGCGCGCGATCTCCAGGCGCCGCCGCATACCGCCGGAAAACTGCTTGACATAATCCTTGCGGCGGTCCCACAGTTCGAAGAGTTTCAATAGCTGCTCGATACGTTCCCGGCGAAGTTTGCGCGGGACGCTATACAGCACGCCGTGAAAATCCATATTTTCGTACGCCGTGAGCTCGTCGTCGACGCTGGGGTCTTGAAAGACGATCCCGAATTGTTTGCGCGCCGCGGTTTGATGCGTGACCGGATTGAGGCCGTCGAGCGAAACGCTTCCGCTGGTGGGCCTAAGCAGCGTGGTGAGCATCTTGATGGTGGTGGTTTTGCCGGCGCCATTAGGACCGAGGAAAGCGAAAATCTCGCCCCTGGCTACATCGAACGATATATTGTCGACAGCGGTGAAGTCGCCGAATTTCTTAACCAGTCCTTCGGCGCGAATCATGCAGGGCTCACGGGTTCAGTGTAATACGCTGGGCTGGCGTCTCAAGATCCGGAAGCGGGCCGGCGCGCCACAATTTCGGCAACATGGTGCTGCCAAGGATCGACGCCTTCACGATCATGCACGATCTCCCAACCATCGAAGTAGCCGCGCAGCTCGCCCGGCTGCAGGCGGAATGGCGAGCACTTGCCCGGTTCAATCAAAAGCGCGATGACGATCACTACTGCTCCGGGGACCACGCCATGCTTCAAAGGCTCGATCAAGTTCCGTTGGAAGTAGTAGCACATTGCGATCAGGTCATAGCCGGCTGGCGCGATTGAGAATCCGTCCGCTTCGAGATCGGCAACCTGCGTGTCAACTGTGACGCCCAACTGTGCGGCGCGATTGCGCAGGAGATCGATGGCACTGGCGGAGCCGTCTACTGCGGTAACACTCCACCCGCGTTGAGCCAGCCATAGTGCATTACGACCGGTGCCGCAGGCCAAATCGAGAGCGCGTCCAAGACGCAACTCACTCGTCGCCTTTACTAGTAATGGATGCGGCAGTGGCGGCTTTGTGCCAACCTCGTTGCAATACTGTTCGTCCCAAGCCGCGAGATCCATCGCAACCAGTATCGCCAGTTCTGGGCGCGTCCGGCTAAGGTTTCGCGGCCGTGACCAACGAGACCAGATACAGCACGATGCCCGCCGCGATGAGGGGACAGCCCACGCACAGAAATGCAACGAAGGCTAAGGGATGAATCACCAGCAACGATCCGAGCTGAATTAATAGCCCAGCAACGATCAAAAAGCTGGCCCATTTGATGCGGCGTTCGACATCAGGCGGTTGAATGACAGAAGCTTCGGCGGCAGGAGCTTCCATGACTAGGGCTTCTCCTTCCAGAAAGTGGCGTCCTTCAGGGAAGCAACGTCGTGTACAAATTCATGGCAGCCGCTCGAAATGCAAGAAAGTTTATTGGACTTGACCAGGCTCAATCTGTCGGCAGTCTTGTTATGCGTCGTGCCCCCTTCAAAATCACGCGCTCCCAGATGGCAGTGGAGGCACTCGCGGTTGTTGTAGGAGTCATACAGCTTGATGGCTTCCGGTTTCGGAACCGTGCCCACGTATTGCACCCAAAGATGCCTGAGTCCATGCATCTTCGCAGTGACGGTTCCGAACATAGTGTAGTTGGTGTGGCAGGTGTAGCAGGCTTGATCGCGCGGGATGCGGTTGTTCTGGAAGTGGGCGGCGGGAATGTAACTGGGATCGTCTATGTAGAGGCTTTTGCCGAAGCCGTCCATGACGTGACAGGACAGGCAGAACTTTGTCGACTCCGCGCGTTCCATGTGCTCGGAGAACCCGGCCCACGCCGCCATTATCGGCAGCGCGAATAGGGCGATGAACGCCAGCATCTTGCCCTCGCGAGAGCGTGTGAGGCGGGAGCGAAAGCCGATGAACAGGGCGATCAACATTGCCCCAAAGCAGAACACCAAAATCACCGAAGCCGGCATTGGATCGCTTTACTTCGCCAAGCCGCGGTAGTACTCGACCAATTCCTTGATCTGGTCCTTGGTGAATTGTTTGCCGTAACCAGCCATATCCTGGCCCTTGCCGTCGGTGACGATTGTAATCATCTGATCGGCGGTCATTTTGCCTACTGTGACGTGGACGTCCTGGGCTTTCAGTTTACGGCCCATGGCGGTCTTACCCGCTCCGTTGGCGCCGTGGCAGGTCGCGCACTTGCTCAAATACAGATCTTTGGCGTCCTCGGCCCAAGCGCTGGTGGCGCCGGCCAGCACAAATGTAGTGCAAGTCAGTATTCGAATGGAACGTTTCATGGTTGAGTTCTCCTTGACTAAAGACATGGGCTTCAGAATCCGCGCGTCCAGGCGATCGTCACCAGGTTGGCGCTGAAGTTGTTTCCTGGCACGATCTGCTCCAGATAGTAGGTCCGTTGGAGTTGCAGCGTCACGCGGCCCAGTTGTGGAACGTCGTAGTATATGGAGCCGGTGGCGTACGGAAATTTCATGGGGCCGTAGAGTGGCAGTTCCCCGGCGATTTCTCCCATGCCGGTGGAGCGCACATAATTTCCGGTGATGTTGATGCCCAGCCGCCGCAACGGCTCAATCTTCAATCCGCCTTCCCAAACGCGGTTCACAGTTTGATCCCGTATCGCCAGATTGGTGAAGGGCGCGGTACCGCGCAGGAAGCTGACGAAATCCGACGCGAATAGGCTGTCGTAGCCGAAGCCGGCGAAAGCGGAATACTTTGGAGTGAACTCATAGGTGGCGGTGAACGCGTTGCTGCGAACCGTGCTGCGGTAGTCGGTGTCGAGCAATCTGCGGTTGCGCACGACGGCAGTGTCCTCGATATAGAACTTTTCCGTGGGTCGCAGCCGAACTACGAATCGGCCGCCGACATCGGTGTGCGGCGTCACGCGCGTATAAGACGTCCCATTGGTGGTGGATTCCACGTCCGCGCGAATCGTGAGCATTTTGACGGGCTGATAGTAGACACTGCCGATCGGCCAAACCGTGTTGATGTGTTTCGTGCGGATGGGGTCGATGGCGCCGTCTTCCAGCATGCGTATATCGGTGTTGGCGTAGCGGATTCCCGCACGCACCAGCAAAGACGCCATCGGTGTAAATGCCATGTTCAAATCCAGGGTGTGGGCGACGATGCGCCATTGGTTTTGGGATTCTCCAGTGGCCACTGTGGTTCCGTTCACGCTACGGAAATCCGCGTTACTGTCCACAGTGAAATGAGAATAACGGTAGTCGAACATCGCGCTCCACCATTCGTTCACTTTGTAGGTGAGGCCCTGGTCCACCACCTGGTTGGGCTCAGTAACGTTGGCGCGGGTCGAGAGCGAAACGGAATAGGGGCCATCCGTAGTGCCGCCCGAGTTTGTACGGGCGATGCCATCCATGCTCATATTGAGGGAAGCGGGCCCGCTATAGCGATAGAAGAGGTATCCGCCGCGGACGTCCAACTGCGGCAGAAGCTTCCCGGTATAAGAGAATTCGCTCACGGGTGTGGTCAGGCGCCGGGTATCTACCCAGGAAACGCCGTTCAACGGTTCTTTCCGGGTAGAGGCGTCATTCACGTTAATGCTGAGCAAAGGCGAAGACAGATTTTGACCATTCACCGCGTCTTCGAAGATCTGGTAACCGAGACGGTAATGAACGGTCCAATTCCTGACCGAATAATCTATACCGCCGGTGACCCGGTCGGACACTTCGTTGAACGGCGCAAACACGTAGTAGGGATCGGCCCGCGCAAATGAGCCCCACGTGCTGGACGAACCAAAGTAGTCGAGAGAGCGCGTGGTGAATGTCTCGCCGTCGCGGGAGTTTCGGTAGTACTCAAAGCTGAACTTCAAGTTGTTTGTGGCGTGAACCAGAAGGTTCACCGAGCCTAGTTTACGCACCGTGGCCCAATTATGGTTGGAGGTCAGGCCGCTCAGCCCGTTGGGCAGGGTGGCTGCATCGTTGCGGTCCCAATAGTAATAGCTTTGGCGATAATTCACACGCAGATCATAGACCCGGTTCTTGCGCACTGTGAGTTGCCCGCTGGCGAATGGATCGCCTCCGATGCCGCTCGCCGTGAGCGAATAGTCGTCGGCGAAACGGTTCTCGCCGTCTTTGGCTTTGCCGAATAGACTGAAATCGAGCAGCCGCGGACCCTGGCGGAGGTTGATCAACTCCTGAAATTTCGGCTGATATCCGCTGACATCCGTGAAGCGGTAGCCGAACGTCACGGAGCCGGTGTTTTCAAAGCCTCCCCACGTCAAGGGGTTCTTGCTATCGGGCGCTTTCGCGCTGTCGGGTGCCTTCCCGCTGTCCTGCCCCAGCAAGGCGGCGGCGAGCAACACAAAGGTTAGTGTGATTTTGGTTGTCATCGCGTGTCTTTAGTGCAGGAAGTTGACATCGAAATTCGACCCGTGAATCGCGGTATGGCAACGGGTGCAATCGCCGCGCGTCTGGAAACTCAGACGCCCGTGCGGCACGTTGGCCGCGAACGGGTTGACATGGCATTGCAAGCATAGGAACCGGCTCTCCCGCCGGACCAGCAGCATTTGATTGACACTGCCGTGCGGCGTGTGGCACGCGGTGCAACCTTCCACTTTCACAGCGGAATGTTCGAAAACAAACGGCCCGCGTTTTTCGACGTGACATTGAGTGCAGGTTTCCCAACCGCTCTGGCGAAGCGTCGCTCGATTCGACGTGCCATGCGGATTGTGGCAGTCAGTGCACTTCATCGCGCCTTCGGGAACACGGTGATGCGTAGGCAGCGCAAACTGGGCCTGGATGTTTCCATGGCATCCGTAGCACAATTCCGGCTGTGGTTTTTTAAGCTGGCTGTTGTGCAACCACCGGGTCTCTTCCGGCAGCTTGGGGACATTGAAAAAGTTGCCTTGGGCAGTGCCAATACGCTCCGCTTGAGGATTCCGCCCCGCCTCAACCAGATGCATGGAGTGGCAACTGCTGCAATCGACACCGTGTTGGATGTGTGTCGAATGCATGAAATCCTTCTGATCCCGGCTGCTCCGATGGCACGTCAGGCAGCGCTCGGCATTCTGTCGGGGATTCCCGTGGAAGGAGAAGATCAGCTTGCTGGCCGCGGCTGTCTTCTCGTCGTCGCCTTGCGAAGCCTCCTCGCCATCGACATGCGCTTTGCCGGGGCCGTGGCACGTTTCGCATCCGATCACAGCGTCTTTTTTTACGGGCTTGATTGCGGCGTGGTGGGTCTTATTGAACTCCGCGGATTCTGCCCGATGACAAGTACCGCATCGATCCGCACCCACATAGCCTGCTCCGGCGGTAATCGCCGCCACACTCACGGACGGTGGTTCCGGCGCTTCGGGACGGGTTTGACCAAAAGCGGTCGCGCAGAGGAGAAACAGCAATAGCCAATGCTCGGAGGACCGTGAATTCTGCATGGGTTCCCTCAGTGGGAGCACGTCATGCACCAACCAATGCATTGCTGTAAATTATTGCAAATAAATAGAGATCTTAGCGTCCATTTCTATCATCTGCGGGATTTGACCCAGGTCGATGACCTTGGGGCGTCATCTTCCGCGGCGATGGATTCAGCTTGACGCCTGCTAGTTCTCAGGCTCTATCGCGTAATACCCCTTGCGGGCCTGTGCCTTGTAGTCCTTGTTGGAGAGCTTGATCTCGATCTTGTGATACGAACCATCCCGCTTGGGACTTGGCGGCTGATAAGTGATGGCGTATTGCGACCGCATCTCTTCCTGAATATCGCGGAAGATGTCGTCGAGCGAGTGTTTACGGTCGACATGGAACACCTGGCCGCCGGTTTCCGAAGACATGCGGCGCAGCTCACCCTCGCCGCCTCCGCCAAAGCTAATGGTTCCGAACCCGCCGCCGTAAGCCGCGCGATCCTCATAGTTGATGCTGTAAATGATCGTGTCGCCTTTTTGGGCGGCCTCGATGGCTTTGTCGCGCGAGATCTTGCTACCGGTGTCGACGCCGTCGGTGATCAGCACCAGTGCTTTGCGTCCTACCTCGTGCTTCAATTCGTCGTTGACCCCTAGATACACCGCGTCATAGAGAATGGTGCCGGCCTGATTCTGCATGGTGGGCACCGGCCCCGGATGCAGGCCGCCCACCGGCGTACTCAAGCGCAACTGCTTTAGCCCTTGCTGCAGCAGCTTCGCCGAGTTAGTGAGATCTTGCAGCAGCTCCGCTTCAGCGCCGAACTGAATCAGGAATGCCTGATCCTTGGGGCGCAGAACCTTCGAAAAGAATTGAGCTGCCGCCCGTTGTTCGGTGTCGATCAGCCGATCCTGGCTGGCGCTGGTATCCACCAGCAGTCCGATGGTGAGCGGGAGATCGGTTTCGCGCGTGAAATTTTTGATCTGCTGTTCCTTGCCGTCTTCGTAAATTTTAAAGTCGCTTTTCTCGAGATTACTGATCAGCGCGCCGTTCTTGCCGCGGACGCTGGTCAAAATACTCACCAGATTTACGTCGACGCGTATGGGCTCGTCTTGAGCCATCAGAAGGGCGGCCCCTGCGAAAGAGCCCAGGAGAACCTCCGAACACACACCGAGCACTATGTGGGACTTCATAACTACAATGTAGGATGTCTGGGAGCCGGATAGAGTTCCAAAAGAGTTCCACGTGAAAAAAGCGATTAACCACCTGAAGAAGGCCGACCCTGTCATGGCTGCCATCATAACCAAGGCCGGCCCCTACCGGGTGGCCTATATGAAGCCGGTTTTCCAGACACTTGTGCGGTCCATCGTATACCAGCAGCTCAGCGGCAAAGCGGCGCTTACCATTTTCAACCGCTTAGCTGAGGGGGCGAAGGCGAGCCCGCTCACGCCGGAGTCGATCCTCAAGCTGCGACCGCAAAAAATGCGCACCTTGGGGTTGTCCAAGCAGAAGACCCTGTACATTCGTGAATTGGCCAGGCTCACGCGCGACGGCGAGATTCAGTTCGAGCGCCTAGGGGAGATGGAAGACGGCGCGATCATTGAAACCCTCACCCGCGTGAAAGGCGTGGGCGTTTGGACCGTCCAGATGTTCCTGATGTTCGCGCTGCAGCGTCCCAATGTGTTTCCGGTGGGCGACCTAGCTGTGCGCGCGGCTATGAAGAAAGCATATGGACTGGCGGACCTGCCTAAGCCAGAGGAAATGGAACGCATCGCCGCGGCGTGGCACCCCTACCGCAGCATAGCGAGCTGGTATCTGTGGCGGAGTCTGGAAAATCAGGCGATCGCGTGACGCCCGCGGCGGTGCCGTCCCGGCGTCCACTGAGTTGGATCTTCGCACTGACGCCCAAAGAACGAAATGTGTTCGGCGCCTGTGCGGGCGGCTGGGCCCTCGACGCCATGGACGTTCAGATGTTCAGCTTCGCGATCCCTGCTCTGATCGCGGCGTGGGACATTACGCGGGGCCAGGCGGGAGCTTTGGGAACAGCGGCGCTGCTGGCATCGGCCGCCGGTGGCTGGATGGCGGGCTGGGCCTCGGACCGCTACGGCCGCGTGCGCACCTTGCAAATCACGATTGTGTGGTTTGCGTTCTTTACCTTTCTGTCGGGCTTGGCGCTAAATTATCAGCAATTGTTTGCGGCACGCGCTCTGCTAGGAATCGGCTTTGGCGGCGAATGGGCGACGGGAGCCGTGTTGCTGGGCGAAATCATCCGGCCGGAACATCGTGGAAAGGCCTTGGGCTTCATGCAGGCCGGCTGGGCGGTGGGCTGGGCCGCTGCCGTGCTGCTCTATGCGTTTTTCTTTTCCGTACTGCCGGCCGGGATCGCGTGGCGCGCGCTGTTTCTGACCGGAATCCTGCC
>JBDTTL010000191.1:0-9499 GCA_039930665.1 Acidobacteriota bacterium
TTTCGACCGGTGTTATTTCTCCATGCCCTTCTCGGGTGGCAGCCTGCAAGACGTGATTCGCGCCGACGCCACCAACCTAACCGTCAAGAACAGCTTTTTCGGAGACGCTTATTGGAACGGTTATGTGGAGAGCCATGCAGTTCGGGCACTTACGAATCCGGGGCCGGTCACGGTAACGAACACCTTCATCACCACTTCCAGCATCCCGATCTTTGCTGGTGGCGCAACGCCTTCCTACCCGACTTACCTGGAGAACGGCCTTACGGCGCAATATAACTACTTCTGGCGGCCCTGGAAATATAACGGCGACCCCGGACAGCCCTTTGCGGCGGACTATGTGGCTGCTGCTTCCAGTACGCTGCGCACAGGACCGCACACGATAAGCAATGTGAGCAGCACGGGAATCATCACGGTTCCCGCCACCCCACCGTTTATCTCAGCCAGTCTCTTGACCATCTCCGGCGTGGGCGGCTGTACCGTGGCCAACGCCGCGAACTGGCGAATGACCCAGCTCAGCGGAACGACCTTTCAGCTGCTTAACTTTCCGGGCTGCAACTCAGCCTACACCGGGGGCGGGACGGTCAAAGAATATGCCGTTACGGTATGCACCAAGAATCTAGGCGAGATGAAGTGGGGGACCGGTGTAAACTGGCAATACAACGTCGGCGAGAACTCGTGGTCGGCTTCCCAGTGCCAGTCGCAATATGCCGGCTTCACAGATACTCTGCGAACGGAGTGGGACTCGAACAGTACGAAACCGAGCATTGGCACGTTTGCCCTGAGCGACACCACGCATGTATCTTGGACTGGAAGCTACAGAATCGGAAATCAAAGCACTGGAGCGAATGCGACCACCTTGCAGGACCTGGGTATATGCCTGAGCCTGCCAACTACCGGCACGGAATGTCATCCGGTAGCCAGCCAGAGTGGAGCATCGCTGGTTTCAGGGACCCCCTTTTCCGCTGCTCCGAAGGGCGCGTTGAATGGCTGGCTGGTCTATACGGCATCAGCCAAGTTGACCAACCTAACGCTAGCGCACAACGTCTACAAGAACGTCGATCAGCCGTTTTCAGTGCTGGGACTAAGCTTTGCCAATGGTTTGGGAGATGCCGGGCTTGAGAAAAGTCACACGATCTCGCAAAACCTCGCGTATGCGAATAGCGATTACGTCACCGGCTACAAGGGGTTCAACCTGAGCACGGGTGAAGCTGATTACCAAGTCAATCCGAGCGGTTTCACGTTCGATCACAACACACTCTACTACCCCAATGGACTGGCCCACGGCGCCTTCGTTTACCTGAACGGGACATCCTGCGGCACTTGCGCCACGAAAAGAGACCCTAAGTTCGATTTGAGTGCCTTTACGAACAACCTGTTCGGCGCGTCTTCGTCGGGCGGTAATGGACCTTTCTCGGGTGACGGCACAGGAACCGTTGTTGAGACAGCCAACGCCTACTTCTCCAACAGCACCATCAAAAACAATGCAATTCCTGGCGGGGTGAACGGCAGCGCCAGCGCTAGCGGAGGAAATGCCGTTTCCGGCAACATTTTCAACGCATGGTCGGATCCCTTTGGCGGCCTCGCCTCAAATCGGATATTTTCGATCGCCTCGTCAAGTCCGTATTATCACGCCGGCACCGACGGCGCGAGCCTGGGTGCGGACTTTGCTCAGCTCCCCTTGGTGAATAATGTTCAGGTCACGCCCGCTGTCAGCAGCGCAACGCTGGAATTCGACGTAAGCGCACCGATCGCCGACGTCAAAAACACCCAAGTCTGCGTGCTCGAGGTGTCGTCGAGTCGGAATCTGCTCTCCGACCTTGGCGCTTACGCGGTGATCGCAAGCCTTGATCCAACGGTGACGATTGGCGCAGATCTATCCACGCGGTCTGATGTGACCGTAGCGGGCAACCACGTGACGTGGCCGATAAACGGACTGAGCGCCGGGGTGAGCTACTTCGGGCGTCTGATGTGTCACGGGGACACCGAATGGTTCACATTCCAGATGTCGGGATCGCCGGCAGTTTCGGCCTGTGACCTGAACAACGACGGCGCGGTAAGTGTGCTCGACGTACAGCTAGCAGTCAATATGAGCCTGGGGTTGATCCCGTGCTCGGCCAACATCAACGGCCAGGGCCAGTGCCAGGTCACCACCATACAGCGCGTGGTAAATGCCTCGCTCGGTGGAACCTGCGTGACGGGGCCTTGAAGAGTGTTCGAATGGTTCGCACAGTCGCCCAAGTAGACAGTGATGACTTCCGGCAATACAGATCCGCGGTGTTCGACCAGTTCGCCGCCCCCCTATCACAACGAACTGAAGCATCCCGCGCCGCCTACCGGGTGTCAGGCTGCACGGTAACAGCTCACTGTGATCGGGCTACCGGCGCAAATCGCGACAGGGCGTCACCCTTGCCCTCCCGGCGTAACCGCGGTAACGTACTGCTCCGCTACTTGGCGATCACAGGCAGCGTCGTAAACGTGTTGGTGGGAGGAGTGCGGATTCCCAGAACACTGATTTGTCCGCCGGCGGGCGCCGCGAACTCCAGCGTGCCGCGTTTGCCCTCCGTCACCGGGAATTGATTACTCAGCACAAACGCGCTGTGGCCATTGGCTGCCAAGGGAATGGTTCCGGTTCCGATCGGCGCGCCGGAATCGTCGCGAATGACTACCGGCACACTCACTGGCTGCGGGGAACTGGCGCTCACCGCTACGCCCGTGGCGATCCCGTCGGAATTATCGAACGCGAGCACATAAGCGCCTGCGTTCCTGCTTTCGAGAGGGACCACGGCTTCCTGCCCGGTTGGCTCATAGCGAAAAATCGCAAAGCCCGAGACGTTGCCAGCGGCAGTGAGCTGCGCCGAGCCGACCTGAACCGGGTTGGCATCCGGCCCGGTGCTCTCGACCACCAATGTTGCGCCAGCGTTGATCGTCCGGTCGACGAACGAAGCTACTTCGGAGACGTCGTCGTCGCCGGACTGGGGGAAGGAAAGGGGCAACGCCAGCGGATTACCGTCATCGTCAAAGAAGTTGAGGTGGGCCTGCGCGGCACCGGCGCCAGTATTTACCAGTATGAAGCTGGTCTTCCATCCATTCGCCACGGCGACATGCGCCAATGCGCCGCCGCTGATGCCGACATTTGCCAACGCAGGAATTGTGGTGAGGGTTCCGGGCGGGGTGCTGCGCACGCCCAGCACGCTGATCTGTCCGGCGGCTGGGGTGTCAAATTCGACGGTACCGCGCCGTCCTCCTGCGACCGGGAACAGGTCGGACAAGACAAACCCAGAATGACCGCTGCCCGCGATGGGGAGGGATCCCGAGCCGATTTGAACACCGGCATCGTCACGGACCAGCACCGCAACGTTGGTCGCCTGCGGGCTAATATTCGCCAGCGCAACGCCAAGCGCGGCACTATTCGTGTTATCGAATGCCAGTAGATAAGCGTTGGCGTTTCTGGTCTCTAAAGGCACCACGGCCTCTTGTGCGGTGGGGTTCAACCGGAAGATCGCGAATCCGCCGACGCCGCCGGTAGCGGACAATTGCGCCGAACCGGATTGGAGGGGCACGCTTGTTTTGGAGTCCGTCTGGACGATCAGAGAAGCGTTAGACGCGAGCGTCCATTCGACCGATGGCGTGGTGACCGGACTCTCCGTTACGCCATGCTGGGGCAAGGTAAGTGAAAGCGGCAGCGGGCTTCCGCCATCTGCCAGAAGATCGAGTTGGGTCTGAGCGTAGTCCGTGCTGGTATTGACCAAGGTGAATGTGGTCGTCCAATCCTGGTTAGCCACCAAGTGAGCCATGGAGCCAACCAAGTTAAACTTTGGCGTGCTGGATTGGATGGTGACGGAGTAGGCGAGCGTAGCACTCCCGGCTAGCGGGGAATTACTGTCTATAGCGGCAATCGTGTAGGTATAGACGCCGGCGACGGTAGGCGTTCCGGCGATGAGCGCGGAATTCCCTTGGCTGGTGAGCGTGATTCCTGGAGGTAACGTGCCCGAACTAAGTAACCAAGTATAGGGAGGGGCTCCCCCGGCTAACGTGCATTGCGCGGCATAATATTGGTTCAAAAGACGAGGTCCGCTGCTGGTCGAACAGCTGATCGCAGGAGGGGGAGTGATGGCAATCATCCCTCCAGCACTGGTTACCGCAAGTAAATTCCCCGCTATATCAGACGCGCTTCCGACAGTTGTGGCCACAGCGATGTTGCTCCGTATGGCCGCGGAGATCTGGAAAGCGACAGTCGCTACGGCTCCATCCTCGATCACCGTGTCGTTCTGCCCCCAAGCGAGACAGGTCGCGGCAGAAACTCCGTAGGAACAGGTTATGCTCTTGCCAGCTTTGGCGACTGCGGGACCTGGCTCGACCTCGACACCGGTTACACCCACTGGATACTGCATGGTCCATTGAAGGATTGTCGGGTGGACATCTTCGCTCGTCGATGTCGATACGGTCAGGACTGCGCTTGAGCCTGGTTGTGCGGTAGCCGAGCTGAGTGCCAGCGTCACCTGCTGACCCAATATCTGACCGGCCGCCAAAACAATCAGGCTGCTCCATAGAAGGGATTTTGCAAACCAGTCGCGCATCGCGCGAGGATGGCCAAATAGAAATGTGGTCAAAAGAACTCCCAAGCATAAAATCGGTCCTAAGTGCAAAACTCGGTAGACTCACGTATTCCTAGTAGCGAAATCTTTTAGTCGATCTCACAACTGGAGCGGTAAGTTTGCTGCCTAGAGGGAAATTTTACGGGTTGCGCCGGTAAGCGTTTCCCTATTCCGCTGCTAAGTGGTAGTAAGGTGAAATTGTTTCCCGATCCTCGGCAATTTTGGGACCATCGCGCGTTGGGGAGATTTCCACAGTAATTTACTCTTGCGTTAGCTCGCTAAGTAAGGTTTCAATTTGCTGCAGGTGGCTGGGCTCGGTTGCATTCCGGCTCTTATGAACTATGAACGAGGATTGATGACGACGTGAGCGGGCTCTCGCAGAAACCGGCTGCCGTTATCGCCAAAAAAATTGGCTGAGTCGGAGTGGGTCTGTATGGACGCGGTGTCCTGGCGAATACCGCGCCGGCGATGAGTTGCCATATTTTGGGTCAGGCTCGATCAGCCGAGATGACGTCGTTTTCCGCG
Organism: Acidobacteriota bacterium; assembly: GCA_039930665.1. Classification (GTDB taxonomy): domain Bacteria; phylum Acidobacteriota; class Terriglobia; order Bryobacterales; family Bryobacteraceae; genus Palsa-187. The sequence continues at coordinate 5,121 of JBDTTL010000191.1, forward strand.
CAGGACCGCAGCTCGCGAGGGAAGCGTTGCGGCAGTCCGTGTATGCTATATTGATCGCACCCTTGCCACTGAAGCAGCGGTTTGAGAGGCACTCTTTCTGGCTCATCTTTGCGGTTTCGTCTGTGATTCGAATCGTGAAGGTGCTGGCGGCGCCCCGTCCCCCGGGGACCCATCTTTCCGAGATGGAGAACATCGCAAGATCCTTGGCGCTGCACGGAACCTTTGCCGACCCCTACATCCTGCCGACCGGCCCCACCGCGCACACTGCGCCCGGATACCCCATTCTGCTGGGACTAATTTTCCTGTTGTTCGGCACGGGTCTCGCAGGCGAGATTGCGAGCCGCATATCCTCCGCGATCGTCGCTTCCTTTCAATATGCTCTCTTGCCGCGCGTGAGCGCGGCACTAGGATTGTCGCGATCCACGGGCGCTGTGGCCGGCTTACTGGCCGCTCTCGCGCCGTACAAAGGCTATGTCGAGGGTTCCCGCGATGCCGTCGATCAACCCTACGTGGCGCTCGCTCTGCTCCTGCTATTTCTTTACACCTATAAAGCGTGGTCCGCTAAGGCCTCGCCCGCAGAACGTATTTTACCTGTCGCGCGCGGTCTCTGGTGGGGTTTGGCTGCGCTGTTCTCGCCGATTTTAGGCGTTGTGTTCGCCGCTGTCATCCTGTACGAGCTGATCGCTATGCGGCGTCATGCGGGACTGGTAGCGATGCTGGCCGTGTTCGTAGCGATACAGGCTCCGTGGGCAATCCGCAATTGGGCGGAATTCCACGCCTTCGTGCCCACGCGATCGAACTTCGGGCTCGAGTTGCGAATCTCCAACCGCCCCGAGAGCTTCGCACTTATGGAAGACAACGTTTCGCATGGCGTGATGAGCCGCTTCCATCCGGGGCTCAATGAGGACGAAGCGCGCAAGGTGGCGGCCGAAGGTGAGGTTGCTTACACGCGCGCGGAGATGGCCGATGCGCGCGCTGAAATCCGGCGCGATACGGCGCGCTTCCTGCGCTTGAGCGGCGAACGATTCTGGCGATTCTGGCTCGCACCCAGCCGCCGCTTTAAAACGACCGCGGCGTCCACCGCCATCACGCTGCTGGGCCTGCTGGGATTGTGCCTGACTCCGGCAGGCCCGGGAACGCGGCTGACCTGGCTGATTCTTCTGACGTATCCGCTGGTCTACTATTTCATCCAGGTGGATGCCCGCTATACCTATCCGCTCGGCTGGATCTTTCTGACGCCGGCGGTGCACGTTGTGATGCTGGGGATACGAAGGCCGGAGGCGGGGTGAAATAATAAAGCCCTAGCAGTGACCAACTCAACTGGAGCCGCATGAATATTTTGCCATTGCTCGATATCGTAAGTGCCACGACTCACGATTCCTGGTCTGTGAACAACAAAGACGCCTTCGCCAGCCTGTTTGGCAGTCCGAACGGACGGTACCCAAGCGTTGCCGCGAAGGCAGTCACTCTTAGGGCGCCGGAAATGAGCGCTGACTCCGGGATCCCTTTCGCCGCCTATATTGATCCTTCGAATCCGTCCTCGGGGGCATACAGCGGTCTCTCGTTCGTGATCTTCCCAATTCCGAACCAGCAGTGCCTCGTCGGATTGGTGGTCGGAACAGCAGGGTTGACTCCCGACGAAGCGATTCTTGGACGCCCGGGCCACGCTCGCAAGGTTCAGGCGATCTGCTCCTGGCTGAACCAGGCTTACGCAAGTGGGAGCTTAGTGGCCTGGGCAAAACAGGACCCTACGCGGACGGATATTGCTGTACCAGAGAAACTGAGACAGGAGTGGCCCGCGTACAAGAGTATCTTTGACCGCTATGGCAAGGAATTATACGCGCTTTTTTGCCCAAACGCCGATCGCAAAGGGACCGAAGCGGCCGTCAGTGCATTCTTGGATCTACTATTCGAAGAGCGCGGCTATCAACCACTAACCAGCAGTCAGGCCAGTTGCGAATCAATCCGAAGTAACTGGTTCGAACATCTGATGCCGGGAATAGAACGCCCGATGGTAGACGATCTACTCTCGGCCAGACGATACGTCATCATCCAGGGTCCGCCGGGCACCGGCAAGACGATGATGGCCACTGATCTCCTTCGCGAAAAATATGAAGGACGCGGGCGCACCATCCAATTTCATCCGAACACTACTTACGAGAATTTCATAGGTGGCCTGGCTCCCGCGAGCGTCAGCGGTGGTTTGGGTTTCCAGTTCGTGCCAACGCCTGGATCACTAATGGAGGTAGCCGCTGAAGCGCGCCAAGATCCATCACATGACTACCTCCTGCACATCGATGAGATCAACCGTGCGGATCTGGGGAAGGTTCTTGGAGAAGCTATTTTCTTGCTCGAGGCGACATCCATCTTCGACCGAACAATCAACCTCCCCTATGACTTCGGCGTGCCCTTTCATCGGGCGTTTTCCTTGCCAAAGAATTTGCATATTTTAGGCACGATGAATAGCGCAGATCGCAGCATAGGGATCGTTGACGTCGCTGTGCGGCGGCGTTTCGCATTCGTGTCACTGTGGCCTCGCATGAGCGTCGTCGAACGGCACGGATGTGTGACGATGCAAAGGGCGTTTAAAGACCTAGTAAACATCTTTATCGAGCACGCGGGTGATGACGCGTTCCCATTAGTGCCGGGCCACTCGTATTTTCTGGAATCAGATGAAGCTCGGGCAGCACAAAGCCTCCGAGTGAATCTCGCTCCATTGCTTGAAGAATACCTAGCCCAGGGCTACGTTAGCGGCTTCGCCGAACCCATCCGAGCCTATTTGCAGCAGATAAAAATTCCCTGATGCGCCCTCGCTCTCGGAACTCGCGTAGAACAACGCCGTTAGCATCGCCCGTGCACGCCAATGAAGTCTGTCTTGAACTCGAAGATCACTCGATTGTGCGCCGGTCCGCAATCGATTTCTTTCAACTGCGCAAGATTGGCGATCCGCAAACAGTAGCGGCCAGAGCCGCGAGGTTAACGGAGCAATTCATCGTCCAGAATCGAGCACTAATGTCGCTGCTGGATGTTCGAGTCGATCGAGATTTTGACGGCCGCGATGTGCGACTCCTCATTCAGTCTGGAAATGCAGTCGGTGCAATGCCGCTGATCTCTCCAACCACAGCCCGCCCAGATTATGGACTTGTTGTCCAGCCCAGGTTTCCGTGGGCGGGCATAGGTCCCATGCTTGCGGAGATGGGCTGGCGGATCAGCCCTACACCGCTTCGGCTACCGCTTCTCCTCCGGTCGGAACGCCGCGTACCTGTGTGGGTACTGTCCTTCATGATTTTGGTACGACTGAAAGCGCTACTGGATTCTCTCGATCGGCGGTTTGAGCTAACCAACGAAACACTTCGCGCTCCACGCGGAACGGTGCACTGGGGTGACTATGCGAGAAGGAGCATGCCCACGGCCAATTTCTTGTCGATACCCTGCACATTTCCGGATCTTCGCGATGATCGCCTTCTCAAAGGTGCGGTCCGACATGCCGTAGAGCGCCAACTGCGAGCCTTGGAAACCCAGAAGGAGCACGGAGCTTTTGTTCATAGACTGATCGAATTCGGACAACGATTGTTACTGCGCGTTCAAACAATGCCGGTGTACACTCCGTCTTCCATGGTGCTTGCAAGCTGGCTTCAGCGACCATTTCGGACGCAGCCGTTCATCAATGGACTTCAAGCAATCGAATGGACGATTGAGGAAAGGGGATTGGCTGGGTTGAGCGATCGGGAAGGCATACCCTGGAAAATGCCAATGGATCAGTTCTTCGAAGCATGGGTCGAAACTATATTTCGCGTCGTTGCGCGACGGACTGGTGGACAAATGAAAGTCGGGAGAAAGCGTGAGACCATCCATCCCATCAATTGGGAGCCGCCCTACCTCGGCTCGCAAAAAACTCTTGTACCAGACGTCTGGCTAGAGTTCGACTCAACGACGATCATTGTGGATGCGAAATACAAACGCCATTGGGAAGAGCTACGGAACCCTTGGTCGACCGTGGAAGAGGCACTCCGCGAACAACATCGTGCCGACTTGCTACAAGTCTTGGCTTACGCGAATCTCGCGCGAACATCGAAGGTGATCGCCTGTCTAGCCTATCCGTGCTCGGCGCAGAACTGGGCATCGTTGCGGGAACGAGGACGGCTGATCCATCGGGCTGAGTTAACGATCGGATCTCGCTCGCTACATTTATGGCTTACAGCGTTACCAATGGCGACGGCGGTGGAACAAATCGCAGGACCCTTGTCCGATGAGCTGCGAGCTGGACTACACTAAAATGCTCGCTTAGAAGTTGAATATTGCAAACAAGTCTGCATCACTACCTCTAAGGGTCCTGCCGAAGTACTTCACGCGCTTTATCGTAGTTTCAAGGATTCCAG
>JBDTTL010000192.1:0-9485 GCA_039930665.1 Acidobacteriota bacterium
TCCAAAATATATCCGTGGCCCAGAATACAAAGAATATCACGCTGACGTAACCGTTCATGGTAAAGAACGCCGCATCCACGCGCGAAAGATCGTTGGGCCAGACCAGCCGGTGCTCCCACAACAGGAGGCACGCGACCGCGCCGATCCCGGCCCAGGCCAACCCGCCCAGCGCGAAGGCTTCCACCAGCATCACCAGGCAAGCCAGCATTCCTAAGTGCAGCAAGCGCGAAATCCAGAGCGCGCCGGGGATACCGAAGCGGCGCGGGATGCTGAACAGGCCAGCGTCCACGTCGAATTCGTAGTCCTGACATGAGTAGATGATGTCGAAGCCCGCTGTCCACAGCGTGACTGCGGCGGTCAACCACAGACTGCGCGGATCGAGCGAGCCCTGCATCGCGATCCACGCGCCGGCCGGAGCGATGCCCAGCGAGACTCCCAGTACAGCGTGCGACAGCGACGTGAAGCGTTTGGTGTAGGAATAAAACATCAGCACCGCGAGCGCCACCGGGGCCAGTTTGAAACACAACGGATTCAATTCCCGCGCCGCGAACAAGAAAACTACCGACCATACCGCGATAAATCCCCAGGCGAAGCCGCGGGACAGGCTGCCCGCCGGTAGATGCCGCATTCGGGTTCGCGGATTGCGCCCGTCAATGTCCGCATCCAGCACGCGGTTGAACGCCATTGCCGTAGAGCGCGCGGCCACCATGCACACCACGATCCACAGGAGTGTGATCCACAAGCCGTCGCGGACGCCCCCCCCGTCACGCCATGCCAGCAGCGCCCCGGTGAGGGCAAACGGCAGGGCAAACACCGAGTGCTCGAACTTGATCATCTCGAGCGTAAGCCGGACGCGCTTCACGAAGGAGGGCAAACTACTATTCTAAGGGAATGCGGAATTCGCCCGTCTGCGGCGCGGCCTTATTCACGATAGCGGCCGCGGCCCTTTTCGCCGCGGGGTGCGGTTCGTCCAACGTCACGGATGAAGTCGGGCTCACGCAGGTCACCTTCCCCAATGGTGTCCGGATCAACGCGGAAACGATGCGCCGCGAGCTGGAACTGATGCGCGGGCTGATGTTTCGCGAATCGCTCCCTTCGGACCGGGGAATGCTGTTCATCCATCCCGCGGAAAGCGCTTTCCACTACTGGATGTATCAAACGAAAATCCCGCTCGACATAATCTGGATGGACCACGACCGCCGCATTGTCGAAATGTCGCTCGATACGGCGCCCTGCCGCTCGACCAGCGCCAAGGATTGCCCCGAATACGGCGGTCATTTCAAATCCAAGTACGTGCTGGAAGTGGGCGCTGGGGTCGCCCGCAAGAACGGGCTCAAGACCGGTGAAACGCTGGATTTTTAAGCCGGCGGCGCAGCTTGAGCAGCATGCCCCGCGCCAACTTTGCGGCTGCGTGCCAGCAAATACAAACCAATGGCTTGGTCTAGCGGCGGCATCGGATCGATCCCAAGCGCTTCCATCTTGATGTTGGCGAGCGCCGAATATTTCGGCCGCCGCGCCGCCGTGCGAAACTCGCGTTCGTTGGTGGGCTTGAGCGGTGGATTCACTCCCGCCGCTGCGAAAATTTTTACTGCCCAATCGAACCACGAAATGGGCACTCCGCCGCCGATATGGAATACCCCCTGCGCCCCGCTTTCCACTAGGTCGGCCGTGCGTGCAGCCAGCGCAGGAGCATAGGTCGGCGAGGCCACGTGGTCTTCCACCACCTTAATCGGTTGCCCGTTCGCGGCCAACCGCAGCATCAATTCAACGAAGTTGCCACGCGCGGTGTGGAGGCCTCCGGGACCATACACTCCCGACGTCCGGACAATTAATGCTCGATCCAGATATGCCCGGGCATAGTATTCGCCCGCCAGCTTGGAAACGGCATAGGCACCCAGGGGCCGGGGCATGTCCTGCTCGGTGTAGGCCCGGCCGGCCATGCCGTCGAAAACGTAATCCGTCGAAAAATGCACCAGCCTGGCATCCGCTTGCCGGCAGGCAACTGCCAGATTACGCACTGCCAGCCCGTTCACCAGATAGGCGGCCTGCGGTTCCTTCTCTGCGACGTCCACTTGATTGTAGGCGGCCGAGTTCAGCACGATGGCCGGATCGCACTGCGCCACACACCGCTCCACTGCGGCTGCGTTGGTGATGTCGACGTCCGCCCGCTCGAAGCCCGTGACCGCGTATCCGCGCTTTGTAAACTCAGTCTTCAGCTCAATGCCGAGTTGCCCGCCACTCCCGAATATCGCGACCCGATCAGTTTGCACTTTATTCATTATGAACCAGGGCCATTGAAGAGGGCGACGAACAGCAGGCTATGGAGCAAGGAATTGAGCCCGAGAGCTAGCGATCCGGGGCGCCTAGCCGTCGGCCAAGAGCCCGGTCTCCGACACGCGGACGGCGACGACATACCCGTCGCTTTTGGCATCGCACCGCATAGTTTCGCCCAGAATCCGCATGCGTTGATCCTCTATTACAACTTCCGCACCGCAAGGGACCGGCGTGGCCACTTCGAGGCGCATACCGCTGCCCGAGGTATCCAGCACGCGCGCGTTCATCAGGGTACCGGCGCTGGGTTCACCCATAAGACTGACTACGCTCAGCGTAACCGCTTTGCTAATTTTAAGCCGGGATTCTCTGCGATGCTCCACTACATATAGATCGGACAAAGATACGGGAACGTTAGGCCTGCTGGGTAGAAGTCCCATCAAGAATGGGGCTCCTGCAGCCGCCGGGTTACACTAACCTTCATGCGCCCCCGGAGTGGCGACATAGATGAATTGCAGACTGATCTTGCCGCTGTGGGTTGCCGCCATAGCGTCCAGCCAGACGATTATCAATTTCGCGGGCAACGGAACCGCCGGATATTCAGGAGATCTGGGTTTCGCCACCCAAGCGGAGATCAATCGCGTGGTGGGGCTGGCTTCGGACGCTTCCGGGAACATCTATTTGGCCGATCAAAACAATAATGTAGTTCGCAAAGTAGACACCATCGGCACCATTACCACCTTTGCGGGAACCGGCGTTCCCGGATTTTCAGGCGATCAAGGTCCCGCAACCTCGGCCCAGTTCAACGGGCCGACGGGAGTCTGCGTCGCCCCCTCGGGCGTGGTATACGTTAACGATCAGGGCAATCATCGGGTGCGCGCGGTCGCCACCAACGGAACGATTGAGACAATAGCAGGAAGCGCATCCACGGTTACCAGCGGGGATAGCGGACCGGCCACCGCCGCGGGGATGGTGATCCCGATCCGCTGCGCGGTGGATTCGAGCGGCAACCTTTTCATCGTGGATCAAGGCGCAAGTGTCATCCGCAAGGTGAATACGTCGGGCACCATTACCACGTTCGCGGGCATCAACAACGCTCCCGGGTTTTCGGGTGACAATGGTCCAGCTACGCTGGCGGAGATGAACAATCCGACGGCAGCGTCTTTCGATTCCGTGGGGAACCTGTATGTAACCGATCAGTTCAACCACCGGATCCGGAAAATCGATACCAACGGCATCATCACGACGGTGGCGGGAAACGGAGTGCCTGCGTTTGGGGGCGACGGCGGGCCTGCCATCTCGGCCAGCCTGAACTTTCCGGGCGAGACCGTCATCGATTCCGCCGGCAATCTGTTTATCGTGGACACGGTGAACCAGGTGATCCGCAAAGTAACCGCGGAAGGAACCATTTCGACCGTGGCAGGAATCCCTGGGACCACGGGCATTGGTGGAAACAACGGCCCGCCTCTGCAGGCGCAATTCAACAATCCATTTGCATTGACGCTGAACACACCGGGCAACCTGTATGTGAGTGACACAAACAATAATCGGGTGAGGAAACTCACGTCGGTCGCCACGGGTCCGCCCCCGTGTACTTATGCCTTGAGCTCCGGCGGCCAAGCCTTTCCGTCGAGCGGTGGAAACGGCAGTGTCAGCGTCACAACCGGGCCGGGTTGCGTGTGGACGGTCCCCAATATTCCGGTTTGGATAACGATTTCTGCCTTCCCATCCGGCGGTAATGGAACGGTGACCTATCAGGTAGGGAACAATATGGGCGGGGACCGCTCGGCCGCACTCATAGGCAATGGCATTTCCTACACCGTCGAACAGCAGGGCGGCTTGGTCTCAAACCTAAACTTCCCGGGATCGATGGCGCACCTGGCGACGGAGGAAAACTGGACCACCACTTTCACTCTGTTCAACAAGAGCGTATTCGCGGCGACGTCGCGGCTGAGTTTTTTCGGCGATGCCGCGGTTGACCCCACCGGTAACGGTCCGCTATTGCTGCCTTTGACGTTCCCGCAGCAACCCCCCGCTCCCGGGCCCCTACTGGCAACAACTTTCGACCGGCCGCTGGCTGCGAAGGCTTCGTTGATTGTGACTACCGCGGGTCCGCAGAATACGCAGGTACTGGTGGGTTCGGCACAACTGGCGTCCAGCAACGAGGTGGATGGCTTCGCCATTTTCCACCAGATCCCAACCGGGCAGGAGGCGGTGGTTCCCATGGAAACCCGCAGGGCGAGTTCTTACCTGCTGGCCTTCGACAACACTAATGGCCTGGTGCTGGGGGTGGCTGTCCAGAACGCCATGGCTCAGCCCGCCGTCATTCCAGTGACCATTCGCGACGATACAGGAGTGGTGATCAGCTCCCCTGGCGCTAACATTTCGCTGGCGGCCAATGGGCACACTTCATTCGTGCTGTCGGATGCTACGGCCGGGTTCCCAGCGACACTCGATAAGCGCGGCACCATTGAATTCGATACGCCCCTAGACGGCCAGATCAGCGTGCTGGGCTTGCGCTTCACGCCACCCAACAATGCGCTGACGACCATTCCGGCTTTGGCCAATGTCGACACCAGCGGCGGGAGCGTCGCGCACCTAGCTTCCGGCGGTGACGGCTGGCAGACCACTTTCGTGCTGATCAATACCGGAAGCACCGCGACGTCGGCTACGCTCAGTTTCTTCGCCGATCGAACCGGCGCTCCCCTGTCCCTGCCGCTTGCATTCCCGCAAACCGGCGGCGGCACCACCATGACAGTTCCTTCGTTTACGACGCAACTTGCGGCCGGCGCGAGCCTATATATCGTAAGTAGCGGAACGCAGCCGCTACTTACCGGCTCGGCGCAATTGAGCACCAGCGGAAACATGACCGGGTTCGTGATCTTTCGCCACAACGGGCAGGAAGCGGTGGTGCCGCTGGAGAGCCGTAACGCTACCGCCTATTTCATCGCTTTCGACAACACCAACGGCACGGCTACGGGCATCGCTGTGAATGCGGTCTCGGCGGGGCCGGTGAGCATCCCAGTGGTGGTCCGCGACGATGCGGGAGTGCACTTAGCGACCGACACGCTGAACTTGGCTGCGAATGGGCACACCGCGTTTACTCTGGTGACCGACAAGTATGCCGCCACCGCGAACCTGCGCGGCACCATTGAGTTCCAAGCCCCCGCCGGCGTTCCAATCGGCGTGCTGGGGATTCGGATTCCCGCTGGCGCGGCGCATACGTATACTACGCTGCCGGCATTGGCGAAATAATTGGTCGACCACCGTCACCCGGTTTTGGGTTCATCGAGCAGGTCAAGGACCCCTTGTTCGAGCGCGCGCGAGCGGAGCAGATCGAGAACTTCCTTGTCGGCGAGTTCGATTGCTTCCGCGCCGCGCTCTCGCCCTGAGCAGCCGTCTCGTTACACCTCATCCTGCCTCACTGCTTCCACGAGGACTTCATCGATCAGACCCCTACTGTCGGTGAAGTTTTGCGGCGTAATGTCAATAAAAATCTCATCGCTCCCCACCTTGAAATCAAGGGCGCTCTCCTGTATGCGTTTGACCCACGGCTCCACGGGCGCGAGATTCGCGCGAACTCTCATAAGCGATTTTCGGGGCTCAAAATACACAAAATTGTCTGGCTTGCCGCTATCAGTCAAGCCGATGAATTGCTTGTTAAATTTAAGGCTCCTCTTCCTCTTCGCTGCGGAGTTTATCGTCACCAAACACTCATCTGCAATTGCCAAAATGTTCTGACCTACATACGCTAACCAACTATTGCGGTCAGTCGCCTCCGCCTTCACATCGAGACGGTCGTCGCGTCGTAACGTTCTACTATCGATTAGCTTGACGAAGCTGAGCGCGAGCAGGTCCCCGACCTTATTGCAATTTACCTGAATGGCAATGATCGGCACGGAGCCACTAAAAAGTTGGATGACGTTCAAAAAACGGCTCGTCACATCTTCCGCGATAATAACGGCACAGTGCACGTAGCCAGGATAATGTCGCCTTTCGATGTCCCAATACTCGATTGCCCGCACGAGGTGACTTTCATCCAAGCTTCCGATCTTGAGTTCCACCTCAAAGCGCGACTCGCCCTCTCGGTCCTCAAGCAAGAGGTCAAGGCGTCCAGCTCGTTCCTGACGTCTTTGACGTTCGATTAAGATAACGTCTCCCAGCCCGAGGACGGCAAGCTCTTCAACAATTATGTTTTCTAGCTCGACCTCGGATACACCGGCTTCAGCTAAAGGGATGACTTGTGATTTGGTCACCTTCGGAGTGGGTGCTGCACTGTTCATTAGGTCCCTTAACTTGTCTGTGTCGTTATTGCATTGAATTGTCGCGTCGTTGTCCAGTTATGACGTCTGAACTCGATGGCTCGACCCGTAACACGCAGTGATCAATACACACCAACGTTTGTGCTTATCTGAAGCTAAACGCAGCCCACACAATTAACGCGACCGCGGCCGGTAGCGTGAGTTCGAGCCAGTTGCGCCGCACAAAGCGCAGCATCGGCGCGGCTTGGCTTTCCTGCGCCTCACCCGTCTGTTCCCCTACGGGGCGCGGCGTCAGCGAATTCGCCAGCCGGCTCCGCAGATTGGACGGCATTCCATTTAACGCCTTCACGATTTCCTGGCGGCCGCGACGGTCGGCAATCAGAATGGTGGCGGAATTGAAACTGTTCGTGGATTCCTCCAGCTCTTTACGGAGCTTGGCGGGAATCTCGCCAACCGAGCGGTACACCTGAGTCGGCCCGCGCTTCGCGATAAAAATAGTGGACGTCTTGACTGTCACCCGGTGCATCGCTCGCCTCTAGTTTTCAGCCGGTGCGGCCTTCACGATTCCGCGCTCGACTGTTGCCATCCGCTTCGTGGGCAGCGCCACCTCGGGGGCCGCATGGCTCATCGTGACCTCGATGAATCCCAGCGCGGCTTTAGAGAGCGCTTTATCCCTCCTATAGATTAGCCCAATCTGGCGCACCATAGGCTCGGGCCCGAGGGGGCGCGCCGCGAGACGCCGGCTATTCACTTCTTCCTGGCAGTGCGATCCCGCGAGAAAACCTACGCCCAGTTCCGCCATGGCGAAGCGCTTCAGCATTTCGGTGGAATCGAGTTCCATCGAGATGGTCACCTGGTCTTCTACCGGCTCCAGCCACGCGTTCAAACGGTTGCGCGTCTGTCCGGCCTTTGGCAGCAGCAGCGGGACGCCCGCCAGGTCTTGCGGAAGGATGAAATCTTTGGCGGCGAGGCGATGGCCGGGTGCGAATATTGCCTTGATTTCATCGGAGTGAATCTTCGCCACCTGCAACCGCTTCTCAGTCACCGGCAACTGGGTGAGTCCGAAGTCCGCCTGATTATCCACCACCGCTTCCACCACGCGCGTTCCATAGGCGCGATCCACCAAAATTTGCACGTTGGGGAAGCGTTTTTTGTATTCCGAAAACACACCCGGCAGCACATAGATGCAGGTGGCTTCGTTGGCGGCGATCACCAGCTCTCCGCGTGGCACCCGCTCCAATTCGTTGATCGAATCCTGCGCGCGCCGCCGCAGGTCCAGAATTTGCTCAGCATACCGAGTGAAGATATCGCCGGCCGGCGTCAACGCAATCTTGGTTCCCAACCGGGCAAACAAGGGAGCGTTCATCTCCTGTTCCAACTGGCGCACCTGAGCGCTCACCGCCGGTTGCGTACGGTAGCAGGATTGAGCCGCCTTAGAGAAACTCTTAAGACGGACAATTTCGAGAAAAGTATGGAGCTGGTCCAGATCCATGCGGTACTGATTGTCTCCCTTTTCAGCGCGTCAACCCCAGTATCGCACCGGGCTTTGCGCACTGTTAGGATTAAGCGAATGGTAGCATGGGCGGGCTTTCGTCTTGGGGCTACAGCGCTGCTGAGCGCTTTCCTGGCGACATCGTTTGCGACGCGGTGCGCGGAGGGCCAAACTGCCGGGGCACGGACCTCGGCCGCTGCGGCGGCCCAATCGTCGACTAAAGCGGCCAGTCAACCTGCGATTCCAGCGGCGGAACGGGTCCTATTGGTGGTAAACGACAACTCCACCCTGTCGCGCGACATAGGCGAGTACTATGCCCGGCGGCGAAGGGTACCTTCCAAAAACGTCTGTCATATTCTAGCCCCCATCGCCGAAGAGATCTCACGCCAGGAGTATGATCGCCAGATCGCCCGGCCCGTCGGCGCTTTTCTTCGCAAGTATGGGCTTCAGGAAAGCATCTTCTACATCGTCACCACCGCCGGCGTGCCCCTCAAGATCTCCGGCACTGGCGAAGGCATGAACTCCAGCGCTTCCTCCGTCGACAGCGAGCTTACGATGCTCTATTCCGATCTCAGCACCAGCAAGCCGCATCGCATCGATGGCGCGATCCAAAATTCATTCTTTGGAAAACGTGACCGTACGTTTTCACACCCCGAGTATCCCATTTACCTGGTGACGCGTCTCGCCGCGTACGATTTCGATGGCGTCAAAGGCATCATCGAGCGCTCCCTCGCCGCCCGCAACCGCGGCAAGTTCGTCCTGGATCTGCACAGCGATGACGACCAGCCTGGCAACGACTGGCTGCGCAATGCCGCGATCCAGCTGCCTAAGGACCGCGTCGTGCTCGACGAAACCGCCGAGCCAGTCTACGGACAGACTAACGTCATCGGCTACGCCAGTTGGGGGTCCAACGACGAACATCACAAGCGCCGCTTCCCAGGCTTCCATTGGCTTCCCGGCGGCATCGTGACAGAGTATGTTTCCTCCGACGGCCGCACGTTTCAAAAGCCGCCCGATCATTGGATCCCGGGCAGGGATTGGATCAACCGCTCCGTCTGGTTCGCCGGTTCGCCGCAGTCCATGCTGGCCGATTATATTCTTGAAGGCGCTACCGGCGGCTCTGGGCATGTCTACGAACCGTACCTAACTATGACGCTGCGGCCCGACCTGTTGCTCCCCGCCTACTACAGCGGACGCAATCTGGCGGAGAGCTTCTATCTAGCCATTCCCGGCCTGAGTTGGCAGAACATCGTGGTCGGAGACCCGCTGTGTTCGTTGGGACCTCCGGGGCAGTAGCGCCCTTCCCCGGGGAACCTCCACCCGTCGATTACTTGTCCAAGTGAGCCCGGTCCTTTTCATTCTCGGCGCAGACGGTCTCGATAACATCGCTGTCCGGCACCAGGAGCTCGTTCACCTTGACCGTGAAAGGCTTGGTGTAGGTCTTGGGATCATCGATCTTG
>JBDTTL010000193.1:0-9399 GCA_039930665.1 Acidobacteriota bacterium
CATCCCAGGCAGGTATCCATGTGCTGCACAAACTTGGGCGTCATCTCCATCTGGCCCTCAGTCAGCATGTTCATCAGATAGATGCGCCCGCGCGGCGAATCCATTTCATTGCCCCACAGAACATAGGTCGGACACGCCTGCAGGCAGAAGCCGCAGTGCACGCACTGTCTGATCAAATCCGGATTTATCAAATGCCCCCCACAAAAACGCCGGGATTCAAAGTGCCTCGCGGATCGAAGTGTTGCTTGATCGAACGCATTAGTGCCAGCGCGGCGCCGCCGTTATTCTGGACGGTATTGCCCCACGCATCCATCCCCGGAAAAGGACGCATCATTACCAGTGACCCGCCCGTGCGCTCGATTTTCTCGCGCAGTTGCGCAAGGCGTCCCGCTTGCACCCAGCCGATCCCGGTCGCTTCCACTACCGCATAACCTTCCAGACCATCGAGCGTCTCTGCAATCCTGGCCGGCAGCACGCTGATCTTGGCACTGGCGTCGAGGCGCGTCCACACTTCCTCATCACTCTCGACCAGCGGGGTCATCCCGCGCAAACGATCCACCTGAAAGTTGATTCCTTCTTCGGTGCCTTCAAACAACACGTCGATTTGCGGCGCCCCCGCGCCCACTCGAACCTGCACGGCGGCGGGCACCAGTTGCGCGTCCAGAATTCTGCCGAGAAGCAACTGCATGGCACTGAGATCGGGAACCGCGGCCGTGACCGTCTGCGTATACTTCGGTAGTGGATGCAGGCGGAACGTCGCGCTGATAATGACGCCCAGCGTCCCGAACGCGCCGGTCACCAGCTTCGATAAATCGTATCCGGCAACGTTCTTAACCACCTTGCCGCCGCTTTGGGCCAACGTCCCGTCGGCCAGCGCCAGCGTTACGCCGATCACCAGATCCCGCAAGCCGCCGTAGCGCAGCCGGAGGACGCCGCTGTCGTTGGCCGAAAGCACTCCGCCGACGGTAGACTTTTCCGGCCACAAAGGATCCACCGCGAGCCTCTGCCCGTGCTGCGCCAGCGTACGCTGCAACTCGGCGATGGTGCACCCGGCTTCCACCGTCACCGTGAGGTCGGCCCAGGCGTGCTCGATCACGCGATTCAGGGACGCGGTCGAAAGCATAACGTCGGTGCGCGCCGGAGGGTTGCCCCAATCCGACTTGGTTCCACCGCCGCGCGGGATCACTGCCGCGCCGTCTTCGTTGGCGCAGCGCAGACTCTCCGCGGCTTCTTCTCCCGACTGTGGTTCGACGATCCGCACGCCTAAAATCTCTCCGCGACGCCCGCGGTCTCGAGCGGATGCGGCTTGTACTCGCCCGGTGTTTCGCCGCACAGGCGCGGTCTGGGGAACACCTTGGTCGGATTCGCCAGCGACAGCGGATCGAAAGCGCAACGCAGCTTCTGCATGGTAGCCAAATCCGGCTCCGCAAACATTTTCCCCATCATATGCTTCTTCTCTTCACCCACGCCATGCTCGCCCGTGATCGACCCGCCCATTTCAACGCACAACTCCAAAATGCGCTCCGCCAAGCGCTCGGCCGCGTGTTCCTGCCCTTCGATGCGGCGATCGTACAGGACCAGTGGGTGCAGATTGCCGTCCCCCGCATGAAAAACGTTGGCGATCCGTAGCCCTGCCGCGTTGGCCATAATCTCCATCTCATTCAGGATCTTCGGCAGCGCCGTGCGCGGGATCACGCCATCCTGCACGATATAGTTGGGCGAGATACGCCCCACCGCCGCGAACGCCGCCTTGCGCCCTTTCCAAACCACCGCGCGCTCTTCTTCGGTCTGCGCCACGCGAACTTCGCCCGCACCGTTTTCGCGGCAGATAGCGCTCACCTGCGCGATCAGCGTGTCGACCTCTGCCACCGGTCCATCGAGTTCCACCAGCAGCAGTCCGCCGCAGTTGGGATAATTCGCATGCACTGCCGCTTCGGCCGCCTGAATTGCCAGGTTGTCCATCATTTCGATGGCCGCCGGCAGCATGCCCGCCGCAATAATATCGCTCACTGCTGCGCCCGCCTGGTTCGGCGTGTCGAATGCCGCGAGTAAGGTCTGCACGCATTCCGGGCGCTTCATGATGCGCAGCGTTACCTTGGTCGCGACGCCCAGGGTGCCTTCCGATCCCACGAACACTCCCGCCATGTCGTAACCGGGCGCATCCAGCGTATTCGAGCCGAAATGCGCCAGCGTGCCGTCCGGCAGCACCACGTCGATCCCCAGCACGTGCGTTGTGGTGAACCCGTATTTGAGGCAATGCGCGCCGCCCGCGTTTTCCGCCACGTTGCCGCCGATGCTGCATACCGACTGCGACGACGGATCGGGCGCATAGAAGTAACCGTCTGCCAACACCCGCGCCGTGACGTTCAGATTGATGACGCCCGGTTCCACCACTACCCGCTGATTCGGCAAGTCCACTTCGAGGATGTGGTTCATGCGCGCCAGACTGATGACGATGCCGCCCGTGACCGGCAGCGCACCTCCGCTCAACCCGGTCCCGGACCCCCGCGCCACAAACGGAATCCGTTCCCGATGGCATATGCGCAGCACCGCTTGTACTTGTTCCGTGGACGTCGGTAGCACCACCGCGATCGGCTTCACGCGGAAATTAGTGAGGCCGTCGCATTCATAGGTGCGCACTTCCTCCGCGGATGAGATCAGGCCGTCGGGCCCCAGGATCTGTCGCAACTCGTCAAGAAAAGGCATCGGAACAACTATCGTACCCGATTCGCCCAGATTCGCGAAGCCGCTGGTGAAACGGCAGCCTGCTAATTAGAAAAACGCGATGGCGCGTCCCGCCAGTCCCACGCCGAACCACAGCATCACGGAAACGCACGCGGCGCATTTGCTGAGCACCGGTGACGGCGCGTCGGCCTTCGTCAAATGCCGATGGAACGTGAAGGTAAACAGCAGCGCCGCGGCGAGAAAACCCATCTTTATGAAAAACGGCAGGCTCCCGTAACACTTCATGGCTTCCGAGAGAAACAGCAGAATACCGGAGGTAATGCTCACGGTCATTCCCAGGAATGTCCAGGGCAGAGCGTCGGCCGCGACCAACTTCAGCGGATACTTGCCCAGCCCCCACCCGAACAGGCGCAGGTTCAATACCGTCAAGGTTCCCAGCAGCAGGGTCAATCCGAACAAGTGGAATACTTCGATCAGCGCGAAAGCCCAGGTGGAATCGCGAATCATTACCGAGATCCACGTGTGATCTGCCCAGCGAAAAAACGGCAGCAGTGCGGCGATCATCCGGTCACTTCATCCCGTAGGCGGTCCAGCGTCCAAATCCAATCACGCCCATCCAGCAAATCAAGGAAAACCAACCCACCATTCGCGCACCTGTGGGAGTGACTCCACTGGACTCCCAACTCTTCATCTTCGGCACATACTTGATCTCAAAAAATAATGCGTTCAGCCCGGCCAGCGCCAGAAATATGAGCTTGATCCGGAAGGTGGGGCTCCGATAGCACTTTTCGGCCTCGGACCAGAACAGCAACCCTCCGCTGATGAACATCGCCGCGAAGCCCGTCAGGTACCAGCGTTTCAGCTTGTGCATGATGTCGGACCCTGGAATATGGCGCATCCCCACGCCTACCAGCCGTAGATCCAGCATCACCAGAATGCCCACCGAAACCGCCAGTCCCAGGACGTGTACTGTCTCAATAATCGGGAAAGTCCAAATCGATTCGCGTATCGAAGTGCCAACCGCGGAATCCTGGAGCGCTTGACAAATTTCGTAGAGGCTCATGCGCTTATTTCTGTGCGGGTTGCGAAGAAGTCTGAGTTTAACATACTCCCTGCGGAGTCCCGTTTGCGATGGCCGTTGTATACTGCAACGAGGCAATCATCATTACGTCAACGAGGAGATTCGGTAAATGAGCGAAGTTTTGAGCGGCGCGGAATTCAAGAAACAATTGCGCGCGGGAGTCCCCAAGTTGGGACTGTTTGTGAATTCGCACAGCCCCACCGTCGTGGAGCAACTGGCACACAGCGGCTATGACTGGCTGCTGGTCGATTCGCAGCACGGCCCTATGAGCTATGAGACGTTGTCGACCATGCTCTCCGGAATTTCGAGCGGAGGCGCGAAATCCATGGTGCGCGTCGGCGGTTATCAGGACCGGCCCGGCATCCAGCAGTCGCTCGACACCGGCGCGGACGGCATTCTAGTGCCCTACATCAACACCGCCGAGGAGGCTCGCGCCGCGATCAGTTGCATGCAATATCCCACCGTCGGCACTCGGTCGGTATATTTTCCGCAGCGCAGCATGAACAAAGCTGGACTGCTCGGATATGCAGGCTCGGCCAACGACAACGTCATCAAAGCTCTGCAAGTCGAAACCGCGGATTGCATCAAGAATATCGATGAGATCGCCGCCGTGCCCGGAGTCGACATGCTGTTCCTGGGACAAAACGATTTGTGCATGTCCATGGGCCTGTATGAAAAGTACGAATTCCCCCACATGTATACTTCACCCGAACTGGGCGATGCCACCAACAAGCTGATCGCCGCCGGCAAGAAGAACAACGTGATCCTGGGGATCTTCCTGTTCGGCACCTCGCGCGTGGGCGAGTTCCTGGATAAAGGATTCACATTCATCAGCCTCGGTAACGATCTGCACCACATGCTGACCCAGACCGGCGCTTACGTAAACGATGTCGAAAAGATCGCCAAAGAAAAAGGCAAGTCCTGGACGCGGCGTTCTACGGCGCTGTTCTAGTCTAGGCCAGGCGAGGGAAATCCTCACCGGCGGCGAATCCACCTGAGTTCGACGAAAGCGGAGTAACATAATAACCATGCATCTTGTCGACAAAATGGCCCGTATCGGGGTCGAATCGGCGTTTGACGTCCTGGTGAAGGCGCGTGCGCTTGAAGCCCAAGGCAAGAGCATCATTCATCTCGAAATCGGCGAGCCCGATTTCCCCACGCCGCGCAATGTGGTCGAAGCCGGACAGAGGGCGCTCGCGGATGGCTGGACGAAGTATGGTCCCACGCAAGGACTGCCGGAGTTGCGGCAATCCATCGCCAGCTACATCTCGCGTACGCGCGGCATCAAGGTCGGCCCTCAGAACGTGTGCGTAGTGCCTGGCGGCAAGCCGGTGATGTATTTCACCATCATCGCGCTGCTTCAGGAAGGCGACGAAGCTATTTTTCCCGACCCCGGTTTTCCCATTTTTGAGTCGATGATCCGCTTTCAAGGGGCCAAGCCCGTGCCAATTCCCTTGCGTGAAAGCCGCGGCTTCTCGCTCGACGTCAATGAGCTCAAGGATCTGATCACGGACCGCACCAAGCTCATCATCCTCAACTCGCCGCAGAATCCCACCGGCGGCATCGTTCCGGCGGAGGACATCAAACAGATCGCCGACGTGCTGCGCGACCGCGACATCATGGTGCTGAGCGATGAAATCTACTCTCGTATCACCTACGACAACCCGCCCGGTTACAAGGGCACGCCCACGTCTATCGCCAGCATGGACGGGATGCTCGAGAAGACCATCATTCTCGACGGATTCTCCAAGACCTATTCGATGACCGGCTGGCGTCTGGGCTACGGCGTGATGCCGGAATGGCTGGCCGAAGCCGTAGTGAAATTGATGGTGAATTCTAATTCCTGTACCGCGAGCTTCACGCAGCGCGCAGGCATTGAAGCGCTGGATGGCCCGCAGGATTCGGTCGACACCATGGTGGCCGAGTTCAAGCGCCGCCGCGATGCCATCGTCAAAGGCCTGAACTCCATCCCCGGCTTCCGCTGCCCCGTGCCCGCGGGCGCATTCTACGTATTCCCGAACGTCGAAGGCACCGGCATGGATTCGAAGGAGCTCGCCGACTATCTGCTCTACGAAGGCGGCGTGGCGTGTCTCGACGGCAAATGTTTCGGCGCCCAAGGCGACGGCTACCTGCGCCTCAGCTACGCCAGTTCCTTCGAAAACATCCTGGATGCGGTGGAGCGCATCCGCAAAGTGTCGTCGAAGTGGGCTGCCGCCAAAGTTTGACCGCTTCCGGCGGTAAGCTTTAAACCATGAGCGAACTTACGCGCCGCAATCTCCTGGGTTCATTTGGTTTTTTAGCGGCATCGCGCGTGCTGCCGGCGCAAGCGGCGAAACCGTCCATCCGCGTGCGGTCGTTGAATCATATGACGCTCGCGGTCGCCGACATCCCAAAGTCCCAGGCATTCTACCAAGGCTTGTTCGGATTGCCGGTCCAAGCGCGCCAGGCCGAAACTACGATTCTTCGAGTTGGTTCCGGACCGCAGAATGTCGTCTTGCGCAAGGTTACGGCAAACGCCAAGCCCGGCATCCATCACTTCTGCATGGCGGTCGAAAACTTCAACCCGAATCGAATTCTGCAGACTCTCGCCGGTCACGGTGTGACCAAAACTGAAGCCGCTGCAACGGAGCCTCTGAAAGCCTGGGTGCGCGTTCGCCATGAAGACGCAGGCGGCTCCAAGGAAGGCACTCCGGAATTGTATTTCACCGATCCCGACGGCATCGTGGTGCAGCTTCAGGACACCACCTACTGCGGTGGAGCAGGCCGCCTCGGCAACGTGTGCCTCGCGAAGCCGGAACCATCGCCACGCAAGGGCTTGCTCGCTGTCGACGACCTCAGTCACTTCACCATCACGGTTTCGAACCCGCAGCGCACCCGCGACTTCTATCAACAACTCTTCGGCTTGCGAATCCAGGCGTATCAGGGCGCGACGCCGGCTCTCGGCGTGGGCCCCGGCCCTCAGTTTCTGATGTTCGCCGGAGGTAAAGCCACGCCGAACATCGGACACGGCTGTCTAACCATGGACGGCTTCGATCCTGACAAGGTTCTGAAGACGCTCGCCAATATCGGCGTGACCCCAAGAGGCGAAACCCGAGGCCCCGTCGAACCTCTCAAGTCTTATGTGAGCATGCGCATGGAAGATCGCGGTGGATCGAGAGATGGAACGCCAGAGCTGTACTTCACCGACCCCGACGGCATTCTGATGCAGATCCAGGACGTCAGCTACTGCGGTGGTGGTGGTTACTTCGGCGAAGCCTGCCCCGTTTTGGCTTGAGTGACGATCAGGCATACTGGTGACGATGATCTCTGCCCTCGATCCTGATGTCGTCGCGCGCGTCGATGAGCTTAGCCGCGAGTTTCTGGATGCGAAGCCCTTCCGCCACGTAGTCATCGAGCGTTTCCTGGAACCGGGTTTCTGCGCCGAACTAATGACGCAGTTCCCGAAATTCGATCCCGAGAAGGCACGGAACGAAATGGGCGAGGTCGCCGGCAAGGCCGTGGTTTCGAATCTTTCCCGCGTCAGCCCGGCCTACGCGCGCTTCGACCGCCTGATGCAGGACCCCGAATTGCTGTCGCTCGTCGGCCGCATCACCAGCATCCCTAACCTGCTTTACGATCCCGAATACGTCGGTGGAGGCACCCACGAAAACCTGCACGGCCAGGAACTGGATACTCACGTTGACTTTAATTATCACCCAACTACTCAAGCACATAGAAGACTTAATCTAATCGTATTCTTGAATCAAGAATGGCAGGAATCCTGGGGCGGCTGCCTCGAACTCCTGCAGAATCCCTTCGAGAAGGATTGCCGCTCCGTAGTTCCGCTGGCCAACCGCGCTGTCATCTTCGAGACCACCGAAGCTTCCTGGCATGGGTTCCGCAAGATCCAGTTGCCGCCGGAGACCAACTTCTCGCGCCGTTCTATCGCAGTGTATTTTTACACCAAGGAAGCTCCCGCGCACGGCGCCGCACCTTCGCACGCCACCTTTTACTATCAGCGGCCACTGCCGGGATACTTGCGCGCTGGCCATACGCTCACGGCTAGCGACATGCAGGAGATGGAAGGTCTCATTGCGCGGCGCGACCACTACATTCGCTTTCTCTACGACCGCGAAATGGAGTTTACCGCGACGCTGGCGAAAGTGATCCACTCCCCGACGTTTCGCTTGGCCGCGCGGTTCGCCAAAGCGGCAAAATTCGTGCTCCGGAAAAAAGATTAATTTCTGCGGGCCACGTCGACCCGGCTCAGCGTATCCGCGTAAGCGGCGATGCCTTTAAAGAGCGCCTCCGCGATCTTCTGGCGGTGCTCCGGCTTCAGCAGCTGCAACTCTTCGCTGGGATTGGTGAGGAATCCGATCTCGGCCAGCACGCTCGGCATTTCCGCTCCGATCAGCACCACGAATGGAGCCGACTTGATCCCTCGGTTCTTGGCACCCTGGGTACCGTTCTTCGAAACTACTGAAAGCGAGGTTTGGAGCTTCGTTGCGAACTCGCGCGATTCGTCGATCTTATCTCTGAGCGCGATCTTCTCGATCAGATTGTGGAGCTCATGAATGGATCGATCCGACGTCGCGTTTTCCCGCGCCGCGTGTTCCAGCGCCGTCTTCGAGGTGGTGAAATTCAGAATATAGGTTTCTACACCCGCCGCCGCGCGATAAGGCGATGAATTGGCGTGAATGGAAAGAAACAGATCGGCGTCGCGCTGATTGGCGATCCGCGTCCGCTCTTCGAGTCCCACGTAGCTGTCGTCGGAGCGCGTATACACCACTTCGCTGCCCATCCGCTCAGAGATAAGCGCTCCCAAACGCAGCGCTACATCAAGTGTGAGATCTTTTTCTACGTACCCGGAGGAGCCATGCGTGCCGACATCGTTGCCGCCGTGGCCCGCGTCGATCACTACCCGCTCCAGCTTTAATCCCAGTGCGCGCGTCAGTGATCGGTCGCCTCGCTTCGCGGGTGTGGATCGCCTCGTAACCGTCTGCGCGTCATTGGCCGCTGGCGCGGCGACACTCGTCTCGGGTGGCGGCAATTCGCGAGGTATTGCCACAGGGAACGATGGCACTCGCGTAGGCTTCGACAGAGGTGAGATTCCGGGAGCCTCCACCTCAGCTACCGGTGTGAGTTTAGCTTCGCGTCTTAGTTGCACCGGCGGCGGTTCGAACTTACGCGGTTCCGGTTTTGATTCGACCGGCGGAAAAACCGTTTTCGCCATGACCGCTTGCGCCGGCATGGAAACTTTTTCTCCTGAATCGGTCAGGTCCGTGCCGCCCGTCACGCTGGGCCGGGTGGATGGCATGGGTCGGTCCTTGGACCGCAATTCGATCATCAGGCGGTTCGGATTCGAAAGTTGCGAGGTCGTGACCGTGGTGGATTGGGCCAGGTCCAGCACCACGCGCGTGACCTCCGGCTGCGTTTCCGCCACTCGAATCTGATCCAGCAAGGAATCGCCCACCGCGATAATTCGGGCGCCGTTGCGCTCGCCCCGCGCCAAGTCAGGGCGGGCGCCGTAAATGTCGAAGAAAATGCGTTCGGGATTTGCGAGCTGGCTGTACTTAAACGTGAAGTCGGAAGACACCTCAATGGCAATGCGGGTTACATCGCCCAGGGACCAGAAGCGGACTGAGGTTACCTTG
>JBDTTL010000194.1:0-9388 GCA_039930665.1 Acidobacteriota bacterium
GCTCCAGCATCGAGCGGATCGAAACAATGTGGGCCGAAAACGTGCTGAGGCTCTCTTGAATAGACTGGTGGTCGCCGATATCAGCGAGTACTTCATCAAATAGCGGGAACTCGGCTTCAACAGCGGGCACCGGCAGGCCAGTATGAGCCATCAGAGCGAGCAGGCCGGCAGTCTTAAGCGTTACGGTTTTGCCGCCAGTGTTGGGACCGCTGATCAACAGCGTGCTCTGGGCGTTATCCAGATCATTGTCCAAATCGAAGGTGATCGGCACCACAGTCTTTTGCTGCTTGCGCAAGATGTCTTCGAGCAGGGGGTGGCGGGCTTCCCGAAGAATCAGGCGGCGACGATCATCCGGACTGATGCGCGGCACCACGCAGCGAAATTCGTGGGCGAACTCAGCCTTGGCAAAGATAAGCTCCAGGCGCGCCAGGGCTTTGGTGGTGGAGGCAATCGCGGCCGAATGCACGCGCAGGCGGGCGGTGAACTCGCGCAGGATGCGGTGGACTTCACGCGCCTCTTCCTCGGTGAGACGGACCAGTTCGTTGTTCAGCTCGATGGTTTCGAGCGGCTCGACGAACAGCGTGTGGCCGCTGCCGCTGGCGCCGTGAATCACGCCGTCGACGCGGCGCTCGCGGCCGGTGACCACGGGAACCACGAAGCGGTCATTGCGGATGGTGACGAAGTCCTCCTGCAGCGTGCCGTCCGCGTGATGCGCGCGCAGAAAGCGTTCGAGCGAATGCTGGATTCCCTGGCGCTGCTTTTCGATGTCACGGCGCAGGCGGCCCAGGGCGACACTGGCGTGATCCGCCAGCATGCCGCCGGGAAGAATCTTGCCGCTCAGCTCATGCGCCAGCTCGCGCAGATCGGCAATCGCATTGCCGTGTGCCACGAGCCGCGGGAAGCGCGGGCCTGCGGCGGTCAGAACTCCGCGCGCCTCGGCAGCCAGATCCAGCAGCCGGGTCAGGTCGTAGATTTCCTCCGCTTCGAGCGTCGATCCTTCGATTCTGAGCCGCGCGACGGCGCTCGCGGGATCGGCAATATCGGTAAAACTGATGCGAATAGCGGCGCCTCGCGAGGCGGATTGCGGCTGGGAAGCGGCGCGCAGGTACTCGATGCCCTCGTTGGTCTCGGCGAGCGCGGTTTCCATGGGCTCGCGATCGCTCGACGGCGCGACGCGATCGAGCTCGCCACGTCCCAGTGCGCTGCGCACGTAACGGCCCACCAGGGCACGGAGGGCTTCGAATTCAAGAACCGGGTCGGAGTTCATGGGCGTACGCTCGCTCGACTGCTTCTATGGTCCCAGACGTTACTTTGTAAGCGCGCAACCGCGCGCAAGGCACCCATTCGACGCGGCTCACGTCATCGCCGGGAACGGGCTGGCCGCCAACCACCTTGCAGACGTAATCCACTAGCACGTAGTGATACTCGGCGCGGCCTTCGGCATCGCGCATGATGCGCTCGAAAATATCGAAGCGATACGCGATATCCACCACGAGGCCGGTCTCTTCGAGAGTTTCGCGCAGTACCGCGTCCTCGAGTTTCTCGCCGGTTTCGAGCAGGCCGCCGGGGATGGACCACCAGCCCTTCAGCGGCTCACCCGCACGCTCCACCAGCAGCACGCGATCGCCGTCGAAGATAATCGCGCCCACGCCGATCAGCGGATGTTCCGGATATTGGCGGCTAATAAGGCAAAGCTCCCTTCACGCCCAGACGCACTCGATACACGGACGTACGCGCCGTTATGTAGAGCGTTTCCATGTCGGGGTCGCCGAATGCCAGATTCGACGGCGTCTCACCGACGGGAACTTCGCCCAGCAGTTTCGCGGGGCCAGCGGATAGCTCGTATACGTACACCTTATTCGCGGCCACGTACAGGTTCCCTTTTTCATCGGTGGTCAGACCGTCGGGAACACCGTCGATTTTATCCACCACAATGCGCTCCTTCGAGGCCACGCCTTTGCCGTCAAGATCGTAAGCGCGCACGCTGCGGTCGTCCGAGTCCGAAACGTAGAGCGTGCGCCCATTGGGAGAAAGCGCGATTCCGTTGGGCCGCGTGTTCCATTTGGCCACTAGCTCCAGTTCGCCCTTGGGAGTGATGTGGAAGACGCCGTAGAAATCCAGCTCGCGGGTATCCTGCTGCGAACCGAACGCGGGGTCCGTGAAATACACCTGGCCGTCACGACGAACCACGATGTCATTGGGCGCGTTGAACCGCTTGCCTTCAAAGGTGGGCGCCAGAACCTCGACCTTGCCATTCTTTAAGGTGCGAGTCACCCTGCGCTGGCGAAATTCGCAAGTATACAAGCGCCCCGCGGTGTCATACGCATTTCCGATGACGCCGCCGGCGCGCTCGGCAAAAACCTCGCCCCCTTCGCCAGGAGTAAATTTGTGGAGCTTATCCACTGCGGTGTCGCTATACAAAAGGAAGCCGTCGTAGGACCACACCGGCCCTTCGGCAAAGTGGAGTTGATTCGCGACGCGCTGAACTTCCATGTGGCTGAAGTCCTGAGCGAATGCGCGGGCTGCGAACAGAAGGACGACGAGAACTCTCACCTATCTAAAAACTATAGCGGACGGCGAGCGAAGCATAGGAATTGCGGTGATACTGGCCCAGAAAATCCGTCATGTCGCCGCGAATCCAGGCGAGGCCCGGAGTCACGCGCCAGTGCGCGCCGAAGGCCTGCGAATACTCAAAACGCACGAACGACCCGGCCGAGCGTACGGCCGTTTCCACCGTCAGGCTGCGGTTCACATCAATGGTTAGCGTCGCGTGGCCGACGAACGACTTCGAAAATCCGCGATCCGGCGTGAAGCTCAACGGTTTGCTTGCGCCGGCGGTGAATGCTTCCCCGGCGTAGCCGCCGACTAGCGACCATTCCTTCACCTGCCGCTCCACTTGAATCACGTAGAGGACGTAATCCTGTTCGCCAGGCGTGGCGCTGGCGAAGTATCCGGTTTCGCCTTTCACCGTCAGCCACGGCAATGGAATCGCGGCGTCGGCGCCATACATGCGCATGCTGGGATAGAAGCGCTGGGCAAGGGCTGTGGCGGTAGCCGCGTTGAAGCTCGCATTGAACAGCGGCAGATTGTTGAAACCGTCGAAATAAGAAAGCGAAAACTCATAGCGCGAAGCAATGTGGTCCCAGCGCAATCCGTACTGGCCGCGTCCCGGGTAACGCGCGCCGGCATCGATGATTGTGACGCCGTTCCATGCCGTCGGCAACGCAGTCCAGCGTTGATCAACCAATGGAGTGCGGCTGGGTGTGAACCAGGGCTGCCAGATCGCATCGAGCGAATCACGCGCTCCGGCGACGGTGAGCCGCACTGCGGGGACAGCGAGAAAATCGCTATCGACCACGCTGCTCAAGTAGTCTTTGGGAGCGAAGCGATCGGTGGGCGTAAGAATGTCGGTCTTGCCCCAGCGAATGATCTGCCGCCCGAATTCGGCGGTCACTTTGCCTTTGTGAAACGTCGCGTTGAGCTCCCGCAGCGAGAGTGCAGGCCGCTGAATGGTACGGTCATCCAGGTTTAGTTGAGCGTCGCGATTCACTTGCCGGTGGGTGTCGGCGCGCGCGTCGAGAGCGCCGCTCAGTTTCAGCCAGGGAGCGAGTTTGTAGGACGCCTCCCATCGGATCGCCGCATGATTGACGGCACGGGCGCGGTCGTTGGCAGCGCTCTGCGGAAAAAACAGTGCACTGTTTTCGATAAAGCCGCGCTGCTCGAAATTTTGGGCGATGTTCAGAGTCAGCAGCGCCAGTGGAAGCAACCCGATCATGGTCCACGCCGCAGCGCGTCCAGCGTGAAGTCGTCATCCTTCATCGGCACGTTATATTCCAGCTTGTCGTACTTGAGGGTGGTTCGACTGTTGCGGCTGACGTCGGTGACTTCGATGGTGCGCGCGGTCCAGATGCCCTTTGCCAGTTCGAAATCGCGGTAGTCAATGGCGCGCACGAGGCCCTTCTTGTTGTACGATTCCACCTTGACGACGGTGTAATTGTCTTTCTTCACCCACAGGTATCCGTAAGTGTATTGCGACGATTTGCGCGGCGTGGATTGCAGCTTCCACGTCTCTTTTTCGTCGCCTAGGAGCTTATAGTCGAACTGCGCCACGTCACGCTCTTCCAGATCCTCGAAGCTGAAATCGGTTCCGAAGAAGCGCGTCGAGCGATCCTGCAGGGCGATGCGCTGTTCGCGTCCGATGTTGGGACGCCACAGCCACTGATCGCTGGCGCGGTCGGGATGATTGACGATCAGCAGTCCGACGCCTTTGACCTCGGCGGGCACGGTGAAACGCAACATGCCTTTGCTATTGCCAAAGGCGCCGATGCGGTCGAACACCCAGCGCTTGGTGGCGATGCGGCTGCCGTGACCGATCACCTCCA
Source organism: Acidobacteriota bacterium (assembly GCA_039930665.1). GTDB lineage: Bacteria > Acidobacteriota > Terriglobia > Bryobacterales > Bryobacteraceae > Palsa-187. The sequence continues at coordinate 4,383 of JBDTTL010000194.1, forward strand.
GCGTTCCTTCGTAATGCTGCGACTGCGACTGCTGGCGGCGCTGGACTTCCTGCATGATCTGACGCGGATCCTGCGCGGCGGCGAGGGACGCGGCGAGTAGCCAAGCCGCGAGGAGTTTACTCATATTCCAAAGCCTCCACCAGCGAGCCGCGCACCGCGCTCTCGGCGGGCCCGAGCGCAGCCAGAAACGCTGCTCCCAAAATCACCGGAGCCAGCGCCAGAGCAGTGGCAACCGGGTACGAGTAGCCGATATCGATACCCACCAGATCGCGGCGCGAAATCTCGATTGCGTAGTACAGTTCCACGGCGCCCAGCAGGAGACCGAGCGCGAGGCCGATGAATCCGATGGCGGCCGCCTCCATCCATACTGTGTGGCGGATCTGCTGGCGCAATCCGCCCACAGCCTGGAGCACGCCGAGTTCGCGACGGCGATCGGTGATCGACACGGTAAGCGCGTTGACGATGCCCAAGATAGCCACCAGCACGGCGACGGCGATTTGTACATAGGTGAGTCCGAACCACTGATCGGTCAGGCGAGTGACGTAGTCGCGCACGTCTTTATTCGTGAGTACGAACAGCCGCTGCTGTTTCCCGAAGGCGTCCAGGATGCGCTGGCGGACTTCGGCCTCCCTCGCCCCGCGGGTGAGATACAGGCGAAAAACGTTGACGGTATCGTCGTGCCAGGCGCGCATGTAGGCATCGCGCGAGATCAGCAGGCTGCCTTGTTGATCGGAAAAATCGCGCACGACGCCGGCGATGGGCAGGCGCAGGGTGCCGCCCGGTGCGGGAATCTCCAGAATTTCGCCCAGCCTTCCGCCGTGCAGACGAACGAAATTTTCCGATGCCAACACAGCTTCGCCGCGTTCGGTGCGACGGTACATGTCGGCCTGATCGCCTTCGACCGGCGGCAGTTTCGCGCGGCGCTCCACTGAAGCCACATCCAGCGCCACCAGCATCACGGGGCCGCCCTTGACGGTGACGCGCACGCTCCGCACCAACTGCACTTCCGCCACGCCGGGGATGGCGCGCAACCCAACGCCGAGCGACGCCGGGAAAACGAAGTTCCGCGCCGTGAGATTCTGCGCGGTGGTCACGAACAAGTCCGGGTTGAGAGCAATGCGCATCCAATCGGACAACGAATTGTAGCTCGACCGAGCGAGGCCGCCCAGCGCAATCACGAGCGCCAGCGACAACATCAACGCGGCGACGGTGCCGGACGTGCGCCGCGGACCCTGAATCAAGCTATCGGCAGCGAGCGTTCCCTCGACCGGCCGTATTCCCGCCAGCACCGGGCGCAAGGCGCGTGAAAGCCACAGGGTCAGGCTGGGCGCCAGCAGCACCGCGGTGATTCCGCTCAGCACGAAGCCTGCATAGAAAATGACCGTGTTGCGGCTGAAGATGAGCGCTACGGCCGATGCGGCCGCGCACGCGAGCGCCGCCCAGCGCCGCATCCGGCTCTCGCCTTCACCCAGCGCTTGATTGCGCCCCTTCTGCAAGGCCTTGACAGGATCAACGGACGCCGCCGCGCGAGCGGGAATCACCGCGGCAAACAAGCTGGTCACGATGCCCATCGCGAGAGCGCCGCCTAACAGCACAGGATTGAGGTCCAGGCCATCGGCACGCTGCGCGACTCCATAAACATCCGTTAGGATGCCGCCGATATAACCCGCCATCGCCTGCGCCATGCCGATGCCGAACAACACACCGAGCGCAGAACCAAACGTCCCCGCGATCAGGCTTTCCACCAGGAACAGAGTGCGCACCTGCGAGCGCGTCGCGCCCAACGCGCGCAGAATACCGATCTCCGAGCGGCGCTGCGTCACGGCAATCGCGAAGGTGTTGTAGATGATGAACATTCCGATGAACAGCGCAAAAACACTGGTGATGTTCGAGGCCAACGAATAGATACGTGCAGTCTGCTCGAACTGCTCGCCGCGCGAACTGGGTGGGTCGACTTCATAACCGGGTCCCAAGAGGGCGCGCAATTTCGCAGTGCCTTGGGCTAGCGTCACGTCATCGCGCAGCGCCAGATCGATACGGTCAAACTTGCGTCCGCGTCCGAAGAACATTTGCGCGGCGTAGATGTCCATGATGGCCAGGTCTCCGCCGAACGCGCTCGCCAGACCGCCGGGCTTCATGATGCCGCGCACTGTGAACACGCGGTCGCCTTGCATGGTGCGCATGGGCATGCGGCTGTTGATCTTCAAGCCGTTCTTTTCCGCGAAGGTCTTGGTGACGATCAGCGAATCAGCCTGCGCCAGAAACACCAGTGGATCGTCGATGGCTTCATCGGTACCATCGAGGTCATAAGTTCGCAGGCTGCGGTCGCCCAGCATGTCCACACCGAGAATCAGAAGATTGCCCTTGCCGGTGGAAACGGTCGCTTCGATTACCGGCGAAGCAGCTCGCACGTCCGGGAGACTTTGGACTTTCTCCAGAACCTCTTCCCCGAAACCGGGCTCGCCGGCGGTTACCTGAAGCTGGGTGGTCCCGGCGACTTTGTCGATGGTTTCGCGGAAGGCTGCGGACACGCTCTGGTTCGCGGTGTGCATGCCGACGAACACGCCCACGCCGAGGACGATTCCGGCGGTGGTCAGCAGCCACCGCAGCAGATGTTTGCGCGCGTAGGGCCAACTGATGAGGCGCAGCAGCCTCATGCGCGTGATACTTCCTGGTTCAACGCCTGCCGGTGTTGATCGGCGACGATGCGGCCGTCGCGCAGACTAATCGTGCGCGGACAGCTTTCGGCAACACTGTGATCGTGGGTGACGATCAGAACCGTGGCGCCCAGGCGTTCGTGAAGATCATGCATCAGCTTCAGGATCTCCGCGCCGGTATGGGTGTCGAGATTACCGGTAGGCTCGTCGGCCAGCAGTATCGGCGGGAAAATACTCAGCGCGCGAGCGATGGCCACGCGCTGCCGCTCGCCGCCGGAGAGTTCGTCGGGCAAGTGTTCCAGGCGCGCCGTCAGTTGCACCAGCTCGAGTAATTCGCGAGCGCGTTCGTCAATCTTCTTACGGGGCCAGCCACGCAGATGCAGCGGCAGCGAAACATTTTCAAGGCTGGTGAGCGTGGGCAGCAGGTTGAAGAACTGAAAAATGAAACCGATCTTGTCGCGGCGGACGCGCGTCAGTCCGTCGTCGCTGAGCGCGGATAAGATTTCGCCATCGATTTCGATTTCGCCTTCGGTCGGCCGGTCCAAGCCGCCGATCAGATTCAGCAGCGTCGACTTTCCGGAGCCCGAAGGACCGACGATTGAGACCATTTCGCCGCGGTCAATGTGCAGGTCTAAGCGCTCCAGCGCCGTCACTTTACTCTTGCCCTCAAACTGCTTCGAAACGCCGCGGAGATGAATCACCTGATACCATGATCGCGCAGCCGCCGAAAGGGCGCGAATTCCTCGCGTGTAGAATGGGAAATCAATGCGCATCGGGGTGGACGCCGGAGGCACTTTCACCGACTTCGTAGTGCTCGAAGACGACGGGCGCATGAAAACGTTCAAGCTGCGGTCGCACCCGCGCGACCCGGCGAAGGTGATCCTGGCAGGGCTGGAGCTAGCCTGCGGTGGGACGGGCCGCAGCGTTGTGGATGTCGTTCACGGCTCCACGGTCGCCACCAACGCGCTGCTGGAACGCAAGGGCGCACGAACGGCGTTCGTGACCACCGCCGGTTTCGAAGATCTGCTTGAAATCGGCCGGCAGAACCGCGCCGAGCTCTACAATTTGACGCCAGCGCCGCGAATATTGCTAACGGACCGCGATCTGCGCTTTGGTGTGCGGGAGCGGACACACCACGACGGCACCATCGCGTTGCGTCCGTCGGCGGCGGAGATAAAGCGGCTCGCGGCCAAGCTCCGGCGGGCGCGCGTGAAATCGGTCGCGATCTGCTTTCTGCACGCGTACAGGAATCCGGCGAATGAGCGCGCGGTAGCCGCGGCGCTGCATCGAGAAGACCTGTATCTTTGTACATCGCACGAAATTAGCCCAGAATTCCGCGAATACGAGCGTGGCACCACCACTTTCATCAACGCTTACGTGGGGCCGTTGATGCAGACATATCTGACCGAGCTTTCGCGAGCGCGACATTACCGCATCGCCATCATGCAATCGAACGGCGGTTTTCTCTCCGCGCAGCAGGCCGCGAAACATGCCGTGCGGACGGTGCTGTCGGGTCCTGCAGGCGGCGTGGTGGGAGCTCTTGAAACTGCGCGCCACAGCGGCTTCGAACGGGTACTGGGCTTCGACATGGGCGGCACCTCGACAGATGTAAGTCTGGCGGACGGCGCGCCGCGCGAGACCACCGAAGCGATGGTAGTTGGTTATCCCATTCGCATTCCGATGCTCGATATTCACACGGTTGGCGCGGGTGGCGGCTCCATCGCACGGGCGGATGCGGGCGGCTTGCTGCGCGTGGGTCCAGAGAGCGCCGGCGCCGAACCAGGTCCAGCCTGCTACGGCGTGGGAACCGCCGCGACCGTCACCGACGCGCACGTGGTGCTGGGACGCATCAGCGCGGCGCAGTTGTTGGGCGGCGCCATGTCGATCGATGTCGAGCGTGCGGCGGCGGCCGTCGACCGGGTTGCCCGCGCCCTGAAGCTCGATCGCGTCGCCGCCGCGGCTGGGATTCTGCGCGTCGCCAACGCGAATATGGAGCGGGCGATTCGTGTAGTATCCGTCGAGCGAGGCTACGATCCTCGCGACTTTGCTCTAGTGGCCTTCGGTGGCTCGGGCGGCCAGCATGCGTGCGAAATCGCGCGGGAACTTGGCATCCGCACCGTCATCGTGCCGGAGCACGCCGGCGCTCTGTCGGCTCTGGGGATGCTGATGGCTGACGCCGTGCGCGACTATGCGGCTAGCGCCCTCGGAGACACCGACCCCGCGGAATTGTTTGAGTCTATGGAGCGCCGTGCCCTACGGGAGTCGCCCGACGCCGACATCGAGCGGAGCGTCGACCTGCGCTATCGCGGTCAGAGTTACGAACTGAACGTCCCTTTGTTCGTCGATCCC
>JBDTTL010000195.1:0-9303 GCA_039930665.1 Acidobacteriota bacterium
CGCGAGAAGCATCACGAGCATTCTTTGTAGCCGTGGCTGCATACGGCCTTATTTTCTCACGCGCTGCATCTACCGGTAAGGCTACTTCCCCGAGTGGGCTTACCAGAAAGTTGTACGCCGAGCACTTTGCCGCGTAACGCGCAGACTGGAGGGCAACATCAGTTGCCGATGATGTGACACATCGGGCAGGGATTGCTTTTGGTTTGCCGACTAATGCAGCCAAAGGGATTTGTAAGACGCTGCCGCGTTTAAGCACAAGATGGCTAGCGAAACCGACTGAAGGCTTCGTTGATTTGCGGGTCGCCCGTTGAATACATGGTTGGGTTTAATCGTGACCTTGCTTCACCCGCGTTCGAGGGCCGATGCGAATACAAGTGTGATACAGTCCGAATTATGCCCCCGACGAAAACCAAGCCCAGGCGCGACTTCGACAAAGCGTTGAACGCCTATTTGGAGGCTATTCAAACGAAGAAAGCGACTCTTCTCGCGGCGATCAGTCAACCCTGCAAGGAAACCGACAAGCAGTATCGCGCAGCCAACGGGAACGAGAAGGAAGCGCGCCACGCCTATCGCAAGGCAACCAAAAGCTTATACGCGATCTCGCGGAAGGCTTAGGAGTCAGGGAGCGTGTGGTTCCGCGCCGGACCTATGGATGATGCCCGAATCCACGATCATACCGGTGCGAGAGATGGCCTGGAAATTCAGATCGTCGCCGCTGATCTCGACCGACAGGAACGAGCGGTCCTGGTCATATCCGGCGGCGGTTAAATCGGTTTTTTTCAGATTGCCATAGCGCAATTCACCAGAGGCTCCTTCGGTGAAATAGTAGATGCCTTTTTGCGGCTTCACCCGTTCGTAGACGTGATCGTGCCCTGAGAACACTACTTGCACCCCATATTTCAGAAAGATGGGTTCGAGTATGGTTCGCAGTTCCGTCGAGGAGCCGTGAAACGCTGCGGAGGAATACAGTGGGTGGTGAAAGAAACAGATCTTCCATTCGTTGGGGCCGGCGCCGGCAAGTTCTTTTTGGAGCCAGTCCAATTGCTTGGGATCAAGGTAGTCCGTGTCCAGGGCAAAGAAGCGAACATTGCCCTTCTTAAAAGAATAGTATTGCTGTCCATTCATGTTGAAGAATTTATAAAAGCGCTCATTGGTGTCGTCGTGATTGCCCAGAGACGCGTAAAACTGGACGCCGGCATCGAGCAGCGGCTTATAGGGTATCTCGAATTTCTTCCGTAGATCGGCCGGGGTTTTGCCGCCATAAATGTTGTCGCCCAACATGATCACGAAGGTAAAAGGGAACATCTCGTGAAACTGCGTCATCCGTTGCGCCATTTCGTACTGGGGAGTCGCCCCGGTCCCCATGTCTCCAATGGCGGCGAAGCGCACGGAGCCAGACTTAAGCGGCAGGGGGGTAATCTGCGCGGATAACGTCGCGCTCTGGATCAGGAGTATCGGCAGCAGGAAAGTCAGACGCTGTATTTGTCGCATTCGCTAAGGGAGGGCTCCGGGGATGAAATCGATTACCAGCCGCGCTTCGCTGTCCTGCAAGACGAAATCACGACCGACGATGCGATACGCCAGTTTGTCCGGCAAGCGTGGAAGGCGCAGCAGCAGCGTGGGGGGAACCGTGGTCCTCGGCAGGCGTTCGGGATAGGCACCATTCACGGTCAGGTGCACGCCCGCCACGGGTTCTCCCTGACGAATGGTTTTGCGGACGCTGGCAGCGTTGGATGATCCTTTAAGCGTGCCGCGGATCACTGTGACGAACCGCTCGCTGCTCTGCGGTGTAAAGATGTCGCCTTGCTTGGCCGCAGATCGCGCTTCCCGAATTGCCGCGGCGAGCGTCAGCCGGCGGTCCACAATTTGTTCCTGCCGTTTCGAGGTGCGCTCATTCGGTAACGCCTTTCGCAATTTCAGATAGTCTTGGACACGCTGGGTGAAATCATCGAAGCCGGGCGGTTGCGGATTCACTGACCGGGTCTGTGCGGCGCAGGCGCCTGAGATCGCAATCAGGATGCCGGCAACCTGCAAGAGTGGAAAGCGGCGGCGCATAGACGCGACTCCCTCGGTTTGCATCGGTTATTTATCCGCCCCATCGAAAACCATTTCCGCAACGGCTTCCTTCATGGCGCTCTTGACCGCGTCTTTTACGGTCGATTTAAGATCCCCGTGAGCGAGCGCATCCTGGCCTGCCTTTGCGACCGCTTTTTTGATGGCTTTCTTGAGAGTGGTTTGTAGGGGCGGCATCTGTTTCTCCAGAGCCTGCGTGGCTTTGGCGGTTGGTTTCGGCTCCGTCTCGGTATTTGCCTTCACGGTCTCATTGGTTTCGTCAACGCCGGTGGCGGCCCAGTCGCTCTCAAAGGTGGCAAGCAACCCTTTCACAATCTTTGAATCGCGAACAATCATGCCGATTTCGCGCCGCAAATCCAACTCCGGCTGGCGGAGGCTCTGGCTGCCCAGGAACGCCTGGCTGCCGTCTCGAATAATCGTTCTGGTATGCAGCCGCATGCTGGTGAGCGGCGTGACCTGCAGCTTCGAGTTGGAAACACCCAAGCTTCCAATGATTTTGATGTCGACGCCCGCTTTGGCGCGGTCCTGGAGCAGACGCATAATCTGCTTGTCGGCAATCTTGGGGTCATAGATCAATAGTTGCTTCCCGGCTTTCTTGATAAAAGCGGAGAGCTCGGTACGGGCGTTGGCCGGGCTCACAACGAAAGACTTGAGGCCGGCGGTATAGGTTTGCCGGTTCAGATCGGCATCGAAAAGCCTCATTGCTTCCTGGACAACTTTGGAAGTGGTGGTCACCAGGCCGAAGCCGCGGCTGTGCTCGATATCCAAATGGACAAAGTTGAAGGACAGCAGGAACAAGGTGCGGCGATCGACAATCAGCATTTTGCCGTGGTATCGAATCAAGTCGTCCGAGGTCCGTCCCACGATGATTCCCGCGTCGAGGAAGCGCATCTCCAGAGCACGCAGCTTGGATTCCCCGCCCCGATTGGTATGCGCGATGAGTGCGCGAACGGCAACGCCGCGGCCCGAGGCGGCTTTCAAGGCATTCTCGAGTTCCTTCCAGTCCATGCGGAAGATTAAGATGTCGATGCTTTTTTTGGCACCCTTGATCGCCGCAATAAGAGGAGCTATGCCGTCGTGGGGTTGAATCAGGAGCTTCAGTTGAATCCTCCGTCTTGCTGCACTTCGCAGCATATGGCCGTGCCCGGCTCCGACGAGCCGTCGGGAGCACACTCATGCCCATTTCTGTAGGGCACGCCGCTGGCCAGTCGGGTGAACTAGCCGGACTACGCCAGCTATGCGGCCTACTTATGGTCCCACAAGTACAACGTGCTATGGGACTTGACCGTCCCCGGTCATATGACCGTATCCGGTCGCGTCATCGCACTGACGAGATGAATAAAGTGACACCCTGATCACAAAAAGTGCGCTAAAAAGGTCCTTCACGTGCAAGGTTTACTATAGACACTATGAACCATACCCAACGCTTGCCCGCCGCTTTTAGCCTGGTAGCATGCGCACTCATCCTGCAGGTCAACACGACTGCGGCGCAGGCGAGCCGGGCGACCGAAGACAACCAGAGTTCATCCCCCGTTCTGTGGACGGACCGCGGCGACATCCGGTCTCTCGATCTTATTGGCGGGGCGGGCGGCAGAGAGCACCAGCCGTCGGGGCCATTCACCTTTGTCGAAGAGGATAAGGGCGGTACTGCCGCTAAATTCATTGTGAAAGACGGGCAAGGCACCCGATGGAAAGCCAAACTGGGAGAAGAAGTCCAGTCTGAAACCGCGGCGACGCGTCTGGTATGGGCGGCAGGATATTTTACCGATGAGGACTATTATCTGCCGGAGATCAGTGTGCAAAATATGCCTAAACTCAAGCGCGGCAACCAGTTTGTCTCGGCCGGTGGCGTCGTGCGCGGCGTCCGGCTGGAGCGCTACCTGAAAGGGCAAAAGAAGGAAGGCAACTGGAGCTGGTTTAAAAATCCTTTCGTGGGAACAAAAGAACTGAACGGTCTGAGGATACTGATGGCCTTGATCAATAACTGGGATTTGAAAGAAATCAACAATGCCATCTACGTCGAGAAGGGCGAGAGGCCCCGTTACGTTGTCAGCGATCTGGGCGCGACTTTCGGCGAGACGGGAAGTACCCTCACCCGCTCCAAGAGCGATCCCCGTGACTACAAGGATTCGGAGTTTATTCAAAAGGTGACACCCGACCATGTGGACTTCCACATGAGCAGCCGGCCATTTTTTCTTTCGGCGATTCACGTTCCTTATTATGCCGAGCGCACCCGTATGCAAGACGTGGCTAAAGACATTCCGCTGGCGGACGCCAAATGGCTCGGGAGCATACTCGGGCAACTTTCCGACGATCAGCTCAGAGATTGCTTTCGCGCAGCTGGGTACTCAGACAAAGACGTAGAGGGAAACGCCACCATCGTCAAGCAACGAATCATGGACTTGAACCGGCTCCCCTAGGCGAGAGGCTCAGAGTGCGCTACTTGCCGGACGTGGGCTCCGCCAAATTGCCCAGTTGCAGTCCATGAAGCTCGGCATATAATCCGCCGGCGGCGAGCAATTCCGTGTGGGTTCCGCGCTCCGCAATCTGATAATCCTGCACGACGAAAATGGTATCCGCCCTCTGAATGGTTGCCAGGTGGTGAGCGATCACCACACAGGTCTTGTTTTCCATCAGGCGGCCCAGCGCCTCGAATACCGCCTGTTCGGAGGCGGCGTCGAGACCTGAAGTGGGCTCATCCAGCAGGAGAATCGGGGTGTTGCGAATGACGGCTCGGGCGATGGCTATGCGCTGCCGCTGCCCACCTGAAAGCGAGACCCCGCGTTCGCCCACCATGGTGTCATAGCCCTCCGGCATCTTTTCGATGAACTCATGGGCGTTGGCCATCTCCGCTGCACGCATGATTTCAGCGCGCTGCGCTTCCGGCTTGCCATAGGCGATATTCTGCCAAATAGGTGCGCGAAAAAGCACGGTATCCTGCAACACAAAACTCATCTGCTGGCGCAGGGACTGCAGCTTGTACTGGCGAATGTCGGCGCCGTCGATTTTTACGCTCCCGGAAGTCGGATCGTAAAAACGGGGGATCAGGCTAACGATTGTGGACTTACCGGCGCCGCTTGGCCCTACGAACGCCGCTACTTGTCCGGGCTCGACCTGAAAACTTACATCCGTCAGAATCTGCTGCTCGGGAGAATAGCTGAAGCTCACGCGATCGAATTCGATTTTGCCTTTGAGTTTAGGCGCCCGGCGCGCCCGCGGCAGGTCACGCACGTGGCTGACGGTGTTCAGCACGTCCTGAATGCGTTCGTAACTGACGGACGCCTTCGAGACGGTATCGGTCATCTTCGAAAGATCCCGGATCGGCTTATACATTTTGCCGAGATACAGCAGGAACACAATCAGCACGCCGGTGCTGAGCTGGCCGGCCAGCGCCAGGCGCCCGCCATATCCCAGAACCAGGCAGGTTCCCACGGCCGCGAGTACATCGACGATAGGGGAGAGCTTGGCCTTGATGGCTCGCGCGTGCAAGGCGGCTTCGACGTTCTCCAGGCTTTGCTCTTCGAAACGCTGTTGTTCATAGTCCTCGCGTGCAAACGCTTTCACGACACGAATGGAGGAGAACACTTCCTGCACGATGGTGAGCAGCTCGCCTTCCTTCTGGCGCACCTCGCGCGAGGTTTTCTTGATGCGCTTGGTAAAGAAAAATACCACCACGAAAAGCACGGGAACAATGGAGAGCGCGATCAAAGTAAAGCGCCAATTGATGTAAAACATCACGCCGACCATGCCTACCAGCGTGAGCGTGCTTACCAGCATGCCGAGCAACGCCGAAGTGATGAAGGATTGAATTGCCTCAATATCGCTGGTAACCCGGCTGATCAGGTCGCCGGTTCGTTTTTCGTCGTGCTCCGCCAAGGACAGGTGGTGGATATGTTGGTAGAGGCTCCGGCGCATGTCGTGCATCACCCATTGGCCGACGCTGGTGGTGAGATATTTTTCGGTGTAAGAGCCGATCGCGCCCACCACAGCGATTACTGCCACTGCCACCACGGCAAAATTCAAAATCGCAAATTTATCGTGCCCCGCCATGTGGCCCACGATACTTGCCAGCCAATGCGGCAGCGGTTTGGACTGCAGCAGACTATCGACGATGATCTTTAGCGGCCACGGTTCGAGGAGATCGGCGCTGGTTTCAACCAACACCGCCAGAAGAGCAAAGAGCAAGGTCTTCCAGTGGGGGCGCAAAAGCGCCATCATCTTCGGCCAGTTGGATGGCCGGGGCGCGCTCGGTGTAGAGGTGGTTTCAGACATCATCTACTGGCCGCCGAGTTCAGGTGCGATCACCCAGTGGCGGATGGCTCCATCATCCACGGCGTTGTCCCTCCCAAGAATAATGATAAGGAATCAAGGCTTCCGTTACTCGGGCGGCCCGTTCAGCCCGGTCCGAATCGCTGGGCGAAGGGCGGCCGTGGAGAGCCGTGGGGGGCCGGTCGGAGTTCGCAACCAGCGTGGCAATGCAGCCGCAGCCGCCGCACGACGGTCCAAGTTTCGAAGCGACTGTCTGCCCTACTGCCTGCTTATGTCTACCGCTTGAGTCAGTGTGTAGGTGAACCTGGTCTCGGAAGCAATCTCGACGGACTTCCCGGAAAACACCGCTCCAAGCGTTCCAGCGGCGCCACCCGCCGCGGCCCCTATGCCAGCTCCGAGAGCGCCACCTGCAATGGCTCCAATAGCCGCGCCGGCACCGGCTCCAATCCCGGCCCCAGCCGCGGTCTTCTTGGCTTGTGAACCGCTTTTCGAATCAACCTTACCGGTACTTACCGCGAACCTCTTCCCGTCGACGATGATTGCGACCAGCGAGAGGGAAAGGGAAGCGCGGCGTTTGAATCCGGAACGCTCCATCTCGACCACTCGCAGGACAGCGCTGGTTTGCGCGGGCACTACCGTCTCGCCGTCGACGATCACAGGATCGTCGAGAGTGGCCGCATACTCTTTGCGCAGGTCGGCCGTCTTGGAATTGATGCGGTCGATAGTCCGAACGGCGATTTCCGTACCTATCGGGAGCGTGACGCTTTGCGTCTCCGCGGGTGCGGCGAAAACGTTAGCGCCGAACAGAAGCCAGGCCTGACAGAAAATAAGCCGCGGAGTTCGTTTCATAAATGGATCCTCCTGATTACGGGATGACTCTCCACTGCACCATGCAGCGCTTCTGTGGGCCACGGCTTTTGTTTTTGAGAATCAATCGTTGGGTCTGCCCTTCGCCAGCGACCAGGCGCGCGTCCCAGGTTTTTGCGTCGTAGTCGAGCTGCAAAGTACCAGGCGGCAGATTATGGAAGACATATTCGGCGTTTTGCGGGATCTGGCCGCCGCTGCATTCGAGGGTGCCTGACCGCGGTCCGGGTGGCAATGAAGAGACTGCGGTGGATGGAGAAGGGGCTGCGGTGGATGGAGAAGGGGCTGCCGGCAGAGAATTGGCGGGAGCGGGGACGGCCGACGGAGCAGGTGCGGGGGCAGGTGCCGGAGCAGGTGACGGGGCAAGTGCCGCAGGTGCGGGTGCCGGGGCAGGCGCGGCGGGCGGCGCCGACCGGACGGGTTGTGCCGGCTGAGAACTCGTGGCTGGGGCCGCAGGCACCCGGTCGGCCGCAGCGGGCGGCATTAAGATAGACACTGTCCGTTCGCCGCTGGGCGCGCGATTAGGAAGAGAGGGCCGGGACCGAATCGTCCTTCTGCCGGGGCTTGGCTGCTCGTTCCCGACGCCGGACACGTCCGATTTGAGGTCGGCCAGCCAGCGCCGTGCCTGATAACTCTTTTCCTCGTCGCTTCCGCGCATATCCTGAGCCAGTAGATTTTCTGCCGCCTGGCGGTAATGGGGCAGTATCTCGAGAGCATTCTGCCTCCACATCCCAATCTCAGGCATGTCCAGCAGAATCCTACAAACAGTCCTCGCCTCCCGATCTGAAAGATTGGGCGTCGGTTTACCTCGGCCCAGGAGATCGTCGACGAAAGGTTGAGCGCTTTCCGGGAAGCGGGTCATCAGGTGACCGAACATCGAAGCGTAGGGCAGGTCGAGCGTCGCTGCGCGCTGCTGACGCCACGAGAATTCGACGATTGCGGTGGCCACCCGCGAAGTCGCAAGCGACTCGATCACGTCAGGCAGATTTGCCCTGCTGTCTTTTTGCCAGGCCGCAATCAGTTCTTCGTCGAGAATATCTCTGTACCAAGCAAGCAGGCGGGAAAGCTTCTCGGTGGTCTCCCGACTATTATTCGGATCAACGTTGTCTAAGAGCGTCCTGAACTGCTGGCGCGCCACAGTTGGCGTAACCGGCGCGGGCCCCACGACTTTAAACTGCGCGTTGGCCGTTACGGTCGCGGCAAAGAGCAGGCAGGTCCATACGCCGAAAGTTTTGACCCAGGTGCGCAGTGGCGAGATTCGGCGGGGGCTGGTTCTCCTGCGTGCAGCGGCAGATGTAGGGAGGACGACAACCGGCACGAGGCGGTGAACGCGATTCATGGGTCTATCCTGAATGAGGAGCCTAATGCCGGATATTGTATCGGATATTTGCGTTAAAACGAAGTACTTTTCTGTTGCAGCGCGCTTGCGGAGCGCTTAAAAGTACCATAATGCCCGGCATTCAGGATGTCACATTGCCTCAGATCGTACCACATCGGCGATTCTTCCGTTGCCATACGCAGGTGCCGGACCCGGATTGCCGTGCCGGTTGCATCCGTCAAATCCTTTTATTAATATGAGCCTGGCTTCGAGATGAAAGTTCAACCGTTTCGCTTGCTTATATTTTTAACTGCTTTGGCCTGCTTGACGTTAGGCCAAGGGGCAGCCACCCCCACCCCGCCGGCAGCTCGTTCCTTTTTGGGGGCCGCTACATTTGGTTATCCGAGGTTTGCGCCGCCAACGATAACCGGTGCATCGTTTTCAGGAGAGGAAGTAAGCGAATCCGTTCAGGTCCTCGCCGACGGCACCAGAATCACGCGAAAAATGCCTGGACGGAAAATGTACCGGGATTTCGCAGGCCGTACCCGCACCGAACGTATCCTGGGCGCTGGGCCTCAGGTGGCTGGCGCCACACCTATCAACGGTGTAACTATCAGCGAGATCTACGATCCCGTCGCCGGTTACCGCTATACGCTGGATCCCGTCAATCGCGTGGCGCACCGAATTAAGCTGGAGCCTTTCCCATCCCGACCGGCCGCAAATCCCTCGCCTCCACAGGCCTCTCCGGCAAGTCCAGCTGCACAGGGGTTGGCCACTAG
>JBDTTL010000196.1:0-9292 GCA_039930665.1 Acidobacteriota bacterium
TGTCGTCTATATCCGGCTTATGAAGTTGCTGCGAAAGTGCCCGACGCAGCTCATTGATCTGCCTCTGTTGGTCAGCCAGCATCTGCTTAAGTTGTTCGATTTCCGAAGCAGGTGGGGCGGCGGGTACTGCGTTGTCGGCCGCGAAAAGCGGCATGAGGGCACTGAGAAGGCAGGCCGGCAACAACCACTGGGGTCGTGTTCTATTGGGTCTCATCCATTTCTCTTTCTTTGGTGGACTCCGTGCCACCGAACAAAGCCATCTGATGGTGATTATTATTCAGCTCTCGTTTTGACAGCAGCCTCGGCCGATTTGAGCGAGTCAAAAGTGGGAAGCAGTTCGTCAACGTGGGTTACTGCGAACAGGGACTTGATGCGCGGAGTTAATCCGGTTATGCCAAATGCCCGCTGGTTTCTCTGACACGACGTAAAGGCGCTGACTACGCAGCCTAGCCCGGCGGAATCCATGTAGGGGACACCCGATATATCCAAAATAATTGGTTTGGCGGTTTCTTTGCGCGCTACCTGCTGGAAATTAAAGAGGGTCTGGATGGTGAGCGGACCCGTGAGTATCATGATCACGGCCCCACCGGCGCTTTCGCGGGTTTCAACCTTAAAGGATTGGGAAGGAGTCACAAGTGAAAACACGACTGTAACAGGAGGAGTGTTATGGTTTTATGAATTCTGCGTTACGATTGCGTTACACGCATCTTAACTGCCGAGGGCGCGGCGGCGGGGAGAAGAATCTGGAACGTAGTGCCCTTCCCAATCTGGCTTTCCACCGTCACGGTTCCATTCATTCGCTCAATCACATGTTTTACAATCGATAGGCCCAGGCCGGTACCTCCGACCTGCCGCGAGCGGGCTTTGTCGACGCGATAGAAGCGCTCGAAGATGCGGGGTAAATCTTGCGAGGGGATGCCCATCCCGGTGTCGGCGATCACAACCGCCACGCGACCATTTTCGTTCGGAGCGATGTGCACTCGAACTTCGCCATCCGGACGGTTGAACTTGATGGCGTTGGCCAGCAGGTTCAGGAAGGCCTGCTCCAAACGCAAGCGGCTGCCGGCTACGTATAAATCCTGCATCTCTTCGCGGACCAGGCGGACCTGGCGGTCGCGCGCTTCGGAATCGACGGTGAGCAGGCCAGACTCGAGAGCCGCGCGCACCGAGACTAGTTCCGCATCGTGGTCGGCTCCGGATTCAAGTTCGGAGAGCACCAGCAGATCCGCCGCGATGCTGCCCAGGCGCACCGCATTCGCGCGAATAATCTCGACAAAGTGCTGACGGTTGGCGGTATCGTCGAGAGCGCCATCGAGCAGCGTGTCGGCATAGCCAATGATGCCGGCGAGGGGCGTCCGCAGCTCATGCGAAACGTTGGCGACGAAATCCTTGCGCACCTGTTCCAGGCGCTCCAGGGCGGTGATGTCGTGGAAGATCGCAATCACGCCGCGGCCGGAGGGCATGGCAAGCGACGTGACCTGAGCCTCGAAGGTGCGCGGCGTATCAGCGGAAAGATGGAAGCGGAGCGTGCCCGACTCGCCGGTATTGCGTACCGACCGAATCAATTCATAAAGCGCCGGATCGCGAACCAACTGGAGCAGACCTAAACCCTCATAGCGGCTGCCGCGGAACCCGGTGGCCGCGAGCAGGGCCTGATTGCAGAACGTTACTTTCAAATCGGGATCGACGGCCAGCACGCCTTCGGTCATGCCCGTCAGAATCGCCTCGCGTCGAGCGGATTCAAAACGCAGATTGCTCACCAAGCTGCGCAATTCCTGCCCCACGCCGGTCAAGGAGCGTTCGAGCGATCCAAGATCGTCGTGAGGATCGGGTAACACGGACGGCTGTGCTTCGGCACCCAGCAGGCCTTCAGCCGCGCGCTTCAGTCGCCGCACGCGGGAGGTAAGCGCTCGCGAGACCAGCAGACCCACGGCAAGCGCCAGAAGAGCAGCGCCTAGGGAGATGGCGAGCACCAGGTTGCGAGTGTCGGGATCGACCGGAGCTCCGGCACGCGCCGCGTGGGTGGTAAGAGCGTAGTTAAGCGCCAGCAGGGTGAGTACGACGAGCGTGAAGGCTGCGGCGACAAGCCGTCGAAACAAAGAACTGCTCATGAACCGGTCCGGCACTAAACAGCCTAGCAAGTTTCAGGCGCGGCGGATCGGAATTTTTGACGGCGAATCCGGCATGAGCCAGGCTGAACTAGCGACCGTGGTGCGGAAAAACGTCCAGACCAAATTTTGGCTCCGACTTGGTGCCATCGATACTAATCGGGATCTCCGCGCCTCCTCCTTTTTTGCCAAAAAAAGGAGAGATGGTTTTCAGGAGCAGGGATTTCCAAGGCGATGCGACCATTTCCGAAAGCGACGCGTCTGTCAGAACTTTTCCATGGAAGTCGAATCGTTGACCGTCCAGCGAATAGATACCCGCCAGATTTACCCGCGCGCCAGGCAGGGTGTATGCGAGATTGCCGAAGTCAATCACGCCTTCGTGCATCTGAAACTTCCCGGCTAGTTGCGAACTCACGTCTGCCGCGCCAGGCTTGGCGTCTTCCGGTTTGCCTTGCGCTCGAAAACTCAGCTCATCCACCTTATCCTGCACTTTGGGATTACTGAAATGGATGGCGCGTATCGCGAAGTTGCCGCCTAACATCAATTTACTCGTCACGCTTTCCTTGCCGGGAGGAATCTGCAGCTTCGCCTTCGTGCGAATTTGTCCCGTCATCACGGCGGGTTCCGTCCTAATCGCGAGGTCCAGAAAATCCTGTAAGGGAGCGCTGGGAACGTCGACATCCAACTCGATTCGGTGGCCATGGCCTTTGATATTAATCACGGCGCCGCTGGCCGTAAAACTGGAATTGCGGAGCTTGGCCTGGACGGGTTGAAGATAGGTATCGCCGCTGGTTCCATCCACGATCGCGTGAAATTCGGTATGCAGCGCCATCGCGTGGTTTCCGGTGTCCAGCGAGAAGTCGGGGGTGTCTGTCGTACCGTCCACCACGATCTTGTTCAATTGACCCTTGAACTCGCCGACGGAAGATAGGATCCCGGCTATGCCCTTAATAGAGTTTAGATCCGCATGTTCGAAGGTATAGTGACCCGTGACCGGGGAATCGCCGGGGCTTTCCGTCTGCCACGGTCCGAAAGTGCCGGTCGAGTGGATCTCTCCGGGAGGGATGGCATTGGTTAGCGTCGCGTCAAAGGCCCAAGGATCGTTCGGGCCAACGTCGTGCAGCTCGATGTGTTTCAGGTCAAAATCTTTGGGGTCTTTGTCGGGTTTGGAAGTACCAATGATCAATCGGCATTGATCGCAGACGATCTCATCCACTACGATTGCGATCCTGCCCCCATGGGGTCTGGACTCCGAAGAAGCCGCCTGGCGCATTTCATGCGGCGGAATGTTAATTTGAAGGCCCGTAATGTGTACCGTTCCCACATGCATCGGTTTGAAGAAGAGGCCTATGATTCCGGAGTGAAAGGAGAAATGTTGGATAGAGATAAGGGGCTGTCCGGCGCCAGCGGCTACGACACTGGCGGACGGATAAATGTCAAGGTGGTTCCCGGAGACTTCGAGCCCGCGCAGGATTGAGACGTCGAGATCACCTAGTTCGACCCGGCTGTTGAAGCGGGCGCCAAGCGTGTCGAGAATGGCCGTCCTGAGGCGGGGACCAGCGTTGTGAACCACTCGTTCGCCGACGACCACGAGAGCGATGACTAAGACCAGGAACGAAATACCGAGCCACTTCCACAGAGTGCGTCGCCGTTTCGATATCACTGTAGTGGCCATATTCGCGATCGCAGTAACAACGTTAGAGTATGCTGCGCGAAGAAGGTTTCAACATTAAACGCTAAGTAGCTCAAAACTTGGAATAATTGACCACCGGAAACTTGGCGGCGTCCCAAGTGAGAATTTCGGCGGGGGTCGTGGACTACATGGTTATGAGTCCGTGGATACTGGCCTTTTTTCTTTTCGTAGGAGCATTGGGAGCGCAGACCAAGGCTCCGCCGTCTAAGCCGGTAGCGGGGCAAGGCGCAACGGCTCTGCAGGATAAAGAGACGGAGGCTGTCATCCGCACGAAGCTGGCGAAATCGAAAATCGGAAAAGACGGGTTCACGGTGCGGGTGCAAGGCGGAGTGGCTTACTGGGAGGGCTCAACCAGCGTCGTCCAGCATAAGGGCGCAGCGACGCGAATGGCAAAGACGGCCGGCGCGAAGAGGGTGGTGAATAATATCAAGGTCAGCGACGCCGGGAAAGAATCCGCATCGGCAAATCTGGAGCAGGGCCGGCGACGGGCGCAAGTGAAACGCGGGGAGGCGCGCAGTCAGTAGCCCCGAGGCTGGTTAGCGCGGCAGAGCACTAACGCGCCGAGAAATACCACAAACCTGCAAACGCTGCCGCCAGGAGGAGCAGGAACAGTGCGGCCAGAAGCCACACTTTTCCCGCGGACGTCTTGGCTCCGGCCGGCGATGGTTCGGGTGCCTGGAAAATGCTGGGGGGCGGTTCGGCGACCAACTCCCCGAGCGATCCGGAATCGGGCGTGATCGAAACCACCGACACGTTGTCCTGGCCCGGGCTGTTCCGGTCGAGCGTGCGCGACACCAGAGCCTGCGGCCAAGCTTGCGGATGCCCCGTCAGGCACTCCGTAATCTCGGGCGGCTCCAGGGTCTTGAACAAGCCGTCGCTGGCGAGCAGAATGGTCTCGCCCGCGCTTACCGGCCAGGGCTCGGTGTTGTGATCGATCTCCTGCAGATCGTGGATTCCTATAAAGCTGGTGAGCGATTCGCGTTCGGGATGCTGCGCGGCTTCCGACCGGGAGATCTGGCCCCGATCGGCCGCTTGATCCAGCAGATTGGCGAATACGTGCGGGCGGTTGACCATGTGAATATCGCCGCCGCGAACGTGATAAATGGCGCTATCGCCAACCGAGACGAAGTATAGGTAACCATCGTGCAATACAGCGGCCACCAGTGTAGTGCCCACACCTTCACGCAATCCCAGGTCGAGTGCGGCCGCAATCACGCTGTCATTCGCCTCACGCGCGCTGCGCTCGAGCGCGGCTGGAATGTTCTCAGTGGGAAGTTTCCGGGCATACGCATCAAGGATGGTGCGCACCGCGGTCTGGCTGGCAACATCTCCATGCTCCATCCCGCCCATGCCATCGCAGAGAACCGCCAGGAAGCCTCCATGAGCCATGAAGGCGTGGTCCTCCGGGTCCGCCAAACCTATCGAATCCTGCTGATAATGGCGGGCTCCGATGTGTTGCGCGTGGGCGGGCAGGTAGCGCATCGGAAACGGTCCATTATAGCGTGTTTGCGCGACGCCAAGCGCTGTTGGGAGTGCAGATTTTGGGACTTGCCTCTCCCGAGTCCGGTGTTAGGATGGGACTAGTTATGGGTTCGCTGTCACCGCGCCTCCAGGTCCGAGTTTCGCAAAAGCAGATTCTGACGCCGGGGCTGGTGCAGATGGTCAGCCTGCTGCAATTGAATCGCCTGGAATTGAAAGACATGATTTCGGCGGAAGTGGCGCAGAATCCGGTCCTGGAAGAAGCCACCGAGGGCGGCGAGGAACTCACACCCGAGGAACTGCAGCCGCTTCTCGAAGCCGAAGGGGAACGGTCGGGCGATCCGGCGGACCAATCGATTCTGGAAGTGACCGCAGGACCGATTGAGGTAGACGGGATCGAGGCCGAGTTTGACCCGATGGCCCGGGTGGTGAACTCGCTCGACGGGGCCGCTCCGAGCGTGGGGGCCGACGATGCGGGCACGGACCAGATGCTCGCGGGAGTTGTCGAAAACCTGGAAACCAAGGCAGCCGACCCTTTCGACGAAATCGATTTTGGCTCTTACTTCGACGACTATCTTGACCCGGGGTACAAGAGCCCGGCCTCTGAAATTTCCGAGAAGCCATCCTTTGAAACATTTCTGTCTTCGCCGGTAACGCTCACCGATCACCTGCACTCGCAACTGGCGCTAATCGCGCTGCCCGAAAACGTTCGCGATGCGGCTGAGGGAATCATCGGCAACCTGGACGAAAACGGGTACCTCACTTCGACGTCGGAGGAGATCGCCACCGCCGAGGGTCACGAGCCTGCGGTGATGGCGGAGGCGCTGAACGTCGTACATTCGCTCGACCCCGCCGGTGTAGGGGCCGCTGACCTGCGCGAATGCCTGCTGCTGCAAGTGGAAAGCCGCAACGGCAAGGGCGGAGTGGCGTGGCAAATTCTTTCCGACCACCTGAAGCTGGTGGAACTGAAACAGTTCAAAGAACTCGCGAAAGTTCTGCATCGCCCGCCCGAGCACGTCGAGACCGCGGTGGACGTGATCCGGCATCTGGATCCGCGCCCGGGTTTGCGCTACTCGGGTCCGGGGGCGCGGCAAGTGGAGCCGGACGTCTACATTTCAAAAGACGGCGAAGATTACCTGATTCAGATCAACGACGAAGACGTGCCGCAACTGCGCCTGAATCCGCAATACAGGCGTATGCTCGACCGGAATCAGGAGCCGGACAAGGAAGTCCGCAATTATGTGAAAGAGCGGTACGCGAGCGCGATTCAGTTGATGAAGAACATTGAACAGCGCAAGCACACGATTCTCAAGGTTTGCCAGTCGATTGTGCGGCGCCAGATGGATTTCCTGGAGCACGGCATCGACGAATTGAAGCCGATGATGATCAAGGAAATCGCGGAGGAGATCGGGGTACATCCATCCACCGTGAGTCGCGCGGTTTCGAGCAAATACGCGCATACGCCGCAAGGGGTTTTCGAACTGCGTTACTTCTTCTCGGAAGCGGTGCAGGGCCCGTCGGGCGGCGGTACGCCGTTGCTGATTCTGAAACGCCGAGTAAAAAAGATGATCGAAGAGGAGGATACAGCTCATCCACTCACCGACGAACATATCACGGAGCGCCTGCAGGCCGAAGGCATACAGGTGACTCGACGCACGGTAGCTAAGTACCGCGAGGATATGCGCATTCCTTCCACGCATCAAAGACGCGTTCGCAAATAAGACGGAGTTTCGAACATGAAGGTCAGTTATACCGGCATCAAGAGCGGTCTTCCGGCCACGCTTCAAAAGAAGCTGGATGCCAAGTTTGCCAAGCTATCCAAAAAGGTGGACGGGCGCGGGGAAAAACAGGCTCATGTGGTGGTGACCAGCGAGCGGCATCTGCATAAGGCCGAGATCACGTTGCGGGTTCACAATCATCATTTGGTGGGCATCGCATTCGATAGTGACGTGTTTAAGGCGATGTGCGCCGCTCTCGAACGGATCGACAAACAAGCGGCTAAGGAAGGCGCCAAATGGCGCCGGACCACTCGCCGGTCAGAGCCCATGAAAGTGGCGAGCGCGAAAGGGGCGGAGCCCGTTGCGTTGAAGCCGGCGGCCGTCGCAGGCAAGAACGGCCAAGTCCGGCGCGTCGCGGCAAGCTCCGATGTGCGGGTGTTCCGACCGAGTGAACACGAACGCCGCAAGCCCATCACGCTCGAAGAAGCGCTGCTCCAGATGGAAGACGGGCGCGATTACGTGGCCTATCGCGACGCCGATAAAGAAGTGGTTTGCATGCTGATCCGGCGGCGCGACGGCCATTATGATCTAATCGAAACCTAGGAGCCTGGTTACGGAAGCGCCTAGTTGCGCCAAAGGCCAGCTTGTTCGCCGCCGGCGGAACCGGCTCAATCCACAATGGCGCGCGCGATGAAAAAGACAGCAAGCCCGTCCAAAACGGAGCTGGTAATCATCACCGGACTGAGCGGATCCGGCAAGGGAACTGTTCTGAAGGCACTGGAAGACCTGGGTTACTACTCGGTCGACAACCTGCCCATCGAGCTGATTCCGAAGTTTGCCCAACTCACCAAGGATGCGCCCACGATCCGGCGCGCGGCGCTGGTGGTGGATATCCGCGAGGGTGGGGCGCTGGAGCGCTTCCCGGCCTTGTTCAAACGTATTCGGAAGCTGCTGCCGACGCGGCTGATTTTTCTAGAATCCGACGAGTCGTCTCTGATTCGCCGCTTCAGTGAAACGCGGCGGCCGCATCCGCTGGGCACTGAGCAGAGTGTCAGCGCCAGCATCCGCCGCGAACGTGAAAGGCTGGCGCCCATTCGCAAGCTGGCCGACCCGATCATCAACACGACCAAGTTCAATGTGCACGAACTGCGGGAAACGATTCACCGGACGTTCGGAGGGCAAAAGGGGTCGCCGGAAATCCTGGTTCAGGTGACCAGTTTCGGCTACCGCCACGGAGTGCCGGCCGATAGCGACCTGGTGTTCGACGTGCGGTTCCTGCCCAATCCCAACTACATTCCCGCGTTCAAGAACTATAGCGGCAAGCATCCTAGCGTGGCGCGTTACATTCGGTCTTTTCCACAGACCACAGAGTTCATCGAGCGTATCTCCGAGCTACTGATCTATCTGCTGCCGCACTATATTGCGGAGGGTAAGAGCTACCTGACGATCTCATTCGGCTGTACCGGAGGGCACCACCGCAGCGTGCTGATCGCCAATGAGATTCGGAAGCGGCTGGCGGCGGCGGGGTTCCGCGTTAAGGAAACGCACCGCGACGTCAAGAAGGGGTGAACTTGCGGGACCGCCGCTAGGCGAAGACCTCGCCGGCTGTGACGGCGAAGCTGAACTGCGGCAGTTCAAGCCGCGAGACCTCAGTCAACGAGCCGTGTTGGTAGACGTGCATGCGCTTAAGCTCCGGCTCGATCAGCCAGATATGCTCGACCCCCCAGATCCGATACTCTTCAAGTTTCTGCAGCATCGCGTCAAGACGATCGTCGGGCGAACTGATCTCGACGACCAGTAAAGGCGGGGATGCGGGGACGGCATCGGGCGCCGCTCCTTCCCACATCGAAATGTCGGGAATCCGGTAGAGATCCGAAGCGATGCGGATGCGGACCTCAACACCCGTATACACGGGATAGGACTGCTGGAGGGCCATCAGACGAGAGCCCATCCGCAATTGGATATTTCCGTGGGGAAAGGTTGGCACGGGACGCTCCGCAAGCTCGCCGCGAACCAGTTCCGGTTCGCGCTCGAATTGGGTGGCAAGATACTGCTGGGGCGTGATGAGGGCCTTGGTCGCCATCTAATCGGAAGAATAGCACGGACGGTCTGTTAGACTCGTCAAGGAATGTCCATAATCCTTCACGGCATGCCCGTGCAGCATGAAATTCTGGCCAATCTGAAGCCGCGGATTCAGAAGCTGGGCCGTCCTCCGGGGCTGGCGGTGGTACTGGCGGGGCACGATCCGGCTTCTGAAATCTATGTGCGCAGCAAGATAAGGGCTTGTGCCGAAC
>JBDTTL010000197.1:0-9231 GCA_039930665.1 Acidobacteriota bacterium
TGATTTTACGGCTAAACATTCCAATAGGAAAGTGTTTTAGACACGGGCTGCTAAGGCTCTCGGATACTAATATAAAAGAGGGGCCGAATGCAATACAGTTGCAGCGTGATTATCCAGAATACTGGACGGGCTTGCCGGTAGTATTTAGATTACTTGAATCTGTCTTCGTGCCATTGTCGTGCGGGTAGGTCATTTCAGGGTATTGTCAACTTGAGCGGGAACCTGAAAGACTACGGCGATGAATAGCGACCGGCGAAAGGAACCATCAAGGGAAAGGCAACCGTTTGCTTTTCCCGGTGAGCGACAAGCGAAACACGCAGGGCGGCCGTTGCCTTGCAGCAATATCGAGATATTCCTGCTTCCTTCCCTCCGCCGGCCACAACTCAAAAATAATTCCGATCACGTCAACTCCTCCCGCTATCTAGTCTTTCAGGTTCCGGCCCAAGTTGAGAATGCCCAACGAGAGTATAATCGGGTCTCAGCGGGTGTATGCAAACGTATTCAAGGGGTACGGGCAAAGTAATTCGGTTCGATGTGTTTGAAGTTGACTTTGCGAGAAGTCAACTTACGAAGCAAGGCCGGCGCGTAAAACTGCAGGATCTTCCGTTTCGGCTGTTGGCCGCTTTGCTTGAACATGCCGGAGGCACTGTAACCCGCGAGCAATTGCGGGAGCGCTTGTGGGGCGACACCGTAGTGGATTTCGACGACGGGTTGCACACGGCAATTCGCAAGCTGCGCGAGGCCTTGGGCGACTCCGCCACGCACCCGCGATTTATCGAGACCGTTCCCCGGCGGGGATACCGCTTCTTGGCGCCTGTCTCCACTATCACTGATACCCATGACGAGGAGGCAGTCGGAATCGAAGTCGCGAAGGACCCTGCTCTCGGTGCGTCGTCCGAAGTCGCTGCAGGCAGGCGATTCGTGCCATTCTATGCTTGGATAATTGGTGCAAGTATATTAGCGCTGGGATCGCTCGTGGTTCTCTTCAGCAAGTACACCCAAAATCGGGTTCCGCCGGCCGAAGTTCTACCAATTACCTCCTATCGAGGTGTACAGCGAAATCCCGCTCTCTCCCCGGAAGGAACCCAGGTTGCGTTCACCTGGGACGGCGGAACCGGCAATAATTTGGATCTTTACGTCCAGAATATCGACGGTACAGGCCGCGTGAAACTCACTTCGGACGGGGCTCCAGTCCTGTACCCGGTATGGTCTCCCAATGGTAGAACGATCGCATTTGTAAGGAATGGAGAGATCTTCTTGATCCCGGCTGTTGGCGGACGGGAGACCAAAATCACGACCGCGGCCGGAAACGGGCTGTCCTGGAGCGCGGATTCACGGACAATCGCTTTTTCAGACCGGGAAGTCCAGGGACCGGCCTTCGCGATATTTCTGATATCCCTCCATTCGAGAGAACGGCGTCGTTTGACCAATCCGGCAGTTTCGAAGGAAATCGATGTCTGGCCTGCGTTCTCTCCTGATGGTAATGACGTTGCTTTCGTCCGCGGTATCACGACCGCCACAGATGTATACCGTGTCCCCACTTCAGGGGGTGTACCAACTCGGGTAGCGCTGGTGGGACGGCCCCTGCGCGGTCTCATCTGGAGTCCGGACAGTCAGTACCTATTAGTAGCGACCGGCAGTAGAACCCCCGGTCTCCTGGCAATTCCGGCAGATGCCCATGATTGGACGCAACTCGATCGTATAGACATTGCTGGATCGGATGTCTACGAGCCTTCGGTGATCACTCGGGGCCGAAGGCATGAGGTCGATCTCGCTTACGCCCATGAAATCTCAAATTGGGATGTTTGGGGAACTTCCACTGGGCGCGAGCAGTCTGCGCCCATACCTTTAGCGGCCTCGAGTCGCGTCGATCAAGCCCCCAGTTTTTCGTCTGACGGGCTGCGACTTGCTTTCAGTTCAGCGCGTTCCGGCTACGACGAGATATGGATTTCTATGGCTGACGGCTCGCAGCCGCGTCAATTGACGCATTTCAACGCGGGTACGGCAAGCTCGCCGCGCTGGTCGCCCGACGGGCAGCGGATCGCGTTCGACGCCACCATAGATAACAATCGGGACATCTACGTCACTCGAGCCGATGGCGGCTCCGCAGTCCGGATGACGCGCGAGGTTTCGGCTGAAGGCCAACCGAGTTGGTCCCAGAATGGGCAATGGCTCTATTTTATGTCGGACAGGTCAGGAAGCCGACAAATTTGGAAGATGCCGACGGGAGGCGGACAGCCGGTACAGGTCACTAAAATGGGCGGTTATCAGGCTTTCGAATCGACCGACGGTCGGACCGTTTACTACGCGAAAGAACAGCGCGGCCAAGGAATTTGGAGCGTCCCGGCTAACGGCGGGCCGGAAGTCCTTACGTCACCTTTGCCCTGGCAAAATCTTTGGGGCCTTGGCGGTGATGGGATCTATTATTTTGACCTGGCTGGCCTGGTTCCTCAGGTGTTTGATACTCCTCATCCGATTCCGGTAAAGCAGCTTGACCTCACAACCGGCAAAATCAAGAACGTGGCCACTATTCTGACCGATCTTCCTAACGGTGTTTCAGCTTTCGACGTGAGGTTCGACGGCAAGTACCTCATATGGGCTGGCCGACGGGAGCATAATTCCGAATTGATGTTGATTCGGAATCTGCAAGTGGGATCGAGATGACGCCGGGAGTTCCGTAATCGGAGCCGGGGTACATCAGTCACAGATTTGTCTAGACGATTCTATTTAATATCTGTGCCAAACCTAAGCGTTCGTTTGATTCTGCGCCAGCAGCCAGCCCGGGCCCAATACCTACCGCTTCATTGTGGTCTTCGAACCAGATCAGGAACGAGGCTTTTTCGAAATCACTAAGCCGCTGCTGGTTTAGCCACGTATAGTATCCGCCCATATCGGCGTCGATCAGAGCACCCTGCGGATCCAAGCCATCATTCGGATACGTACCGGCCAGTAGCTCATTCATTGGCCGTTCTCGCTGCCTCGCCGCGAATCGCGCAAACAGTGTAATCGGCTGCGCCCGCCGTAGCGCTTCGCGAGCTGCCCATTGCACGAATGTCGTGCTGAATACCTGCGTACCCGATCCTTGCGTCAGTAAGTCTACTTGAAAGCGGTTCAGGATCGAGTCGCCGAGGCCCAGCTCATCTGGTCGCATTTGGGCCAGAGCGGTGACCACCCCTTCCGGGCCCATAGTGCGCGATTGCGCGATCTTCCGTATTCGATCCAGAAGGGCCGCGCGGACGGGTGCGAGGGAATGATAAGAGACACGAGTCAGCTCTCCTGATGGGAGACTCTCGCCCGAGCCTCCGTCGATGTACCAATGCGCGAACGGCGCTGGGTGCTCGCTGGCTCTTCGCGCTACTGCTTCCAGGACGGCTTGCAGTCCATTTTGTGGGTCGACCTGTTTGAAATAGACACCATGCGGACGAAGCTTGCGAAAGAGCGGATACTGGTTCTCGGTCACACCATGCCCGACAAGAACGATTCCAAGGCGTGGTATGGGGATCGAATCGTCCGACATCGCCGAGTCCAGCTTTTGAATGTAGGCGACGGCGGCGGAACGGAAGTCGTCGATCTGGTGTGAGGTCCAGAGAAAAGCGGTCAATTGCTCACTGAACCGGACGGGCGCACTCACCCAATCAATCCGTTCCAGAGCGGACGATAACTTCAGCTCCGAAAATCCGGCCAACATCCGGCGGCGTCCGTCGCTTGGTAGCGATTCCAGATAAGACAATTGCCGTTTCAGATCCCGGCGCTCCGCGGGGAATTTCCAGTCGTACTCTATCATCTCGCGTAACAGCAATGGTAGAAATGCGAGGGGCAACTCCTTCAATAATGGGATGTGGTTCGTGGCGAGCAGCCGGGCCTCCGGCGGGTACGTGGCAAAATGTTCGGCCTTTAGCGCCGCCGGAGATATGGGCATCATAAAATCTCAGCGAGCGGCTTGCCGTGGGAAAATCTGGGCGAGAATCCCATCAGCGAGCCTAGCGTCGGAACCAGGTCGAGCGACTCGACCGGCCTGTCGACAATGACGTTTTCGCGGATTCCCGGACCCAGCGCCATCATCCAAGTGGTGCGCGAACGCGCGTCCCCGGTGCGGTGGTGCTGAAAACCGTTGCCTCCTGCTTCCAAATCGGAATCGCGCCCAAAATCGGGCAGGATGAACATCGTCGTTTTGCCCGCATACTCAGGCTCGGCCTCGATCATTCTCCAGATATCCGCACACAGCCGGTCAGTACGCCGGATTCCGTCCACGTAAAGGGAGAACGCCCCCGAGTGGGCGATGTCCATGTCGTGAAGCGTGATCCAAAGCAGGCTCGGCGCTAGTTGGCGCATCACGTGGTGAGCGACGAACGCGGAAAGCTCGTCGGGGCTAGTCGCGCTGCGGGCTAGCTTGGTGAAATCCTGAACTGACAGCTTGAGGATTTCTCCAATCCGATGCAGTTCCTGAGCGTCGCCGGCGAGCGCCTGCGAGTACACCGGCGATTCGTAACTATCCCGCAGAAGGTGATCGTAGTCGCTTGTGCCGCTCGAAGACAGAGCCGCGGTCAACAGGCGTTTGGGCAAGATAACGCCAGCGCCCAGTCCCGCACCGTAGGAGCGGTGGCCGCTTTCCCCGATCCGCGCGAATCCGTTGCTGGGTGCCACCACCCACGCATCCGTCGCAGATCGTTTCAAGTCTTTGCGAAAATACTCAAAAACTGTCGGATTATCCGGCGGCACCGCGGCAAAATTATTGAATGTCTCGTAGGCGCCCGTGGCCAGACTGGCGGTAGCCACGTAGTGGCCCAAGATTCCACGGTTTACCACTTGGCTGAAAAATGTCGCGCGAGGGATCAGTTCGTCCAACAAGTGAGGAATGTTCTCTTGGCCGTCCGGCGCGAAGGTCTCATCGTCGCGAGCTCCTCCCCCGAATGTAACCACCACTACCTTTCGAGCGCCTGGCGAGGCCAGAGCAACCTGGGGAGCGAGGCTAAACAGACTCCCGCCCAGACCTATACCAGTCGCGGATCGAAGAAAGTTACGCCGGCTCAGGGAAACGGCTGCGCTCGAACTGTTTTCGCGTTCGGCCGATGTCACGGAGTGCAATCTCCCGCCTTAATGCCCCAAGTAGATTAACACAGCTCTTTTGATATAGAGCCAAGATATGACACAAGATATGACATAGGACGTAATGAGCACGACACGACAGATGTGCCGGCTCGTCGGGCGATGCGGCACTTCATGCGCCGACGAGCGGCGGAAATTTGAGCGGAAATCCGCGTCGCCCACTCTTAATCGAATATTCCGGAATCGACCGCAACTCTAACGTCGACGATGGTCGCCGTCATCTGAAGGCCCAAAGCTCTCTCCAGCATCACCACGCCTTCATCTCAGCAGCCTCAGAGGTACATGGGCAGGGGAATACGAATAGTGCCTTCTCGCAAGATCAGCGTTTAGATTTATGGTGTTAGTAGTTCATATGTAGTTCGGATTCAGTTCAGCATGGGTTCCGTTGACAACATGAACCGCATAACTCATACTCGATTTGCTTTGTCGGGATTCACGGGGCTACTGTAACACCAATCTGATCAGTCCGAGTTCTGGGGGGTTGTTCATATGTCGTTTCTACGCGGCGCTCGTTTAGGGGTACTCTTTCTATCGCTGTCCGGCTTGGTCTTTGCCCAGCGAGATTTATCCACCATCGTCGGGACCATCACCGACCCCAGTCAGGCTGTTGTGGGCGGGGCTAAGGTCACCATTACCGAGGATGCGACCGGGTTGGTATACAATCTGACCACCGATTCGACGGGGAACTTCAGTCGCCCAGCGATCAGGCCGGGCACGTATTCGGTTGAAGTAGACGCTACCGGTTTTAAGAAGGCAGCGCAACACGGCATCATCTTGACCGCTGGTGATCGAACCGCAATCAATATTTCTCTGCAACTCGGTGATAATACGCAAACCGTCGAGGTTGCCGCCGAGGCAGCGCTGCTCCAAACGGAAAGCACCGTGGTCGGCGCCAGCTTGAACTCGAAAGCGGTCCACGAGTTGCCATTGGGCGGCCAGCGCAAATTCACCTATCTTGCCCGTCTTGCGGTTGGTGTCCTACCGAACGAAACGGGAGCCCGCGATAATAACTCTGGCGGTTTCTCAGCGAACGGCGTGCGTTCCAATGGCCAAAACAACTTCCTCCTAAATGGCGTCGATAACAATGTGAACAATATCGACTTCATCAACCAGGCTTCCTACGTGTCGGGACCCTCGGTGGAAGCCATTGGCGAAATTCGCATCCTGACTAACGGCTATAACGCCGAGTACGGGCGTGGCGCGGGAGGGGTGGTCAATGTGACTATCAAGTCCGGCACCAATCAGATTCACGGCGCACTTTTCGAGTTCTTCCAAAACACCAAACTGGACGCCAACAAGTGGGAAAACAACAGGGTGGGCTCGACAAAGTCCCCTTACAACCAAAATCAATTTGGCGGGGCGGTGGGTGGACCCATCATCAAGAACCGCACCTTCTGGTTCGCGGATTATCAGGGTACTCGTATCCAATCTACCGGTGGCATCGTAAACGGTTTGGGCAACATCTGGAACTATACGGTTCCAACCGCAGCCGAGCGGGGCGGCGATTTTTCCGCCCTCTTGGGGGCCCAGATCGGCGTAGACGCGCTGGGCAATCCTGTCCGTTCAGGGCAGATCTACAATATCAACACCACCAAAACCGTAACTCTCGCAAATGGGACCACAGCGTTCGTCCGCGATCCGTATCCCGGCAATATCATTCTTCCCAGCCAGATGGATCCGGCAGCGGCAAAGATCGCTGCTCTTATGCCTAATCCCAATCAGAACCTTGCCTCAGTTGCCAAGACCAACAATTACCGGGTAGTTACCAAGGGCTATCAGCAGAACGACCAAGGTGATCTCCGCATCGATCACCGAATCTCTGACAAAGACAGTATTTTTGGCAGCATGAGCTGGGGAGAAGAGTACAGGACTATAAGTCCTTCGTGGAACGAAAACTTGGATCGCCAGCTTCGCAACTATTACAACTTAACGCGTAACGCCATGATCAGCTATACGCGGATTTGGACACCAACCTTGGTGACGGAAACCCGCGCCGCGTATTCCCGGCTAGTGGCGCACGCAGACCCCGGCAACACCGACGTAGATTCTTATAAAGTATTCGGGATTGGCGGCTTCAATCCGTTTGCTGGTGCCGGCGGGGGACTGCCCAACATCCAGTTTGATACTTCGGGACCCGGATACGGAGATGACGGCCGCCAACTCGGCGGACGCAATTTCCAGCCCAGCCACGAGTACAGCAACGTCTGGGATTTCATTCAGAACGTCAACCTGAATCATGGTTCGCATTCTTATAAGTTCGGCGCCGAGTACCGGCCGATCGGGTTTCCCTTTTACCAATTTCAGTACTTGCATGGGAACTTTAACTACAACCAGGACCGCACCAACAGCCCGCAGTTTCAAACCCAGACGGGCGACGCGTTCGCTAGCTTCCTGCAGGGCTATCCCAGCTCAGCGAATATTTCCACGACCAATTTTCTCTCGACCGAGCGAAAAGCATGGGGTTTCTTCGCTCAAGATGACTGGAAAATCACCTCCAAGCTAACTCTGAATTTTGGTATCCGCTATGAGTTGTTCTCACCGATCGGAGAGCGGTATGGACGGCAATCGAATTTTGACTTCGCTAACTTGAGATTCGACATTCCCGAAGGCAAGGATCAGGACACGCCTTTGCCCTCGAATTTCGCCACCAAGTATCCATTTCTAACCGTGACGCGAGGTAAAGTAAGCAAATATTTGGTTCCGTGGGATAAGACAGATTTTGCTCCCCGCGTCGGCTTGGCGTACACGCTGGGTACGAGAACGGTGATTCGGGCCGGTTACGGGATCTTTTACGGTGGGGAGGAAAACCAGGGAGGTAGTCCTGCCCGCGGTTACAATCCACCATTCAACAACAACATCTCCCTACCCTCGGCAGGCGCTTTCGTGAAACTTCCGACAATGGGAAGCCTGTCCCAAGGACTGCCAACCGACATCCTAAATTTGCCCGCGGCATTTACTTTCCGCGGGATTGCCCAGAATGTCCGCACTCCCCTGGTTCATAAATGGAACCTTGCAGTCCAGAGGGAACTGGGGCACAATTTTGCCCTGGAACTCTCTTATTTGGGCAACCACCAGGCTCGTCAATTAGTGTTCTGGGATCCCAACACGGCGCCCAGCCGGCCGGACGTGCCGACATCGGTTTCGTTGGATTCATTGCGTCCAATTCCGGCAATTTCGGCGACCAGTAACTATACCTACACTTTTGGCTACGGTAACTACAACGCCGGAACCGCCAAACTCGACAAGCGTCTTTCTAATGGGCTACAGGCAACGGTGGCCTACACGTGGGGTCACGTGCTGGCCAACACCGGCACAACGCTCTACGGATCGATCGATGGAATCGGGTCGCCTGATCCGCGCGATCTTAGCCGTCAATATTCCAATGCAAACTGGGATATCCGCCAAAATTTCGTAGCGAGCTTCTCCTACGATCTGCCGTTCGGAAAAGGCAAGAAATTCGGCAATAATTGGAATTCCGCTGCGCAGATGGTTGTCGGGAACTGGCAGATGAATGGAATCCTCTCGTTGCGGACCGGCGCATGGTTCGGCATCAACACCAATGCCGGCGTGGGTAACATCGGAAAGATTCGGCCCGACATAATCTCAGGCAAGAAGGCGGACGAAGCGCCTTCTCAGGGGCGTGGTCCTGATGAGTGGTTTGAGACCAGCAACTTCAGCCAACCGGCGAAGTTATCGAATGGGACGGGAAATACTACTAATGGCAACCTTGGCAATCAGACCAACCAAGGGCCGCCGCAAAGGGTTCTGGATGCGTCCTTGTTCAAGGATTTCCCGATCAGCGAGCGGTTCCGCTTCCAATTCCGCGCGGAGGGCTTCAACATCGCCAACACACCCCAGTATGACGTGACCTCGATAGGGTTCACGTTAGGAGCCAGCAACTTTGGGGTGATTTCCAGGACCCTGCCATTGGAAAGGAAATTTCAGTTAGCGTTGCGGCTGCAGTTCTAGCAAACACGAGCCTATGGAGCGACTGGCCCCACGGGATTTTGAGGGTTATCATAACTATGTAGGTAACCTGGCTAGGCTTACCTGCTGGGTATACGGAAAACCATGTTGTTAAGACAGGATATGAGTTGGGTGCTGGCCGCGTTTGCGGTGGCGGGC
>JBDTTL010000198.1:0-9177 GCA_039930665.1 Acidobacteriota bacterium
GAACCACGATTCACGGCTCCAAAGGCCGCTGTCCTACCATTAGACGACCGGGGAAGACTCTCAACAGACTGATGCACGCCATTTTAACACGCCCTCTGAGTATTTCACCAAATCCGCGAGGACTACGCTCACCCCGCTAAGCTTTCCGCTGTCGGGCGCCTGCTCCGGCGAACGCGCCCAGCACGCGAGAGCGCCGTTGCCGAAAGACATTAAGGAAAATATAACGTCTTTCTTATTCCCTGTTAATTTCCACCCGCTACCCTGGGATTAGGAGTCGCAGTACACAGAGGAGGTGACGACAGCAGAACAACTAATTCACAACTCGCCGGCTGGAGCCCAATCGGGTTGCAGAAAACCAACCAATCGGCGGGCTCTTGATGTGGCTTGGGACGACGTTCTTTGCAGCGGCGACAAAACTCAACAAATGTTCAGAAGATCCGCAATGCCGGGACGAGAACGAACAGGGCCTTCGCTTCACCCGGCAATCCGAGAATCTGCCGGTCCAGAATATGGCCCGCTTGATCGACACTTTGATCACGCTTCCGGCGATCGCGGAGCTTGCGCCAATCGCGGAAAAGAAGCGGCTAAAAGAGCGATGATGTAAGAGGAGGCGAGAGTTTGCGATCGCAGATCAAGCTCGGGCGGGTCTTCGGCATCAAAATCGGGCTGCACTATAGCTGGTTTCTGATTGCGCTGCTGATCGTGTTTTCACTCTCCTCGCAGTTCCATGCGACCAATCCGGCATGGGGCGACGGCGTCATTTTTGCCCTGGCGATTGGTACCGCGTTTTTGTTTTTCGTTTCGCTCCTGCTTCACGAATTGGCGCACTCACTGGTGGCTACAGCCAACCAGCTGCCGGTAAAAGAAATCACACTCTTCGCTCTCGGGGGCGTTTCGCAAATCGAGAAAAACCCTCTCAGCGCGAAAGTCGAATTCTGGATGGCCTTCGTGGGCCCTCTCACCAGCATGATAATTGGGGTGGTTTGCCTGACGCTGGCGCGCTTGGTTGGCAATCCATCTAATGATCCTTGGATGGCCATGCTGCTCTGGCTCGGCTATATCAATCTCTCGCTGGCGGCTTTCAATCTTCTTCCCGGTTATCCGCTCGACGGCGGCCGCGTGCTGCGCGCGCTGATCTGGTGGAAGACCGGCGATGCCGATCGGTCGACACAAACCGCCGCGCGCGTGGGGCAAGTAGTCGCCTTCGGGTTCATCGCCGTTGGCATCGTGCAGTATTTTAACGGCGCCGGTATTGGCGGTCTTTGGATCGCTTTCATTGGCTGGTTCCTGTTGCAAGCCGCGCGAGAAAGCTACGTGCAAGTCGGGCTGGCGCACGCTCTTGAGGGTGTGCGCGTCGCCGATGTGATGACCAAGGATTGCCCAACGGTGGACGGCTGGATGAACGTCCAGAACTTCGTCGACCAGGAATTGCTGCGGACCGGGCGGCGTTGCTTCATGGTGGTCGATAAGGGCGTGGTCGCCGGCCTCGTCACTCCGCACGAGGTGAAGCAAGTCGACCGCGCCCAGTGGCCTTATAAGACTCTGGACGATATTATGCGTCCCTTGCAGGATCTGCATTCCGTGACGCCGGAAACTCCGCTGGGCAGCGCGCTCGAATCGATGGGCCGCTACGACCTCAACCAGCTTCCAGTGGTTTCCAACGATCATCTGGAAGGAGTGCTCTCCAGGGCGGAAGTTCTGGCGTACCTGCAGACGCACGCGGAATTGCGATCTGGTGACCAGCGTGGACATAGCGGCGGCTGAAGACCTCGAACAGCAGTTCCGCGCCGGTCTTGGATAACGGCACGAAGCCCAGCTCGTCGATAATCAGCAGCTCGAAGCGGGAGAGCATTTCTGAAAGCGCATCAAACGGAGTTCGTCCTTGGCTTCGATAAACTCATGCGCCAGCGACGCTGCGGTGGTGAACCGGACACGTCCGGTTGGGACCTCAGCATCGGTTATCAGAGCGACGTGTTGGGATGGTGGGAGAGTAGGGAAACCACCCGGCACACTCCTGAAACTGGTCCACCCGGCGGCCGCTATTAGGGCCATCACGATGTTGCTTTAGGAGACGCTGCTCAGTGACATGATCCTGGACGAAAAGCGGATAGAGAACTGAGCGCGCCGACTCTTGGGCGCTCCTGGCCGAACGCTCATAGTGCTACGCTCGAAAGTCATGCTCGCCGTCCTGATCGCAGAACGCGAGAGCGCTAGCACTATGGGGCCAGACCGCTGCAAGTACGGAATACCAAATGAGATCAATATGGCATTAACAACTACACGCAACTCGCCAAAAAGTATTGGTTGCGGGCTCCATACGTCGAGGCGCACGCGTTTTGAGTTACGGGGCCTTGGTTTCCAACGCCGCCGCCGGCGAAACAGAATGTCTGCCCGACTCACCGCTGACCTCTGCTGTGCGCCCTTCTTCTGTGCGGGACCACCATATCTCCAGTAGTCCTATCGTGACCGAAAGGGCCAATGGCCCTAGAACCAATCCTGCGACTCCGAACAACTGAATCCCACCCAAAATGGCAAAAAATGTTGGGACCGTGTGCAGCCGGAGACGATCTCCCACAAGGTAAGGATATAGGAGGTTATCAATTGTGCCTATAGCCACCAAGCCCCACGTGATCAGTATCAAAGCTTTTATCCAACAACCACTTAGTGCCAGGTAGGCGGCTATCGGTCCCCACACCGTGAATGTTCCAAATACGGGCACTAACGCTGTGAAAAACGTGGCCACACCCCAGATCATCGGCGTCGGTACTCCCAAAATGGAATACATGATTCCGCCCAGTATGGATTGCGCGAGCGCGACGGTAAGTGACCCGTTGACGGTTGCATGTATTGTATTGCTGATGCGCGTGAACATCCGGCTCGCTTCTCGATCAGACAGAGGAATGATTGTTCGAACAGCCTTCACCGCACTCCGATTGTCACGATAAAGGAAGAACAGCACAAAGAGCACAATCACCAACTGCACTAGCGCTGCGAACGAATTTTTTAGAAGATTCCCCGCTTGGCCAGCCAAATTCTTCGCTATGCCGGAGATTTGGGCCTCGAAGTCAAAATTGGATTCGGCCCATCGGAGCGCATCGCCGAGCACAGGCTTAGCATGCATTGCGTCGAGCCACTGGCTCCAGGTCGCGCCGTTCTGCAACCCATTAATGGTTACGACGATTTGCTGGGCCACATGTGTTATCAGCAGCGTCACCGGTGCAATGATGATAGTACCCACGAGAGTAACTGCGACTGCCGCTGCCCACCCTTTGTTCTGGAGTCGCCCCAGCAGCCATTGATAGGGCTGATACGTAGCGACCGCGAGAGCTACTGCGATCGCAAGGGTTGTTATGAACGGCTGAACGATGAGGTAACAAACGTATAGAGCAGCCACGGTAGCCCCAGCTAGGACAACCGTGACTAATCGCTCGCGAGTAAAACTTCGTTGATCACGCCGCTCTGGTCCGCTTCGCACAAATTCATGATGGCACGACCGGGGCCGAACCCGGACTGCATTGCTATTAATCGTCGAGCCGGCCTTCACGCTAAAACTCATCTTTATCCTGTCCACCAGTTTTTTCAGCGACTTATCCTCCAGGGAAGCACGGTTAGCCCGCGACTACCACATGGCATTGTCAACTTGGGCGGAGGCGCAACATTTTGGCGCTGAGACAGGCGGTTGGTCCGGAAGTGGCTTAGGCCGCGGTGGCCGTTCGCCATTCCGCGAAGGATCGGGATCTCAAGAGGCGATGCTTACTAGATCTCAGTAGGTGTCGGCCTACGTGAAACACATTCTGGACGAGCCGTGCCTGGTCTTTCAGAGCCCAAGTTGACAAGGCCCGGCGCGATGGCCTTTATCATCGCCCAGCTGCATCATCGCTAGGTCACAAAGCTCCACCTCAAAATCGCCTGCCGGAACTGCTCCGCGGAGCCTCTCCTAAGGTCTTCACTTGTTCCTATTTCAGTATGTGCCGACCAAATCCAAATGTGAATCCCGCTTCAATAAGAGGTTTACCCCGTAGTTTTTCTATTCTTTCTCTACTTTGGTGCCTTTACGGTATGGTCCAACGGCCCAAATAGGTGTCTGATGGATAGTGACAACGTCTGAGCTTGCTGGCGTTTCGCTTCGATAGTAAAAGCAGAGGTTTAGCGGGACCGTCGGGTGGCCAGTATTTAACAGGAGGGGTTAATTTATGATGAAGCAGAAGATTCTCACGGCCGTGGGTGTGATCGGATTTCTTTCCGTAGCCGCGTGCCATAAAGCCGTTCCCGTGGCTTCCAGGCCGCCTGCTCCTGAGCCGACAGTAGCCGCTGCGCCGCCTTCGGAGCCGGTCCACCAGGCACCGGCAGTAGCGGGCACTCCGAGGCCACAGCAAGAAGCGCAGCGGTCTACCACCATGAGCCCGCGGGAACGCGCGTCTCTCAATGAGCACCTAGCGAAGCTGGAAGATGCACTATTTGACTACGACAAAGCCGCTATCCGGTCAGATGCCACCGTTGTGTTGAAGGACGACGTCGGCGTTGTGCGCGACATTTTGGCCAGTTATCCCAGCCAGAAACTGATGATCGAAGGCCACGCCGATGAGCGCGGTTCAGGCGAATATAATCTCGCTCTGGGCGATAAACGAGCTCGCGCGGCAGAGGAGTTTCTCACCACCATGGGGATTCCGCAGGGTCAGTTGACGGTGATCAGCTATGGCAAGGACCGTCCGATCTGCACGGAGGAGACGGAGGGTTGCTGGCAGAAAAATCGACGCGCTCATATCACGGCTGCTCCTTGATACTCCTCCCTGTCCTCTCTCCGAGCCGCCAGGAAGTCTCGGAGAGAGGTTCTTTTCGGCGTAACGGGTCATCGGACGTTTGGAGAAAGGAAAACATGAAACCAATCAGTATGACTGTGTTGTTGATGTTTCTGGCTGGCACGTGCGCGCTGGCCGACGAGCAAAAGGATCGGGAGAAATTGATCGGCTCCTGGCAACTACAAGACTCGGCCGAGAGCGATGCCGCCACCTCCTGGACGTTCAGTGACAAAGGTAAGGGTCTGCACGTAACGGAGATGGAAGGTCCGAGCACGGTTTCCGATTTCGACTGCCATGTCGCGGGGACCCCTTGTGAGATTAAGGTTTCCGGCAAAGCGGCGACTTTGTCCCAGTGGTTCAACGGGGCCATGCTGGTTCAGATGGAGACCAAAGGCTCAGACGTCGTGAAGCGGCGCTTCTCGGTTGTCTCACAGACTGATCCCGCCAGTGACGTCATGGAAGTGGAGATCGTACCGATTACCCCCAGCGGCAAAGCTAAGACTCTTCACTTCAAACGCACGCAAGCCTCGGCGCCCGGCAAGTGAGTCTCATCCGCGGCACTCCTCGCTTTCAGCGTCCAGCGGGAGTCGTAAATGGCGCTGAAGGCAAGCGGGGCCCGGTCGCGAACCATTCACGCTCGATTCGAGATAGACTGGATGCAGAGCCAACCATGCGCCGGTCTATTGTCCTCACTGCCGCCTTTGCGGCTCTGCTGGTGGTCATCGGCGCCTTGGCGATTGCGGTTTGGAGCTATGCCAACCGGGAGCAAGCTCGCGTCGCAGCGCTCCACACGGCTCACGTCGATACGGATAATGCCCTTGCTTCGCTACGCGAGAACGTGTATCTCACCGGGATTCTGATTCGTGACTACCTGTACGATACAGACCCGGGCTATGCGCAGCAGTACGCCAGCAAATTTGAGGAAATTCGAAAGTCTACCGTAGCTAGTTTCCATGTTTTGGCCCCCGCTACTCAAAATGGCGTGGAGTCGTCCGCACTGGAGCGCCTCCATGACGAAGTGAACGCCTATTTGGACCCGATTCGGCTTGTATTGGACTGGACTCCTCAGCAGAAAGCCGCCGGACGCGCTGAATTTCTGCGCGGGAGCTTGCGCAGCCGCGAGGAGATCGTCGCACTCTCCGGCCAGATGGAGCAGCTGATCAGCGAGAACTTCTCACGAGAACGAGCGCGGATCATTAGCGCGGACCGGGAGTTTCGTTCCTCGCTGGCCTGGGCAACGGGTCTTGCACTCTTGCTAGGTCTGGGAATTGCCGCGTTGACGTTGGGCCGCATGATGGCGCTCGAACGACGCTCGCAGGCGACCGAGTCGGAGTTGCGCCGGATGTCCGCCCAGGTGCGCACGGCTCAGGAGCAGGAGCGCAAGTACCTGTCGCGGGAATTGCACGACCAGGTCGGCCAGATGCTGACAGGACTGCGCATGGAACTGTCAACGCTCGCCCCGGAGCGAGAGGATGCGGATAGTGAGCTTTCCGCCCGTATCGCACACGCGAAGAGCATCGTGGAGCAGACTCTTGGCATCGTGCGGAATATCGCGATGTTGCTGCGGCCTTCCATGCTCGATGACCTGGGGTTGACGCCGGCGCTGACTTGGCTGGCCAAGGAAATATCGCGATCGAGCGGCATTGAGATCGAGGCGGACGTCGACCCGGCGCTGGATCTCTTGCCCGACACCCACCGGACATGTCTTTACCGGGTGGTGCAGGAAGCGCTCACCAATGTCTCCAAACATGCTGGAGCCCATAAAGTTGACGTCTCGCTGAGAGTCACCGGCGGGTGGGTGGTCGGGACCATCGCGGACAATGGCTGCGGATTCGACACCACTACGACCCCGGGGGACGGTCTGGGCCTGATGGGTATGGAGGAGCGGGTGCGAGAATTGGGCGGACATGTCCGCGTCATTTCCACCTTAGGTCAAGGCACTCGAGTCGAATTTCGTCTGCCCGTTCCGCGAACGGCTCAGGGAAGCGTAGCGGAGGAGATCCATGATTCGCATCCTGATCGCGGACGATCACGGCATCGTACGGACCGGGTTGAAACTTCTGCTTGACCGTTTCCTCGACATGGCAGTAGTGGGGGAGGCTGCCGACGGTCGTGAAGCAGTGCGGCTCGCCGCAGAGTTGCAGCCGAACATCGTGATCATGGATATCGGGATGCCGCTGCTCAACGGCCTGGAGGCGGCGGGTCAAGTCATCCATGAAAATCCAGCCACCAGCGTGATCTTCCTCAGCATGCACACCGACGAGAGCTATATCGTGAAAGCACTGGACGCCGGGGGCCGCGGCTATTTGCTAAAAGATAAGGCCGATGAAGACATTGAGCAGGCCATCCGCGCAGTGGCCGCCGGCAGGCCATTTTTCTCTCCAGCCATTGCACGAACACTACTGGAAGAACACGTCCGGGCCACCAGAAGACGGGGGTTTCAGGACTCCTACGATCTTCTGACGGAGCGGGAGCGCGAAATTCTGCAACTCCTTGGAGAAGGTAAATCGAACAAGGAAACGGCAGGGATTCTGAACCTGAGCCCCTATACGATCGAGACGCACCGCACCAACTTGATGCAAAAGCTGGGACTCCACAATACTGCCGAGATCGTCCTTTACGCTGTCCGTAAAGGCATCATTACGCCCTGACATCCTGCCGTTTATCCGCCATTTCAGAAAGCTTAAAGCTTCCGTACTGAAAATCGTGTTCCAGCGGCGGGGCGCGCCGCTCACGTGATGCAGTGCGACTATTCCAAAAGCCCGAACGCCAGAATGTTCGATCCCGCGGCGACTGCAATATACTGCTTGCCGTCGAAAGAGTAAGTCATGGGCGATGCTTTCCATAGCTGATTCGTCTGGAAGCTCCATAGCGGCGTACCGGTGAGAGCATCCGCGGCCATCAAAGCTCCATTCTCTTCGCCGAAGAAGACCAGTCCGGTTGAAGTGGCTAGCGTGCCTCCCCAGGACTGCGCTGGACCCGGTTGAGCAAGTTCCCACTTGATCTCGCCGGTCCGCAGGTCAATCGCTTTGAGGACGCGCTGCGGGTTGCCGCCGGGCGCGGTGCGCTGCGAACCACCCAGGTAAGACTTCCCGCGCTCCCAATCGCCGGTCTCACGCTTGGTGTAGACGCTGCACTTTTCGAAGGTCTGCACGTAGTAGAGACCCGTGGCTGGGTTGAAGGACGGCGAGAACCAGTTGGTGGCGCCATCCTGCGACGGGCACACGCGCGTGCCCGCTTCGGTTGGCTCCTGGTTGGGATTGAGGATTGGACGTCCGTCGGGACGGATGCCGCTGGCCCACGTCAGGTTCTTCACAAACGCTTTGGCGAGCAGCATCTTCCCGGTGATGCGATCCAGTACGTAGAAAAATCCATTGCGGTTGGCTTGCACAAGAAGTTTACGCGGCTGGCCCTGCCACATGGTATCGAGGACCATGGGTGTCTCCGTCGCATCCCAATCCCACAAGTCGTGTGGAGTGGATTGGAAGTACCACTTGAGCTTCCCGGTCTTCGCATCCAGAGCCAGAATGCAGTCCGAATAGAGATTGTCACCCATCCGAGCGTCGCCGTTGTATTCTGCGCCGGGGTTGCCGGTAGGCCAGAAAACAGTGTCTGTCTCAGGGTCGAAGGTGCCGGTGAACCAGGTGGGCGCGCCGCCATGATCGATGTCGTTTCCTTTCCAGGTTTCTGAGCCGGGCTCGCCGCGGCGCGGCACCGTGCGGAATCGCCACGCTTCCTTGCCGGTAGCCTGATCGAAGGCCACCACCGCGCCGGGTGCGCCATGCTCGCCGCCGGCGGCACCCGAAACGACTAAGTCGCCTACAGCCAGCGGAGCGGAAGAGCTGAAATAATTCTGGCGGTAATCGGCGATTTCAGAATCCCACACAAGCGCGCCCGTAAAGCGGTCGAGAGCCAGCAGGTGCGCGTGATCCGTGATCATAAAAACGCGATCCCCTGTTACCGCAACTCCTCGATTGTTGACGGCCCCGCCAACCACGCCGGGCGTCAGAGCGCGCTTATAGTGCCAGATCTGCCGGCCGCTGCCGGCATCCAGCGCATAACATTCGTTGGGACCGGCGACGTACATAATGCCATCCACGACCGACGGCGTAACTTGCAATCGAGTTGTATTGGGCAGCGAGAACACCCACTTCGGGCCTAGCCGCCCGACGTTCTCTTGTGTGATTTGCGAGAGAGTTGTGTAGCGGTTGCCCCCGGGTCCGCCGTTATAGCCGGCCCAGCCCGTCTCCGATGTGACTTTCCGATATTTGTCGCCGGCCTTGCGGAGCAAATGCACGCGCTGATCGCGGGTTCGCAATTGAAGATCGTCAAACCCTTGATTGAGTACTTCACCTTCCAGCGTCGTTCCGCTGCTGGT
>JBDTTL010000199.1:0-9149 GCA_039930665.1 Acidobacteriota bacterium
CGCGGCCGAGTAGCGCGGCATAGTTTCCTCCCCCGCTCACCAGCACCTCGCCGCCGCTCTCGGATTCCACAACGAAGTCGTCGCCGGCGCGGATGCAGGCGACGCCACAGCGTTCGAGGGCAACGCTTCGGTCGCTTTCTTCATGCAGGATGGCCGCGATCTTGGCGAGCGCACGCTGTCCCAAGAACAAATATTTGCGCCCGCGCTTGTACCCCGCGCGTACCAATAACGGATGATTTTCCTCGCGTAGCGTGGCGATCCCAACTTCGCTCCAAAGCATACTTACTGTGATAGCATCCGACACATGATCAAGGCATTCGCCACCGCGCTCCTTCTGGCCGCGTCCTTACCGGGACAAACGCCTAGCATTGACGACTTTTTCCGTGATTTCACTGCCGAATGGGTGCGCGGCAATCCCGACCTCGCCACGTCGGCGCGTTATTTTACCGGAGAAGAACAAGACCGTCTGGAACGCCAGTTGACACCCGATACGCAAACCTACCGCCGGGCACGCATTCAGCTCGCAAAACGGGGACTGGCGGAACTGAAGAAGTTCGACCGCACCAAATTTGCCGGTACCCAGCGCATTTCAGCCGACCTGATGCAATGGCAGTTGGACACCGTGGTCCGCGCCGAGCCTTACCTCGCCTACTCTTTTCCGCTCGAACAGATGAACGGAGCGAACGTCGATCTCATCGAGAGTTTGACGGTAAGACATCCGTTGTCGAACCAACGGGACGCCGAGAATTATGTCGCGGCGCTCGGTCAGGTGAGCACCCGGATGGACGAAGCTACCGCCGAATCTCGTCGTCTTGCGGCGAAGATCGTCATCCCGCCCAAGTTCATTCTCGACGCCACCATCAAACAGATGCAGAATTTCAGCGATCCTTCGCCGGGCCAGAACCCGTTCGTTGTGATTTTCGCGCAGAAGATGGAGGCCGCGAAGATTCCCGAAGTTCGCCGCGAAGCCTTGCGCAGCGAAGCGGAGAAGATCATCGGCGCCCAAGTGTACCCGGCCTGGAAGAACGCCATTACTACGCTCCAATCGCAACTGCCGCGCTCGACAGGCGACGCGGGATTGTGGCGCCTTCAGGGCGGTGCGGATGCTTATAAGTATTTCCTGCGCCGCTACACCACGACCGACCTGACGCCCGACGAAATTCATCGGATCGGCCTGAATGAAGTCGCGCGGATCGAAAAAGAAATGGACACCATCTTCCGCCGCCTGGGGCGCACCGAAGGATCTATTAACCAGCGCAGCGAAAAGCTCAAGCAGGACTTGGCTTACGCAAGAACCGAAGAAGGCCGCAAGCTTATCATGGCCGACGCCAATAGCATCCTGCGCGACGCTGAAAAACGCGCCGCCATGTTATTTGACAAGACTCCGAAAGCTAGCGTGGTGGTCCAAGCATTCCCGCGCTTTCGCGAGGCCAACGCGGCGGCGAACTACAATCGTCCCGCCCCCGATGGTTCTCGTCCCGGCGTGATCCAGATCCCGTTGCGCTCGGAATACATGACGAAATTTGCTCTTCGCAGTCTGGTATATCACGAAGGCGTTCCCGGACACCATTTCCAAATCGCATTGCAGGTAGAAAACCAGGACCTCCCGCGTTTCCGCCAGATCGGCGCGTTCGGTGGAATCTCGGCGCTAGTCGAAGGTTGGGGACTTTACGCCGAGCGTCTTGCATCCGAATCCGGCTGGTACGAGGGCGATCCCGAAGGCCAGCTCGGGCAACTTTACGACGCACTGTGGCGCGCGCGCCGCCTGGTAGTCGATACCGGCCTGCACGCCAAGCACTGGACGCGCCAGCAAGCCATCGACTACGGCATCGAGGCCAGCGAAGTGGAGCGCTACGTGGTGTTTCCAGGGCAGGCATGCTCCTACATGATCGGCCAGTTGAAGATTGTCGAATTGCGCGAGAAAGCCCGCAAAGCCCTCGGAGATAAATTCTCCTTGCGCGAATTTCACGACGTGGTGCTCGACACCGGCACCGTCCCGCTCGAAATTCTAGAGCAGCAAGTGGATGCCTATATCGCGGCCGCTTCGCGGGCGACGCGTTGACCAGCCGGGCGTTCGCGGGCCGCTATGCGCGATGTGGCGGATACGGTCACCCTTCACGCCAATACGGTGAAGCGGCGGTTGCCGGCTGGCCACTCGCGGCCGTTGTAACGATTTCTGGCAGCCGCTATCGAAAAGATAGGCCAGCCGTATTTTCGTGACCTGCTGGCCAGACGTCACCTGTGGAAATCTCTTCAGAAAATCTGGAATTATCCCTTTGACAAATCAAAGGTAATTTTCAAGCCCGGAAACTATGAAGGGCCGCTTCAAGTTCGTCTGCCCTGGCATGAATCTCTCGCTGAGCCATGGTGCCGGTTATGAGTTTCTCAAAACGGCGGGCCGTGGACAGCGCTGCCCGGGTCTTGGAGAGTGCTAGTTCACAGCCCTTAGGGTCGTCCTTCACGTCAATAGATGCTGTTCTCAACCAGGTGAAGGCTAGATCCAGATCCGCGTAGATAAAGTCGATCAGCGCTCCTTGGGAGCGCGCCCATAGGGGATCTACGGCG
This sequence comes from Acidobacteriota bacterium, assembly GCA_039930665.1. Classification (GTDB taxonomy): domain Bacteria; phylum Acidobacteriota; class Terriglobia; order Bryobacterales; family Bryobacteraceae; genus Palsa-187. Next base: position 2,566 of record JBDTTL010000199.1, read on the forward strand.
GGCGGTAGTTCGGACACTCTTGCTAGATCGTATCACTGGCCGGAGGATCTGAAGCGCCGCTCCTGTTTTTAGCACGAATGTGAAGCGACGTGCTCCCGGAAGGCGCGTTGGGCTTGATCCAATGTCACCCGGCAGGTTTCGACGTAGCGTTCGATGCGGTGGTAGTCGGTTCGCGGAGCGTCAACCCTTGCGCTCAAGAGTGTGAGGGAATCCGAGAAGGCTTCGGCGGCGCTTCGATACTGCTCCAGGAGTTTAGCCTTTTCCTTGCAGGATTTGAAGGATTCTGGCTCGTGCGCCGTCACTCGGAAAATTTTAGCACGATGGGGCATCCGATGTGGAGCGGGAGCAGGCAGGATATATTCCCAGAAAATCCCGAGAAAATCCCTTGCAGACGAATAGATTACGTGCGACAATGACCGGAGTTTTGACGCGCACTCTACAGGCAGGGGCGGGAGTGAGGCGACCTCAAAGAGGCTTCCCGCTTGCCGGTCTGCGCGGCAAAATATGCAGTCGATTTAAGCGTCCTGGCTAGCCGGGAATGGAACAGGAGATTTTCAGTGAGAGAAAAAGGTGTAGTGAAATGGTTTAACGCCGCCAAGGGTTATGGATTTATCCAGCGCTCCAGCGGCGAAGATGTGTTCGTCCACTTTTCGGCGGTGCAGATGTCCGGATACCGGACACTGGAGGAGGGCGCCGAAGTGGAATTCGAGGTGAAGACGGGGCCCAAAGGCCTGCAGGCCGAGAACGTCAATCGCCCCTAACGCTCTCCGCTGGGTGCAAGATTACAAAAATTTAATGAGAGGGCGTCGCTCCGCGCGGGGCCCTTTTCTATTGGATCTTCCAGTTTTGGCGAATCAACTTTTGCAAACCGTCTCCGCTACAATGGCCGCATGCCGTTCGCGCGATCTTTAAAATCCCGCAAGCCGCCGGCTCCTCTGGATATTGAAGGCCTCCTGGCCTACTCAGCTCGCGTATTGACAGCCCGCGCACAAACCACTTCTGAGTTGCGCCAGAAACTAACCCGCCGTGCCGCCGAGGGCGCCGATGTGGACGAGGTCATCCGCCGTCTGAAAGAAAACGGCTATCTGAATGACCAGCACTTCGCCGAGTCCTTCGCCAACTGGCGACGCGATAACGAAGGAGTGGGCAAAATCAAAGTCGTGCGCGACCTCATGGCCCGGCGCGTCGCGCCAGAACTTGCCAAGAAGACTGCGGAAACCGTGTATTCGGGCACCGATGAAGTGGCTCTCATAGAGCAGTTTCTCCAACGCAAATTCCGCGGCAGAGATTTAGGCGCGCTGCTCCAGGAGGAGAAGCATTTAGCTTCCGCATTCCGCCGCCTCCGGACCGCCGGCTTCAGCGCGGGCAGCTCCATTAAAGTTCTGAAGCGCTACGCTGCCGAAGCCGGACGTCTGGAAGATTTCAACGAAGAAGAGCCTCCCGAATAGCGATCTCTAAACCGACAAAAGCCGGTAGAAGAACGACCGGTAACGCCGCAGAGCGACTCATAAATCTTCCGTCGAAACGTTGTCATTCTTGTCCCATTCGGCTTCGAGCGTCTGGCGTTCACGCGCGAACACTTCCGCCAGCCGCTTGATGGCGCTGGCGACCAGTTCATCGTCCTGTTCCACGGACTTGCGCGGCTCGTCGACAAAGCCGATCTGGATTTTTTCCCAGCGCGATCGGAAGTCCTGCGCGTCACTAGGAACAAAAAGGGGCTCGCTGCGCTCCGGGGCTCCGTTCTTGGCGGGCATTGGCGAGGGCGTCCCCGCCGGCCGGTTCCCTGCCTCTGCCAGATCGGCCGTCGAAAGACGACCTGCCACTTGATCTTCACGCACTTCCAGTTCTTGCGGTGTCATCTTCTTGTGTGGCAGCTCGACGCTTCTCGCCCGGCCACCACCCCTCGCTTCAGAACTTGACCTTTGGTGCTTCCCGCGCGGCTCCTTCCGCCTTGAAGTAGGCGTCGTTGCGATGGAAGCCGAACATCGATGCGGCGATGTTCTTGGGGAAGATCTCAATGTCGGTATTATATTGCTGGATGACTTCGTTGTACTTGCGGCGCTCGACCGCAATACGGTTCTCGGTACCCGCCAGTTCATCCTGTAAGCGCAAGAAGTTTTCGTTGGACTTCAGGTTGGGATAGTTTTCCACCACAACCAGGAGTCGCGATAAGGCCGAATCGATCTGGCCATTGGCCGCGATCTTTTCCGCCGGCGTGCGAGCGCCGCCTAGAGCCGCGCGCGCATCCGCCACGGATTGAATCACGGCTTTCTCCTGCCCGGCGAAGCCCTTAACCGTCTCGACCAGGTTCGGAATCAGATCGGCGCGGCGCTGTAACGCCACGTCCACTTGAGACCAGGCGCCCTCAACGGCATTCCTCTCGGTCACCAGTTCGTTGCGCGAGCCCACCAGGCTTCCGCCCACCACCAGCACCAGCAACACAATCACCCCAAGCACGACTAATAAAACTTTCATTTGTGATCCTCCATGCGGTCGACATATTCGACCATCCCGCGAATGAATTCCAAATATTGCGCGAACAGATCCACAGGATCGCGCACTTCCAAGACATGATCCGCGCCGGTCTTGCCTTCGCGGAGATCCAGCAGCACATCTAATGGACTCGGTGCCGGACTCGACGGCGACCCCAGTTTCTCCCGCAGTCGCTCGACTGCCTCGCGTCGCCCGCCCGTAACCTCAATTCCCCCGGCCCGCAGCGCGTGCCGCCCCAGGGTGCAAAAGGTCGATACCGAGTCCACGCATAAGTTCAGCAGCGCCGCCGGATCCGAAAGGACTTGCGCCCCCTGCTGCCTTAAACGAAAAAGCTTGGCCCGAAGTTCATGCTCAACCTGGGTGCGATAGTGCCTGGTGTCGACGTGAAGGTGGGCGATGACGTCCACCCCCTGCAGCAGCTTGCGGTGTTCCTGCATATCGCGGAATTCAATGGGAAAGCTGTCGGCGGAGTTTTGAGCTTCTTCCTCGGTCATCAGCAGCGGCGAAGGATTCCCCAGTCCGCGCCACCAGCGCAGGATCGGCTCTCCCTCGCCCAACTCGCGCGGCGAGATTTGCTTCAGAACGCATAACACGTTGAGGTCTGAAAAATTTGCGTCGTGATTGCCGGCGGCACCGGAGCCATACAGCACTACCGAGACCAAGCGGTCCTGATAGGCATGCTCTAATTTTGCGACCAGCTCTTTGAGTTCATCCATATTTATTTCTGCCCGACCCTACCAGCCGCCGGAGGCTCCTCCGCCGCCCGAATTGCCACCGCCAAAACCGCCGAATCCACCGCCGCCACCACCATCGTAGCCTCCGAAGCCGCCTCCGCCCCAGCCGCCGCGTCCTCCCCGGCCGCCCAACATGTTACCTAGAATCATTCCGGCCAGCAGCCCTGTGCCGCTGCCACCGCCGCCCCGGCCCAACAACCACAACAGGAAGAACAGCCCGAGCAGGATCAGCGGAAACGGAATCGAGGGTCGTCGCTCCATGGGCCGCGTCCGCATTGGCTCCGGTCCACCAAGTTCCACGCCCTTCGACTGCGCGATCATGGTACCCATCTGCTCGGCCGCGGCCAGCAGCGCCCCGCCGTAATTTCCCTGCTGCAGGATCGGGCGGATCTGGCGCAGGATGCCGCCGGCCGTGCCGTCGGTGATGATGGGCTCGACACCGTACCCGATCTCCGCGCGGCTCTTGCGATCCTTCACCGCGAGCATGATCAGGATTCCTTCGTCCTGGCCCTTCTTGCCGATGCCCCACTCGCGATACAAACGGTTGGCTACGTCTGCTATGGGTTCATCATCTACCGTCGGCACCAGCACGATCGCCATCTGCACGCCGGTCACGCGCTCCAGATTCGCGCAATAGGCTTCGAGTGTCTGCTTCGCCGCCGGATCCAAAGTGTTGGAGAAATCGTTCACGTAACCGGTAGGCTTGAGTGTCTTGGTATCCAGGCCCCAGGCCGGGAGCGCAACCAGTGCAAGCACGACCATCCACGCGGCGATCTGGTGGAGATATTTCATTCGAACGGAAGTGCGGCGGATCTCAACCCTTCAGATCCTGACGCCGGACGCGGAAGCCCTCCAGCCGTCCCAGCATGGCTACCGCGGTTTGCTGCGGATCGAAGAACTGTTGGGCCAGTTTCTGCACTTCGTCCGCGGTGACCTTCTCGATGCTCTCCAGCATTTCATCCAGCGAAAAGAACCGCTGGAAATATAGTTCCTGGCGCGCCAGGTTTCCCATACGGCTGGAGGTGGATTCCAACCCCAGCATGAACGATCCCTTCAGATGATCCTTGGCGCGGCGTAATTCCTCGGGCGTCACTAGATGATCGGTGATTTCGCGCATCTCGTGCACGATGGAATCGATTACCTTGCCCGCCGAGCGCGGCGACGTCCCGGCGTACACCATCATGCAGCCGGCATCGCGATACATTGTCAGCTCCGAATAAACCGTGTACGCCAAGCCCTGCTTCTCGCGGATGTTCTGGAACAGGCGCGAACTCATGCCGCCGCCCAGAATCGCATTCAAAATGTAGCAGGCGAAGCGTTCGCGGTGCGGCATCGCAATCGACGGCACGCCCAAATACAAGTGCACCTGCTCGAGCGAACTCTTCTCGCGAAATACCAGCGGCGCATGGGGCTGGGGCCGGCCGTCGGCCTTGGGCAACACATGTTTTTTGAGGCCGCCAAAGTGGTCCTCGGCCAGTTGCACTAGTTTCTTATGCGTAAGACTGCCCGCCGCCGTGATCAGAATGTTTTTGGGCGTGTAATAGCGCCGGTAGTAACGCTCCACGCTTTCGCGGTCGAAACTGCGGATGGTCTGCCGCGTACCAAGGATCGGCCGTCCCAGCGAATGTCCCTTCCAGAAATTGCTGGCAAAGATCTCATGGATGAGGTACTCGGGGTTATCCACGTCCATCTTGAGCTCTTCGAGGATGACGCCTTTTTCCTTCTCGATGTCGCCCTTCTCAAACAGCGGGTTCCGCACCAGATCGGACACTATGCCGAACGCGTGTGGCAAATGTTCATCCAACACCTTAACGTTGTAGCTGACCAGTTCCTTGGAGGTGAACGCGTCCAAACCACCACCGATGGAATCCACTGAGCGCGCGATCTGCTCGGCTGACCGATTCTTGGTCCCTTTGAACAGCATGTGCTCGATAAAATGCGAAATGCCGGTTTCTTCGATCGTCTCCTCGCGCGAGCCGGTGCCGATCCAGACGCCGACCGAAATGCTGCGAACATGCGGCATGCGCTCAGTGACGACGCGAACTCCGTTCGCAAGCACGGTACGCTCGATATCGCGGATTTTGTGGGGGCTCCGGCTGCGGCTGGTCATGGGCGTCTGCATTTCTATTGTACCGCTCTCATCGGCAAACCCGTCGGATGCTATACTGCATACATGCCGCAACCCATTGTAGGCATGGAACTTGCTGAAATTAAGACGGCCCTAAGCACCCTCCGGGATGCCCCGCCCTCGTTTCGGGCAACCCAACTGTATGATGCCGTCTACCGGCAGCGGGTCGCCGACATCGGCGGTATTTCCAACCTGCCTAAGCAATTACGAGAGCGCCTGGCCGAGGAGTTCCCGATCGGTCTGCCGGCGGTCGAGCGCCGTTATGACTCCCGTGATGGTACCTGCCGCTATCTGCTGAGGCTCCGCGACGGTAAGACGGTCGAGACGGTCTGGATGCCGGCTGAAGTAAGATCCGACGGGAGCGCAGACCGAGCCACCATATGCATATCGAGCCAGGTCGGCTGTCCGGTCGATTGCAAGTTCTGCCTGACGGCGTTGATGGGTCTGGAGCGGCAATTGACCGCCGGCGAGATCGTGGGCCAGGTGCTGGTGGCTGCCGGGACCGAGCCAGTGGATCGTCTGAACATCGTGATGATGGGTCAGGGCGAGCCGCTGCTCAACCTGGCGAACGTGCTGAAGGCTTCGCGCCTGCTGATGGATCCGGCGGGGATGGCGCTTTCGCCGCGCCGCATCACGCTCTCGACCTCCGGCATCATCCCCAAGATCGCCGAACTGGGGCAAGCGGCGTTGCGGCCGAAGCTGGCGATTTCGCTCAATGCATCGACCGAAGAGCAGCGGCAGGCGCTGATGCCGATCACCCGCAAGTATCATCTTAAGGATTTGATGGATGCATGCCGCGCGTATCCTCTACGCCCCTGGGAGAAATTGACGTTTGAATACGTGCTGCTAAAGGGTGTGAACGAGAGCGACGCGGATGCGCGGCGTGTGGTCCAGTTGCTGGCGCGCCTGAACGCCAAGGTGAATCTGATCGCGCTGAACCCGGGGCCGGGGATTCCTTTCGAGACTCCCGATCCCGCGCGTGTCGCGTCTTTCCAGGCAATTGTGCGACGGTCGCTGCCCTGTTTCATCCGCAAGCCGCGCGGGCTGGACGTCTATGCCGCCTGCGGGCAGTTGAAGCGGATGGAGGGTGGGGCGTTGACGCAAATTCAGTAAGCGAAACGCGTTCGAGGCAGGAGGAGTTGCCGGTTAGTATCGTATAATCAGACAATCGAAGTGTGGCGCTATCGTCTAACGGTTAGGACAGAGCCCTCTCAAGGCTTAAATACGGG
>JBDTTL010000200.1:0-9072 GCA_039930665.1 Acidobacteriota bacterium
ACGGCCATAACAACGAAATCTACGGAAGCATGGTCACCTATCTCCGGATGAAGAGCATCGTGCCGCCGGCTTCGGAACCGCGTCCGCAGCAAAAGCAATAAGACCCTACTTGACGGAATTCTTGCAAGCCGGTCCCAGCCACTTGCCTGAAAATGTGGAATTCACATTCATGGTGCAGCCACCGTTGGAAGCGGTCATCTGCATTGATCCCTGGGCGGTGCTCGAATCAAGCGCCTCCAGATTGAGGGTGCCCACTTGTTTGCCGTCTCCCATTTCGCATTCCATGTGAATCTCCGGCCGGGTCGCCGAAGAGGTCAGGATGGTCTGTTTGCAGGCCTTGTTTTCATCGTTTCCAGCGAAGGGTTGATTGGGGTCTTCTTTCTAAACACATTGTTTGCTCACAATAGGTCGAGTGTCTCCCCCCCTGCGTGCTTTCATAGCAGCCTCCATTTTTGCGCGCTGCTCAGGCGTCATCTTATCGAGCATCGCCTGAGGAATGGGAAGCTGGCCACTGCTCTCAGTTGTCATCGTTGATTCCCATTCGCCGGTCTTGACGTTCAACGGGGTAGTCTGCGCGGCCAAAGTCGCTGCGCAGAACAGCGTAGCTGCGACTAAAAAACAGTGCGTACGATCATCGTCTCCTCCTGCTCATCCCTGCGGACAGGGCGCTTTTCTTGAATCATCCTGGATCGAATTCCGCGATGATATGGAGATGCCGACTCATATCTGCGTCACCTGCGGCACGCAATTCCCGCCGGCGGGGCGCCCGCCCGAACAATGTGCCATCTGCCAAGATGAGCGCCAATATATCGGCTTGAAAGGACAGCAATGGATCACTTTGGAGGATCTGCGAACCACCCATCGCAATGCGATCTATGAGGAGAGCCCGGGAATTTGGGGCATTGCCATGGGACCAAAGTTTGCCATCGGCCAACGCGGACTCCTGATTCAGAATCCCGCAGGCAACATTCTCTGGGACTGCGTTAGCCTCATCGATTCGGATACCGTCGACCGGATTCAAGCCCTGGGCCGTATTTCCGCGATCGCCATCTCGCACCCGCATTACTACTCGTCGATGATCGAGTGGAGCGAAGCCTTCGGAGGCGCTCCGATTTACCTGCACGAAGACGACCGGCAATGGGTCCAGCGCCATGGTCCCTGTATTCGGTTTTGGCAGGGCGAGACGCACGCGTTAGCTCACGGGTTTACCTTAGTCCGACTCGGTGGACATTTTGCCGGCTACCAGGTCCTGCATTCGAGCGAAAGCGTCGATGGCTTGGGGACGCTATTTTCGGGCGATCTGCCGCAGGTATGCATGGACCGGCGCTGGGTCAGCTTCATGTATAGTTATCCCAACTACCTGCCGCTGAGCGTTGCCAGCGTCGACAGAATCGTTGCCGCCCTCGAACCCTTCGAATTTGGAAAACTGTTTGGGGCGTGGCCCGGCTTCGTGATCCGCGCAGATGCGAAATCCACGGTTCGCCGCTCGGCAGAGCGATACTTGCGTGCGCTGACCATCGACCGCTAAAACATCAGCCGAACAACTTCTCGAAGGCGCTTCGCGTCTGGGAGCGAATACCATCCAGCTCGCTCAGCGGAATGGGAGTCCAGCGCCGCATCAACGCATCAAGCGCCTCCACCTGGGACTGCGAAGGGAGCTTGGCTTCCGCGTGACCGGTGAGCACGCGAATGGCGTGGTCGAGCGCCCGGTAAAAAGTGGCGGCTTCGTTCAGGAAATTAGCGCTGGCCCGATCCAGGTGGCCCATATTTTCCAGCACCGCGATACGCTCCGGCGTATTCAGCATCTTGAAGTAGACGCCGGCATTTTTCAGGCGCAGGTACATGAGGATGAAATCGATGTCGTAGTAGCCGCCGCGGCCGGCCTTGAGCGGGTGCGCCGCGCCCTGCTCACTTTCAAGCTTCAGGCGCATCCGCCGGAGGTCGGTTCGCGAACGCCCGCTCTGTCCGTACCGCTGCCAGTCGAGTTCCTGCAATTCTTTCAGAAAGCGCTCGGCCCGTTTGGCATCGCCCGCAACCGCGCGGGACTTCATGTAGGCCATGCCCTCCCAGGCCTCGGCGTTGCGCGCGAAGTATTCCTTGAAAGACGATTCGGTCAGTACCAGTGGACCGTCGGCGCCATTGGGCCGGAGGCGCGTGTCGACGGCGAACATCACTCCGCCGCCGGTGTATGCCGTGGTCAGATCCACGACTCGCTCGGCTGCGCGGGTCCAGAACTCAAGATCCTGGGTATCGGAGTCCGCCAGCACGAAAACCAGGTCGGCATCCGAACCTAGATCGAACTCCCGCATTCCCAGCCGGCCCAGCGCAATCACCCACATTTGGTTGGACTGCCCATGGGACGAAATCGGCGGCGGATGGGAGGCGAGCGTCTCGGCGACGGCAATGTCGTAGACCTTCGCAATCACCGTGTCGGCCAGATCTGAAGTCCGTAATAAAGTTTCGAAGATGGGCTCGGACAGGCACACGCTGGCAACTTGGATTCGCACCATTTCACGGCGGTACCACCGGCGCAAGTCGCCAACCGCATCCGGCGGGACACCTAATGCGCTGGCGCCGCCAGCGCGTGCGACTTCATCCAGCAGCTCAGGCGTGCGAATCAATTCTTCGGCGAAATGCGGACTATGCTCGAACAAATCGAGAGTGTGGGCGGACAATTCGGCATCGCCGTTTAGCCGGTTCAAGCTTGCGGAATCCGCTGAGATGCGTTCCAGAAAATGTTCAAAGGACTTGAAGCCGCGCTTCAGCGAAGTCCCGGCTAGTTTGGCTGCAAGCCTGGGAGCCCTCTGCTCCAAAGACCGAATGATATTGCCGCCCCTCTGTCCCCTTGTAGAACCTGAAGCCTGCCCGGAAGCGTTACTCGCGTGGACCACGCGATCGTAAATCTCGCGCACTTGATCGAAGTGAAGGTTCGTCTGCTGCAAAAGCCAGGCCGCGTCCAGTCCGCCGGGCATGCGTCTGGCCAGCAACTCCAACGCCTGTGTTTCCGATGGCAAGGTGTGGGTCTGCCGGTCATCGATAACCTGTAGCCGGTGTTCGAGCTGCCGCAGAAACTGATAGGAAGATGCCAGACGGCCATACTCCGCGCCGGAGAGGAAACCTTTGTCTTGCAGGCGGGCGAGCGCCAGCATCGTGCCGCCGTGGCGGACCCAGGTGTCGGCGCCTCCGTATAGCCGCTGCAAGCACTGCACCAGGAACTCGATATCGCGAATGCCGCCGCGTTCCAGTTTTACTTCGACGGCGTCCGAGCCTTGCAGCCGTTGACGGCCACTTCGACCGGACAATTTTTCGTTCAGGCGCTCGCGAGTGGCCGACAATTCTTCGATTGCCGAAAAGTCCAAAGTGGTTGAATACGTGCGCGGCTCGACGAAATCCAGCAAGCCGTGTCCGGTAGCCCTGTCGCCGGCGGCCACGCGAGCCTTGATCATCATCTGCAGTTCCCAGTCACGCGCTCGATTCGCATAGTATTGGCGAGCGGCTTCGAGCGAAATGCAAACCTCGCCCTGACTGCCGTCGGGACGCAGACGCAGGTCGACGCGATAGCACATGCCCTCGCTGGTATAGGTGGAAAGCAGAGAGGTGAGCTGATTCGCGGCGCGCACGAAAAATTCCCGGTTGGGGATACTTCCACGCTCGCCGCCGCTGGTCTCCCCGTTGGCGTAATACAAGAACATCAGGTCGATATCGGAACTGTAATTGAGTTCGTTGCCGCCCATCTTTCCCAACGCGATCACGGCGAAATGCGACTCTTGCCCATTCCTGGTGAGCGGTATTCCGTGTTCTGCAACCAACTGTTGGCGGATGCGCGCGTACGCGGTTTCCACAATCGTATCGGCCAATGCAGACAGCTCCCCGGTGATTTCAGGCAGTGTACCCAGTCCCAGCACATCGCGAATCAGGATGCGCAGCAATTGGCGGCGGCGGAAGCGCGCAAATTCAAGGGGAGCTGGCAGCCCCTCGGGCAACATCTCTTCCAGCATGTCGCGCATCTGTTCAGCGGTGAGCAGCCGTTGCAGGCTGCCCGATTCGAGCAGTTGATTCACCCACTCGGGGTGCCGCAGGATCTCTTCGGAAAGAAAATGACTATAGGTGAAAATCGCGATCAAATAGCGCAGGCCCGTCGTTGAACGGGTCAGCCGCTGAAACCAGCTTGGCTGCCGCTCATGCAAGCGCGCGAAGTATTGCAGGCCCTGTTCGGGCGCGGCCGAGGTGCTCAATAGCAGATCCAGACGGGTGGCTGTCGACGGAGGAAGTTCGCGCGACAGCTCTCCCATCTCGCGGCTGGCGCGCGCGCGATCGTGGTACGTGAGTTGTCGCAGGCGCTCCATCCTATGGGATTAAAACGATGGGATCCCCGGGTCGCAGTAAACCGGGCGCCACCACAGACGCATAGACTCCGCTCAATCCCCACTTGGGGGAAGCGGGGTCGCCGGCTTGCGTCAGCGCGTCGAAAATCGCGGCCTGAATGCCGGGCCCATATACGTTTAGCGCCTGGCAAGGGCCGCGGCGTTTGGTGATTTCGATCACGGCTTCAGCGCCAATGCTCCATCGCTGGCCCACGCGCCACTCGCGGCGTCCGATGCCCTGGGTGGTGAGGTTCTCGCCTAGGGAACCATGCGCAACCGGGAAACCCAGAGCCGCCAGTTCTTCGATGCCCTCGGTGGTAATCAACAATACAGCGCGATCCGGTCCCCCATGAATTTCCGGATGCGCATGCCCGCCGCCTTCGATTCCCAATTCCGTCAGCAGTGCTTGGGGCACAGCGCGCTTGGGAACGCCGCCGGCGGAGACATTGATTTGAAGAACGGAGCCAGTCATGAGCGAGAAAGAGAGAAAGAGACCGAGCCGGCTTTCGCGAAACACGACTCGTCACTGCGCGAGACCATGCCGCGCGGTGGGATCCGGATCGCTTCCCGGCCTATTGGCCCGTGAAGTGGGGCTATCACTTTTTTCCTCACTAGATGTCGTAATATAGCGCGAACTCGTAGGGATGCGGCCGCAGGCGAACCGCGTCGGCCTCATTCTTACGTTTATAGGCGATAAATGTCTCCAGCATCTCTTCGCTGAAGACATCTCCCTTGAGCAGAAATGCGTGATCGTCCTCCAGGCACGTCAGCGCTTCCTCGAGCGATGCCGGCATGGAAGGCACGTATTTCATTTCCTCCGGCGACAAGTCGTAGATGTCTTTATCGAGCGGCTCCCCTGGATCCACTTTATTAAGCACCCCGTCGAGTCCCGCCATCATCATCGCTGCGAACGCGAGATATGGATTCGCCGAGGGATCGGGCGGCCGGAATTCAACGCGCTTGGCTTTAGGATTGGCTGAATACATTGGGATGCGCACCGCCGCGGAACGATTGCGCCGCGAGTACGCCAGATTCACTGGCGCTTCATACCCTGGCACCAGGCGTTTGTAGCTGTTGGTGGTGGGGGCGATCACAGCGGAAAGAGCGCGCGCATGTTTCAACAATCCGCCTATGTACCACAGAGCCATTTGACTGAGACCGGCATACATTTCGCCTGCAAAGAGCGGCTTCCCTTCCCGCCATAGGCTCTGGTGCGTGTGCATGCCGCTTCCGTTGTCACCAAAGAGCGGCTTGGGCATGAAGGTGACGCTCTTGCCGTACTGATACGCCGTATTGCGCGTCACGTATTTGTAGAGCATCATGTTGTCGGCGGATTTCACCAGGGTGTCGAATTTCTGATCGATTTCACACTGCCCACCGGTGGCGACTTCGTGGTGATGACACTCGATGGTGAGGCCGCAGCGGATCATCTGTTCCACCATTTCCGCGCGCAAGTTTTGGTAGTGGTCAGTGGGAGGAACCGGGAAATAACCTTCCTTATAGCGCGGCCGGTATCCCAGATTGTTTTCCGTGCGGCTGGAATTCCAGCGGCCCTCTTCGGCGTCGATGTAGTAGTAGCCCGAATGCGCATTCTGATCGAATCGTATGTTGTCGAAGATGAAAAACTCCGCTTCGGCGCCAAAATAAGCCGTGTCAGCTAAGCCTGAGTTCTTCAAATACATCTCGGCTTTCTTGGCGATCCAGCGAGGGTCGCGATCATAATGCTGGCGCGTAATGGGATCGATGACGTCGGCGGTCATAACCAAAGTCTTGGTTTCGTAGAAGGGATCGATAAAGGCGGTGTTGGGATCCGGAACCAGCAGCATGTCGCTTTCGTTGATCGCCGCCCACCCGCGAATGCTGGATCCATCAATGCCGAAGCCTTCCTCGAACGAACCCTCATCCAGTTGGCTCAGCGGATACGAGATATGCTGCTGCAATCCCGGCAGATCGGTAAATCGCAGATCTAACTGTTTGGCCTCAAATTTCTTGGCGTAGTCGAGGATATCTTTCGGCGTTTTCGGGTTCGGACTCATTGTTCCATAATACTCGAGCGTTTTTTTGCGGGGAGGCCGCCCAGGATACGTCTTGAAACCTACTTGAAACAGCGCGGCCGTAGCGTAACAGAGGCCGTTCCAGCAGATAATAGCTGGCGATGGCTGCCGCAAATGTCAACGCGACGCGCGGCAGAAAGACCTTGGCGGCGGCGAAGAGTGTGACCGCGGGCAATGGCGCGAAAAATAACTGCTGCCAGAGGTACAGGCCATAGGAGATGCGGCCAATCCAGCGCAGCGGCGCGGATTCGAGAAACCGGAATAGCCGCGACCGCGGCCAGTAAATTACGGAGACTACGATCGCTGGCAATAGTCCCGAAACGATCAGGGTGCCGGTAGCTGGCACCGAGCGCACCGACATCCAGGCCCACGCGGCGAATACTACCACAACGCTGGATACTCGGAACCAGCCGGCGGTCAAAACACGCAACAGGGGAGCGCGGTACGGGCCATAGAGCAAGATTGCCAGCGCAGCCGCATACAAGAACGCGTCGAGACGCACGTCGGTCCTCTGTAAGAACGGATACGGCAGGTAAACGTGCGTAAGGCTCCAGGAACGCCACAGGGCAACCGCAGCCACTAGAGCGCCGGCTCCGATCAGCGTCCGCCGCTGGCCCAAGCCCGCAAGCATGACCGGCCACAGGAGGTAGAAATGCTCCTCCGTCGAGAGCGACCAAAAATGCATGGTGTACCAGGTATGTGGAACCCAATAGTTGCTATAGAAAAAGACCACGCTCGCCAGCTCGCCGCGCCGTAAGGGCCCGCCCAACCAGCCGGAGCCCGCGGCGATCGCCAGCACGATCAGATAGAGATACGCGGCCGGCAGTATTCGAAACACCCGGCGCGCGTAGAATCCGCGCAGCGATATGCGGCCCCAACTCTCGCGTTCCTCAAGCAGGAGCGTGGTAATCAAAAAGCCACTGATTGAAAAAAACAGCGCCACACCCATTCCGCCCAAATGTCCCGCGACGTATCCGAATGCACGAGCCGGCCTCGTCGCAGCGCCATTCAGCAAGAAGCCGTGCGACACCATGACGGCCGTAATGGCGACGGCCCTCCAGCCGTCGAGCGTCGGAATGGTGTGCCGCGATTCCACTCCAACTTGTGCCGTTCAGGCACCATAGTTCTCTACCTTTCGTACACTGAAGCGTGGAGCAGATAACCCTCGACTGGACGCCGGAGCCGCACTACTTTTCAGTGAGTGAGCTGGCCAACGCCTTGCGTGGCGTCTTCACGGAATATTTCAGGGATATATGGGTTGCCGGCGAGATTTCGGGTGTAAAGCTCTACGCTAGTGGGCACTACTATTTCACGCTGAAGGACGAGGGCGCGCAGATGCGCTGCGTCTGCTTTAAGACTGCAGCCCGCTATCTGAAATTCAAGCCGCAGGATGGTATCGCGGTGCTGGCGCGAGCCCGCGTAGATCTCTATGACGCCCGCGGCGACTTGCAATTGGTAGTGGAGGCCATCGAACCGCAAGGACATGGCGCCTTGCAGTTGGCCTTCGAGCAGCTCAAGAAAAAGCTGGAAGTCGAGGGCTTGTTCGCGGCCGGGCGCAAGCGCGCGCTACCGGCGCTTCCGGAACGTATCGGAATCGTGACGTCGCCGACCGGAGCCGTAATCCAGGACATGCTGCAGGTGCTGGAACGGCGCTGCCCCGGACGCCACATCCGCCTCTATCCCGCGCAGGTGCAGGGCGAAGGCGCGGCGGAACAGGTAGCCGACGGTATCGATTATTTCAGCGCGTCGGGGTGGGCTGAGGTCGTCATCGTAGCGCGCGGCGGCGGTTCACTCGAAGACCTCTGGACTTTCAATGAGGAGCTCGTGGCGCGGGCCATCGCGGCCTGTTCGGTGCCGGTGATTTCGGCGGTGGGGCACGAGACCGACTTCACCATTGCCGATTTCGTCGCCGATATGCGTGCACCCACGCCTTCAGCGGCGGCGGAAATCGTCGTCTGCACTCGCGATAGCCTGTTCGATCGGCTGCAGGCCGCAGATCATAAGCTCTTGCAATCGGTGCGCCTGAAGATAGCGTTGCTGGCGCGGTCGCTGCACAACGTCACGATCGACCGTGCGCGGCTGCATCGTGCCATCGGGAGGCACATGCAGCGCATCGACGAGTTGGATTATCGCCTGCGCGAGCGGTGGCGCGCATCGCTCGCTGCTCGCCGGCGGGCGCTGGACGGCACTTCGGCCCGGCTGAGCCAACTCGACATTCGTCTGAAGTTTGCGGCAGCGCGGCGGCGTCTGGAGGCGAGTGACGCGGCGCTGGTGCAGTCGACGCGCTTGCGGCTGAGCCGCGCTCGGAGCCGGCTAGGGCCGCTCGAAGCGGATCTGAAGCAACTCAGCCCGCTGACGATTCTCGATCGCGGTTACGCCATCGTCGAGCGCGACGGGAAAATCGTGAAGTCGCCGGAAGACGCGCCCGTTGGATCGGACGTGAGCGTGCGGCTGGCGCGAGGGAGTGTCAGTGCGACTGTAACGCAAGTCGAGAAGTAAGGACTCCCCGCGGCGGGAAGCCGGCTGGTTCTCAACTGAAGGCGGTTTCCAACTCCTCCATGAAGTCGTGGAACCGAAAGCGATCTTGTTTTTTCAAAAAATCTAGAAGCTTCTCATTGAGCTTGTCGCAATGAAGAACCTGATAGACACAATCG
>JBDTTL010000201.1:0-9045 GCA_039930665.1 Acidobacteriota bacterium
CTTCCGCACGGGCCACGATCAATCGATCAAGTCGTCGCCCATTCTAGTGAACGGCGTCCTCTACTTAACCACGCCGGACAACATCTGGGCTATCGATGCCCGGACCGCGAAGGAGCTTTGGCACTACCAGAATCCTCCCAATGATGCCTTCCACATCGGTCATCGTGGCGCGGCTGTTTACAAAGACACCGTATATTTGACCACTCCCGACTGCCACCTGATCGCGCTGAACGCCAAGGACGGGACTGTCAAATGGAACGTCGTGATCGCCGATTCCAGCAAGGGTTACTGGTCGACAAACGCGCCGCTCATCGTGGGGAATCATGTGCTGGTCGGCGTCTCGGGCGATTTCGATAACCTGCCGGGTCAGTTGAAATCAGTGGATGCAGCAACCGGGGAGACGCAATGGATCTTTAACAGCACACCTCCCCCCGGCGGTACGGAGCCGAAGAGCGGAGGCGCCACGGGGGGCCAGATGTGGACCACCGGCACGTACGATCCCGATCTCAACCTGGTCTATGTGGGCACGGGAAATCCCACGCCGGTGCTGAATGGAGAGGTCCGGCCTGGCGACAATCAATGGACCTGCAGCATCGTGGCGCTCAATCCAGACACCGGGAAATTGGTCTGGGGCTTCCAGGCTTCGCCGCATGACACGCACGACTGGGATGCCAACGAAGTTCCGGTGCTGGTGGATGCCGATTTCGACGGCCGGCCTCGCAAGCTCCTTATGCAGGCATCGCGCAACGGCTACTTTTTCGTTCTGGATCGAGCCAATGGCAAGAACCTGCTGACTGCGCCCTTCGCCTTCGTCAATTGGGCGAAGGGAATCGATGCGGAAGGTCATCCGATTCCAGATCCCGCCAAGTATCCCTCGCAAGACGGGGTCCTGGTAGCACCTAACGAAAGTGGCGCTACCAATTTTCGTCCACCGAGTTTTGATCCTAGGACCGGGCTGCTCATCGTGAGCGCCCAGGATGGCTACGGCATCTACTTCTTCAAACCCGAGCACGGAGCGTACGGATGGGCCGGCGCAGACTATGGCGTTGCCGGGAAAGCGTACCTTCGTGCCATTGACTACAAGACTGGAAAAATTGTGTGGAACCATCCGATCGGCGATGGCGCGGGCGCTGCGGGTGTGCTCACCACCGAAACTGGCGTAGCCTTCAGCGGCGACGTTCCCGGGAACGTAATGGCGCTTCGGACCAGCGATGGCGCAACGCTGTGGCACGACGCCATCGGCAAGGTCGGGAACGCACCAATCACTTATGAGTTGGATGGCAAGCAGTATCTCGTAGTGGCCGGAGGCAGCTCGTTGTACGCTTTTGCCCTGCCGTGAATTGCCAGGTAGCTGGCGATCACGCCTTGCGCTCTGCCAATACCTCGCGAATGACCGCTTTCAGTTCCGCACGATTGTCCTTGTCGAATCCGACCTGGACCGACTTACTCGCTTCGCCAAAGTAAAGACTCATGTGCGGGAACGGGATCTCGATGCCGATCTCATCGAACTTCTTCTTGAAACGGCGGTTCAACTCCCGACCGACAGTCCATTGCCGGATGGGTCGGGTTTTTATCCGGGCCTTGATGATGACGGCGGAATCGGCGAATTTGTCTACCCCGAGGACTTCCAGGGGCTCGAGTATCATCGCCGCGAATTCTGGCTCTCGCCGCAGCTCTTCGGAGACCTCCTGCATGGTAGCTACGACGCGATCCGTATCCTCTTTGTAGGCGACGCCCATGTCGAAGACGTAGTAGGAGTAATCCATCGTCATGTTGGAAAGAGTCGTAATGGTGCCATTCGGGAAAATGTGAACAACCCCGTCGAGGCCGCGCAGCACAATTGTGCGCAGGTTGACTTGCTCCACTAAGCCCCCAGTTCCGTTTATGACGGCGACATCGTTTACTCTGATCTGGTTCTCCAGCAAGATGAAGAGACCACTGACGACGTCGCGCACCAGGTTCTGGGCGCCGAAGCCGATCGCCAGTCCAGCGACGCCAGCCCCGGCCAGGAGCGGAGCAACATCGAAACCGAGCTCCTTGACAGCCATGATGGTTGCCATGGTCCAGACGAGAACGGAGACCACCTTCCGCATGAGTGCGCCGATAGTGCTGGCACGTTTTTCGATGGCATCCGAATGTTCGGCGGCGCGCAAAGTCATCATCGCGACGATGCGGGTTCGCACGCTGCGAATGACGCGTCCTGAGATCCGGGAGAGAATAAGTGCGATCGCCAAAATCACGACCACACGGATCAGATGGAAGATATACGGATATAGTGTCTCGATCGAAGGCAAGTGCATTACTTTTATCGTACAATCTGGGCTCCTGAGAGGCGCGGATGGTTGGAGTCTGGCCATCCGTCGTTTCCGAGTCCTTTCAGTTCCGTGAGCGGACGTCTGAAGCCTTACCGCGCGACGAGTATTGAAGGCTCTTTACCTCCGCGGATCCTGGGGCTAGGATGAGACCGTGGGCGAAACCGACATAACGTACTACTTTACGACCTTCCTGGCGCGTCACCCGCTGGAAATTGCGCTAGCGGGGATCGCTCTGATTTACCTGCTGCTACGAGTCACTCGGCAGAGGTAGCCGTCTCCTGAGAGCAAGTCTTAGCGAAAGTGAAATCGGACGGGCAGCACGTACGGCATGTGGGCCCGCTAGACTCTTAAAGTTCGCTGAATATGCTACAATTCTGACGCTTAAGAGTTAAAGTACTCCCAAACGAGAACCGTGTGGCGATGTTTCTCGGGGCGTCGCCAAACTTCACGGATAGGAGTGGTCATGAAGGCGAACAAGGTCCACAAACGGCTGAACAAGATCGAAGCATTAGTGTCGGACTTGACGAAGCGAGTTTCCGCATCTGCTCCGCACCTGCGAGGAGTCCTTAAGGATCTGAAGGCTGCTTTCGCACGCGTGCAGGAGACGGTGAGTGCGCAATCGTCCGCCGGAGAACCGAAAAAGAAAGCGTCGACTGGTAAGAAAAGCCGCGAAGCAAAGGGCAGCGCGCGAGCCCGAAAGAAAAAGGCGGCTCCGAAAACCGTAGCCGCTAAGTCGCCCAAGAAACGCGCGACGATTCAGAAACCGGCCCGGAAAATAACCGCGAAGAAAGTTGCCCCGGCTACACCGGCAGTAGCGCAGCCTGCCGTTCAAAAACCAATCTCAATTCCGGCTCAGTCGAACACCTGAGCGCGGTGCCATTCGTCCCTAGCTTTCCGTAAATCAGTATTCACCCGCCCCCACGGGCTAACCAATCAGCACGCACCTGGAGCAAGCGCATGCAAAGCTCGCGGCCTTGCGTCGACTGTCAACTCCTAGAGTCTGCAATTCGTCACCGTGCTATGCGGTTCGCATGTGGTTAACCGCTGTCACTGGATATTCACGGAAATGTAAGAAAAGTGAAATTCCTTGTTCGTTACTGTAGAGAGGACTTATGCGAATCCTTCGATTATCTTTGCTCGCCTTTGCTAGCGTTTTATCCGTCTATGCCCAGACAGCGTCTGGACGCTTCATCGGAACAGTCGCCGATTCTACGGGTGGCCATGTGGCTGGCGCCACTGTGAACATCACCAACGAGAAGACGGGGGAAGTGCGCACCGCGACCACCGATGCGGGTGGAACCTACGTCGTCACCCAGTTGCTCCCCTCCACCTACTCGCTGAAGGTTTCGCACGCCGGATTCAGCGATGCCGATGTAACAGGCTTCGTTCTCGGTGTTGGCCAGGAGATCCGCCAAAATCTTACCCTTGAAGTCGCTGGCGTCAATACTACCGTAGTGGTTGAAGGTGGCGCCCTGGCCCACGTCGACACATCCAGCGCTCGCGTGGGCGTTAACATTAGCGAACGCGAAGTGGCGCAATTGCCACTAAACGGCCGCCAGGTGTCGCAGCTTTACCTGATGGCGCCGGGCGCCGTAAACAGCGGCAGCGGAACATTCGATAACATCCGCTTCAGCGGCCGCTCCAACCAGCAGAACGCCATCCGTTTCGACGGCGTGGAAGCCAGTTCCATCGTCGACGCCTCCCCCGGTAACCTGAATGGCGAGAGCACTTCCAACTTCCGCCTCCAGCAGAGCCTCGAAAACGTGCAGGAGTTTCGGGTCGACACCAGTAACTACCCTGCCGAATACGGTACCGGCACCGGCGGCCAAGTCAGCTTCGTAACCAAATCCGGTGGCAACGTCCTGCACGGCTCGGCGTTCGAATACCTGCGGAATGACGCCCTCGACGCTCGCAATTTCTTCTCCGGCTCCCACAAGGACAAACTCCGCCTCAATCAGTTCGGTGGCTCGCTGGGCGGCCCCATCGTGAAGGACAAGCTTTTCGTCTTCGGCAGCTATGAAGCTTTGCGCCAGCGGACCGCGACGCCGTTCGTCGAAACCACGCTAAGCCCGTTAGCCCGCTCCCAGGCGGTGGCTTCCATCCAACCCCTGCTCTCTGCTTTCCCCTCCGGCGGCATTCCGTCGAGCGACCCGCTTCTGAACATCGTAACCGTGAACGGTCCCGGTGTCGTCGACGAAAACTCCGGCGGCATTCGTATTGACTACAACCCTGGCGACAAGTACCGTTTTTACCTGCGGTATTTCCGCGATCAAGGTGTTTCTTCGCAGACTCAGAACTCGACCCTCAGTAAGTACAATCAGAGCGCCGTCCCCCAGAACGCCGTGATTAGTTCGACCCAGACTCTGAGCGCGACGGTCCTCAACGAAGCCAAGATCGGCTTCAACGGCGTGAAGGAACGAGTATCCGGCGTACCTGGTCCGAGTCCCGGAGTCGATCTTACGGGCGTCACGCTCAACCTTTCTGGCAGCGTAGCGCTCGCCGGCATCGCCGGCCAAAGTGGTAATGCTGGAATCGCCGTTCCGACCGGCCTTATCCGCCTCTCCAGCGCGTTCAACGGGCGCGGCGCTCCCTACACCAACTACTCCCTGTCGTTCATCGACAACCTGTCGGTGGTCCGGGGCCAACATAACATGAAGTTCGGTGTGGAAATCCGTCCCGTCCGCCTCTATAACGACCAGCAGGGTGGAACCACCTACTCCTTCCCCAGCGTCACCGCTTTCCTCAATAATGCGCCCAGCTCGGTTGCGTTCAATGGGACCCTCAGCGACCTTAGCCCTTTCACCGGCCTCTCCGGCAATGCGTTGCTGAAGCAGACTTACAACGTTGTGTATGCCCAGGACGAATGGCACATCAGCCCCAATTTCACTCTCTCCTACGGACTGCGTTACGAATACTACACGCCCCTGCATGAAGATCGCAACAAGAACCTGTTCTTCGATATAACCAAGGGTGACATTATCCCGAAATACACCGGTGACTGGTACCACAGTTCGAAGCTCAATTTCGGCCCGCGCCTGGGTCTTTCCTGGTCGCCCGAGAGCTTGCATAACACGATGGTCCTACGCATCGGCGCCGGGTACTATTACGGCCCTGGCCAGACTGAAGATCAGCTTCAGCCGGAGGCCAACGACCGTATCAGCTCTACCTTCTCCTCGGGCGCCCTGAACAAGTATCCGCTCAACATTCCCGCAGTCTACGCCAACTACAACATTAACAGCCCGACGCTCGGCTACCAGCCGCGTGCCTACGCGCCAGGCTATAAAATTCCGGAGAAAATCCTTTCTTACACCGCATCGGTACAGCAGGAGATCTTGACCAACACGGTTCTAACCGTCGCTTACGTCGGTAGCCAGGGCCGCAACCTGTTCCTCCGCTCTGTCACTAACAAGATCGTCGGCGTTACTATGAATCCAACCACGGGCGCCGGCACGGCCGTCCGCGAGTTTGGCGGCCGTTTCGCCGAAATCGACTACAAAACCAGCGGCGGTACCAGCCACTACAACGCCATGCAGGTCACGCTGAACCGGCGCATGGCCACCGGCCTCTCGCTTGCGGGTTCGTTCACTTGGGCTCATGACCTGGGAAATACCGCCGGCTCCAATGAAGCCAACACGGCCGGCAACCCGTACAACTTTCAGGCCGACTTCGGCAGCAATAACTTCGACATTCGCCGCAGCTTCAACCTCACCACTCTCTACCAGATCCCCTATGGCAGGGGCAAGAAGTTCGGCGCCAGCTCTTCTAGGGCTGTCGACTCGATCTTGGGCGGCTGGCAGTTGGGAGGTATCGTCAACGCCCGCGCAGGTGTTCCTATGGATGTCCTCATTACGCGCCCCGACATTACATACATCGACAATCGCAACGGTAACGAATATACCTCACCGGTATTGGGCACCGACGGATCCATCTACACCACGCCCGTCGTCAACACACTCGGCGGCGGCAATTCGCGCAACATCCGGCGTCCCGATGTCATTGGCGGCGTGAATCGGTACCTCGACGCGGACCGAAGGCTGATCAACCCGGCCGCCTTTACGATTCCTCTCGCCGGCACCTTCGGCAACTCCAGCCGCAACTCGCTCATCGGCCCTGGTCTCGCGCAGTTCGACCTCACTGTGAGCAAGAGCGTCAGCATCGGTGAAAAACTTGGCGTCGAGTTCCGCGCCGAAATTTACAACATCTTCAACCACACCAACTTCGCAAACCCGGCAAACCTTCGCCTCGCGCAGGGCATCCCCAGCGGTGGCACTTTCGCCGGGGGCGTCGTTACGAGCTCCGGCATTCAGCCTGGTACACCGTTCACGACGGGAAACGCCGGCGGCAACTTTGGTGTAGCTACATCGACCGTCTCCAATCAGATCGGCCTCGGAACTAACCGGCAGCTTCAGTTGTCGTTGCGCCTGAGTTTCTAGGTCAGCAATTCCTATTCACGTATTTCCCTTGACAGGCGGTCGCACAAAAGCCGCCTGCATGATCGGGAGCGACGTCAAGCTGGATCGGCTGAATCCCAGCGTTTGACGACAACCCGGAAGTTATTGACCGCCTCCTTGCGCTTCCGGCTGGAAGTAATGCACCTGTCCTTCCTTATTGCGCGGAGTAATCGCGAGCCTTGTGGCCATGCCTGGGGCGCGAGATGTCGCGCGATGCCAGCGCTCATTCGGCGCCTGAATCACGTCGCCCACCGTTCCGGTCACGAGTGGTTCTCCTTCGATCAGGAAGTCAAGCTGCCCCTCGAGCACGATCCACAACTCCACCATGTTCTCGTGGAAGTGGCCGAAATTGGTGTCAGGTGGTGTTGAGATACCTTTGCCTCGAATAATGTGCGCGGACGTGTGGCCATCCCACACAAAGTTACTGCTGCCGGCGTTGGCCTGCACAACGTCTTTTTCGAAATCGAGATACGGCTTATTGTCATCATCGTAGCTGCCGGTATCGGTGATGCGTGACTGAATGAAGGTCCAGCCTTTCACGGGTGTCGGAGTTTCCGTGATCGGATAGCTCGGCATCTGGCCCGCGGGTCGCACTTCGAACCGCAGCACCGGCTCATTGCCTACGGTTTCCATACTGTAGGCGAGTCGCGGCGCCGCTTGAACCAGGAATCCTTTGGTCGCAACAAACGGCGCCTGCCCTTCGATGTTCACGCGCATCTGCCCGGATTCCACTACCCAGAAGACCCGATCGTCCGCATAAAACATGCTTTTGGTTTTTTCGCCCGGCGCCATCGAAATCCAGTCGGCTTCAAAGTCGCGTGTCTTGACCACCGGCTGCCGCCAAGTCGCCTGCCCCTTGTGCGCTGAAAGAATCTCTGGGAGTCGCCAGATCACGCGGTTGGGCGGTTCGTACGCTGTGGGCGGCACCGGCTTGGCCGCCCATACGAGGCGCGGCTTTTGAGGATTCCGATCCTGGGCGGCAAGGTGAGGTGAGGTGGCGAACGCCAGCATGCCGGCGATGAGGAGCGTTGCGTATGTTCTCGATCTCATTGGTGTAGTCCTTCCAAGTGGCAACTCGCGCGTGCCGCTCGGATTGAATTGATGTTTCCGAACGCCACACCCGATAACGTCGGATCGGGATCGCCCGAATTCGGATGCAAGGGCAAAATCAATCCAGCATCAAGCATACATCTTTTAAATTGGGTTTCCGTCGCACGGGATGTTGCGGTATACGATTTGGGTCGGACCTCTCCCGACCGCCAGAAACTTCCGCTCGTGCATGCAGCTCTGCGCCCCGGGCGGGCTAAGACTATCGGCCCGATACTTCTCCAACGCGCAGCCGCGCCATTTTCACTTGCCAACCAAATGTTCGACGTCCCGATTATTTTCTGCGCAGACATACTCCATCACCTCAGTCCCCTTGGGGCCCAACGAACTGATTCTCTTTAGCGTCCAGGGTTTCTTGAAGGCGCTCGGATCGTCGAAGGTGATTTCGCGTTCCAGGTGCCCGACGTCCGGTCGGCGAAAGCGTTCGGTGACGTGCAACTTTTCGGTTTGCGGAAGGCTGCCGAAAGCGATCCAGCCGCGGTCAGTAAAGCCCACCGTATCAATGACCAGCGTATCGCCCTCCCATCGGCCCACCGAGTGCCCCATGTAGGAAGGATTGGGATCCTGGGGATGGCTGCGTCCATCGAGGTAAATCTGGCGAGTCTGATCGTTGTTCTCTTCCACAATCACCAGCACATCACGGGCTTGAATAAATCGATAGGGGCGCAAAACTCCCGAGGCCGCTAAGCCTGTTGGCAGGCAATGCGCCCCCGGAGAGTCAATGTTCATTCTCTCTCTCCTCTGCTTTGCGATTGCCTCCGCCCATGGCAGCGGTTGCGGCGGATCACCCTCCGGACGGTGAATCGCGGCCAGCCAGACCCCGCTCAGGTCTGGTTTCCCTTCGCGCGTGCGGGGAGTGCGCCCTGTTGGGGCCGGGTGCCCGGCGATCAACTTCACGAAGTCATCGCCTCCGTCGCCGAGAGTGTTCAGTTGGGTATCGCTCAGATGAATGTCGAAATTGGCTGTCTGCCCGGCTTGCACCTTAATGTCTTTCTGCCGAAACGGCACAAATAACGGGGGAAACTCAGCCGAGAGTTCGTAGTTGCCCGGCGGCAGAGAGGACATCGAATAGCTGCCATCTTCCGCGCTCTGGGTCGAAAAGGATGCATCCGTCGCCGCGTTTTTGGCGTGGATGGCGGCTTTCGGCACAGGAGTGCCGCCCGAAACAGTCA
>JBDTTL010000202.1:0-9016 GCA_039930665.1 Acidobacteriota bacterium
CGTTCAGCACGCGGCCAAGCGTTTCCTTGCCCACGGGCACCGTGACCGGCTGGCCTGCTCCATAGCCGCCTTGAAAGCTTTGCGGGCAGCCAGTTTGAATGACATTTCCGACGAATCGACGTCGTGGTAGGAACCGTCATAGACCACGACTTTGAAATCCACCACAGGAAAGCCGGCTAAGTAGCCCTTTTCAGCGGTCTCAACAATTCCTTTTTCGATGGCAGGGATAAAGTTTCGCGGGATCGCGCCACCGAACACCTCGTTAGCAAATTCGAACTTGCCGCCGCGCGGGAGCGGCTCGATGCGAATCCAGCAGTCGCCGAACTGGCCGTGGCCCCCAGTTTGCTTCTTGTGGCGGCCCTGCACGTCGGCTCTTCCGCGCACTGTTTCGCGGTAGGGAATCTTAGGGGAGTGGAGCCCGACGTCTACGCTGTAGCGTTTCTTCAACCGGCTGACGATGATTTCGACGTGCTGCTGTCCGCTGCCTGCCAGGAGAAATTCCTTGGTCTGCGGATCGCGATAAAAGCGCAGTGATTGATCCTCTTCGAGGATCTTATGGATGGCGTTACCCATGCGGTCTTCATCGTTGCGCGTCTTTGCGGAAATCGCGTAGGCGATGGAAGGTTCGGGCAAATGCACCGGGGGATAGGCGATCAGCGAAGCTTTATCGGCCAGCGTATCGCCTGTGAGTGTGTCCTTCAGTTTGGCCACGGCTCCAATGTCGCCCGCATGCAGTTCAGTAATGGGGTTGATGGTCTTGCCCAGCAATGTGCCAATATGCGAGAGGCGTTCTCCGCCGCTGTTGCGCACGTTGACCAGATTAGCGTCATTGCGCAGGACGCCGGAGACCACTTTGAAATAGGTGACGCGTCCGGCGAAGGGATCGGCAAGGGTTTTGAAGACGAATAGCGAGAGCGGCTCGGAATCCTTGACAGCGCGCTCTTTCTCAGTGCCATCCAGCGTGCCTCTCCATGATCCGCGCTCGGCGGGGTCGGGAAAATACTCTAATATGAAGTCCAAAATCAGATCGGTCCCGCGGTTGTGGAGCCCGGAAGCGCACAGCACCGGGAACATGCGGCGCTGGCGAATCGCCTCGCGCAACCCGTCATGAATGTGTTCCACCGGCAGCGTGCCCTTGTCGAAAAACTCTTCGAGGTAGGCGTCGTTGCCCTCGGCCACCATTTCCACCAGCGCCTCATGCGCGGCTTTGGCGGCTTCCGCGAGATCGGCTGGAATGTCGCCCTCTTTCCCCTTGCCGTCGCCGTCAGCCTCGTAGGTGTATGACTTCATCCGCACCAGGTCCACCACGCCCTTGAAATCTTTTTCGGATCCTATGGGGAGGTGTACCGGAATGGCGGTGCGGCCAAAAAACGATTGCACGCTCTCGAGCGTGCGCTCAAAGCTGGAGCGATCGCGATTGAGCTTGTTAATGATGATGGCGCGCGGAAGCTGGAAATCCTGGCAGAAGGACCACACTTTCTCGGTCTGCACTTCGACGCCGGCCACGCCGTCCACCAGAACAAAGGCCGCGTCGGCCGCCGCAAGGGAGGCCTTCGTATCGTTGATAAAGATGTTAAAACCGGGTGTGTCGAGCAGGTTGATTTTCTTCCGGTTCCACTCGGTCTCCGCCACGGCGGTCGAAATCGTGATTTTGCGCGCAATTTCTTCGTCGTCGAAATCTGTGACCGAAGCACCTTCGTCGACACGCAGAAGGCGGCTGGTGGCGCCCGAGGTATACAACAGCCCCGCCACTAAAGATGTCTTACCGGAATGCCCGTGGCCGATCAGCGCCACGTTCCGGATATCACTGGTTTCGTAGACTTTCACCGGATCTAAGCTCCCTTATAACCAATCGCAAACTGTGGATCTTATCACAACGGAGACGTTGCCGACGTTGGCGTGAAGGCAGGGGGCTACAACGCTCAAGACTACGGTAAAAAACGAAAATCGAAGTCGCCCTCGTTAGCGGCGGTGGTAATCGCCCATGAAGGTGCCAAATTGCGGGTCGCCAGTGCCGCGTGACGCGATCGTGCAATTGCGGCGAGGGCCGGACACCTTGCTCCGCCGGACGCCGTCGGCGCGGCCGGAAATGAAAACCCCCGCACAACCTGAACAGGCCGTACGGGGTTCTTACTAAAGACTCGAGCTCCAGCGTGAAGCAGCCGGTCCAGAGGAGGAGCGGCTTCGTCACTGAAACGAAACCTGAACTATGAGAGGTTCGGGATTAAGAGTCAGCCACCTCACGCGTGGTTAGAGTGCTGTAGTTACTACTACTTCCAGATATCATTAGACTGGACCACCTCCTTTTTCAGTGATAAATCCATAATATGCCGGGTTTTTACGGCTGTCAAACATTTTGTGTGTCGCGCGTAAGAGACACCCATTCCTGAGTGTGCGCACGCAAATCGTCGTGTCCGGAGAAAAGATCAGCGATGATTGCGACGGCATCGGCGCCCGCAGCCAAGACCGACTGCGCATTGGCGCGCGTGATGCCTCCGATGGCTACTAAGGGACGATCGGTAAGCGGCCGCAAGCGCCGTAGCTCTTCGAGACCAACGACGGGATCGGGATTCTTTTTCGATCCCGTGCCGAAAATAGGTCCTAGCGCGAGATAGTCGGCGCGCTCGTCTGCAGCGGCGCGGAGTTGCTGCTCGTTGTGTGTGGAGAATCCGATGAGCGTTTGGCTGCCCACCACCCTGCGCGCCGCGCTGGGAGTGAGATCGTCCTGTCCCAGATGCAGCGCTGCACCCGTGAGAGCGGCGAGATCGGCGCGGTCGTTAACGACGAATAGCGCGCCAGCAACCCGACACAGTTCGGCCACGCGTTCCACCTGCGCAAAAGCTTCGCGGGAGAAAAATCCCTTGTGGCGGAACTGAAGAATGGTCGCACCGCCATCCAGGATCTGTTCGGCGGCCAGTATCGGATCCACTCCGTGGCGCGCGGCGATTTCGGTGTCGAGTATGGGATAAAACTTAGGCAGCATGCGAAAGCACCAGGTCTGGATCGGGCGTGCCGCGCTGCCCGAAACGAATCATGCCGTCGGGACCGATCAGGTACACCGTACGTCTCACAATCAAGCCCTTGGCTTTGTATTGCGCGCCGATCTTTTGGCCCTGGTCGACAAGTAGCGGGAAGGGCAAGCGGCTCTTGCCGATGAACTTCGCATGGCTTTGCGCGCTCTGTGGGTTCACGCCGTAGACCAGCGTGTTTTTCTGTTGCGCGTCCGCCCAGCGGTCACGGAATTCGCACAATTGTTCGCGGCAGACCCTGGTGTCATCGCCCGGATAAAATACTAGCACTACATTATGACCGCGGAGCGCAGCGAGCGAGACTAGCCTGCCGTCCTGATCGGGCAGCGAAAAATCGGGCGCCGGCGTGCCTGGGAGAAGTGGATCTGCGAACAGCCAATCGAGCATGCGTAAGACCCGGCCGCAGGCGGCCACGCAAGCTCACCGCCGGGCTTTTATTGTAACTGTTCCTGCGGGACTTCCACGTTGAAGCTATAACCGAAGCCTCGTACGCTGCGGATGAACGGGGAGCCGTCGTCCTGCTCAATTTTCTGACGCAGGCGCAGCACATAGACATCGACGGTGCGGTCCGTCACCGCGCGGTCGTGACCCCACACCGCGTCGAGCAACTGGTCGCGGCTGAACACCACGCCCGGCCGGCTCATCAGAAATTCCAGCAAGCGAAACTCGGTGGCGGTGAGCGTCAGTTCTTCGCTGCCCCGGCGCACAATGCAACGCGTGCGGTCCAGTTCGAGGTCGCCCGAGCGCAGCACTTTGTTTACTGGCTTATCGCCGCGGAAGTGAATCTTTACCCGGGCGATCAGCTCGCGCACAAAAAACGGTTTTACGATGTAATCGTTCGCCCCCAGTTCCAGGCCCACGATGCGGTCGGTTTCAGAGGCGCGCGCGGTCAGGAAAATGACCGGCGTGGTTGCCAG
Organism: Acidobacteriota bacterium; assembly: GCA_039930665.1. Lineage (GTDB taxonomy): Bacteria > Acidobacteriota > Terriglobia > Bryobacterales > Bryobacteraceae > Palsa-187. The sequence continues at coordinate 3,947 of JBDTTL010000202.1, forward strand.
GTCCGAATTTGCGCGGATGCCCTTGCAGATTTCGAGGCCGTCGGAATCCGGCAGCATGATATCGAGAATCACCAGGTCCGGATGTTCGCGCCGGCACAAATCGAGCGCGCCTTTCCCGGTTTGAGATCCCACCACCTGGAAACCTTCCTTATCCAGGTTGTATTGCACTAGGTTGTAGAGGTCGGTATCGTCTTCAATAAGAGCGATTTTTTTCATAGACTTCCCTTACTCATAAGAGTAACCGTCCATCTGTTACAAGCATATTACAGGATGGTTTAGAACCGCTGAATATACGAAAAAACCGCCGGTTTTTGTCCGTTCGCGGACCTAGCCCTCCGGACTCTGAGGCGTAGACATAGGGGTCCTGCCCGTTTCTCAAACAGATAGGATGATGGCACGCGTCAAATCCGCGTGCTTTTGAGCCCTGCGGGCGATAAGAACCAAGAGGGCTCGATGCACACCAAGAAATACCGGCTATTTGCGCTCATATTACTGATTTCCTGTGATTTGGCGGCGACAGCCCAGACCTGCCTGTTCTCTTTGAACGCGGGCGGGCAGGCGTTCGCGCCGGCCGGAGGAAGCGGGAGCATCGTCATCACGGCATCGCAGGGATGCGCCTGGACCGTCACAGGCACCCCGAGTTGGGTCACGCTGACCAGTTCGCCGAACGGCAGCGGCACCGCTACTCTCAATTATCAAGTGGCCGTGAATGGGGGAATGGGCCGCTCTTCGGCCCTCGCGATTGCAGGGGTCAGCTTCACCCTAGAGCAGGCAGCAGGCACCTTGCCAGGACTCGCGTTTATCGGGTCGATAGCGCACCTCGCGGCGGCGGAGAACTGGACCACTTCGTTCACTCTGGTCAACAAAGACACGATATCGGCGATCGCGCGGCTCAGCTTTTTCGGCGACGCAATCGATCCCGGCGGCAATGGTCCCCTGACGCTGCCGGTTGCGTTTCCTCAGCAATCTCTGGCGCTGCTTCCAATCCTGGCGCCTTCGATCGACCGCACCGTAGCCCCCCGTGCGTCATTGATTGTCGACACTGCGGGAGCGCAGACGCCTCCGGTATTAGTGGGTTCCGCACAACTGGCGGCTACCGGCTCGCTGGATGGGTTCGCCATTTTCCACCAGATTGCCACCAAGCAGGAAGCGGTGGTGCCGCTCGAGACCCGCAGCGCGAGTTCTTATCTGCTGGTCTTCGACAACACCGCGGGCCTGGTACTGGGCGTGGCAGTCGACAATGTCTCGGCGCAGGCTGCCTCCATTCCGGTGATTATTCGCAGCGATACCGGAACCGTAATCAGCGCTCCGGGAACCACGATTTCACTGGCAGGTTACGGCCATACTTCGTTTGGGTTGGCGGATCCGCTCCTGGGGTTTCCCATCACGGCAAACATCCGCGGCACCATCGAATTTGAAACCCCTGCCGGCGGCCGGATCAGCGTGCTGGGTCTTCGCTTCACTCCGCCGAATAACGCGCTCACCACTATTCCCGCGGTGGCAAATGTCGGAACTAACGGCGGTTCCATTGCGCACTTCGCTTCGGGGAACGGCTGGCAAACCACGTTTGTGCTGGTCAACACCGGCACCGGAGCGGCGCAAGCCAACCTCAATTTCTACGACGACAACGGCAGCCCGTTATCGCTGCCGATCTCGTACCCGCAATCCGGCGGGGGTACTACGGCCGTAGTTGCGGCGGTGAACCGCGTGCTGGCCGCCGGGGCGACGCTGATCATCGAGAGCGCGGCGCCTCTGTCCGATCCGGTACCAACCGTCGGGTCGGCGCAGCTTACTACCAATGGCAAGGTCGGCGGCTTCGTGATCTTCCGTTACAATCCAGACGGCCAGGAAGCGGTGGTGCCGATCGAGAACCGCAACGCCAACGCTTATATACTCGCGTTCGATAACACCGGCGACATCTCGACCGGCGTCGCGATTAATAGCGTCGCCACTCAGGTGGTGAATATCCCGGTAACGGTGCGCAACGTCGCGGGAGATACCATCGCGACGGATACGATCACGCTGTCCCCCAATGGACACCTTTCTTTTACGCTTGTGACCGGCAAATATCCGTCTACTGCCGGCATCCGTGGCACCATCGAGTTCAATACGCCTGCCAACGCTCAAATCGGAGTGCTGGGAATTCGTATTCCCGCCGTCGCTCATACTTTCACAACGCTGCCCTCGCTGGCAAAGTAAATTCAAACGCTCGCTGCGAAGGCGGGCCTGCGGCGCGCTTTGGTGGTCTGCTCGAAGGCATAGGCCACCTTAATGAGTGCGGGCTCTGACCACGCCGGCCCAAAAAAGGAGATGCCGGCCGGTAGGCCATTTACTAAGCCGGCGGGCACAGTGATGTGAGGGTAACCGGCGACGGCAGGAGGCGTGGAGCAGCCTCCGTTTCCGCTATCGCCATTGACGTAGTCGGTAAGCCACGCGAGACACGAAGTGGGGGCAACCAGGGCCTGGAGCCGGTACTTGGAGCAAGCGGCGTCGATGCCCTCCGTTCGTGTTAGGCGAATGCACTCGGCGCGCGCTTTGCGATAGGCGGGGTCAGTGAGCAGACCCTTTTTCTCCGCCTGCAAAAATAACTCCTGGCCGAAATGATACAGTTCCCGATCGCCGTTGTTCTCATTGAACGCGATGAGGCTGGCAAGCGTCTCCGCGCGGCCTCGTGCTTTCAGGTAGGCATTTAATCCCGCCTTGAACTCATATAACAGCACCAGGTTTTCGGGTTCGCTGATTTTCGAGTCGGACGGAATTTCGACGGGATCGATCATTTCGGCGCCGCTGCTCTTCATTGCAGCCATCGACTGCTCCATCAGCTTGTCGACCGCGGCATTAAACCCAAACGACTTGCGCACGATACCGATGCGAGCGCCGCGCAGGCCGTTGCGGTCTAGAAACTCGCTGTAGTCGGGGAGGGTCTTGGGAGCGCGCGTCGTGGCCGAGTCCGTGGCATCTGTTCCGGCGAGCGCATTCAGCAGCAGGACCGCGTCGCGCACCGTGCGCGCCATTGATCCGGCAGTGTCCTGGCTGGCTGAGATGGGAATGATGCCGCTACGGCTGACCAAGCCAACGGTGGGCTTAATCCCGACGAGGCCGTTGATCGAAGAGGGCGACACGATAGATCCATCGGTTTCCGTGCCAACCGCGACAGCGCACAAGCTGGCGGAAGCCGCGGCGCCGGAGCCGGAACTCGAGCCGGACGGATTGCGATTGAGCGCGTAGGGGTTCTTGGTCTGACCGCCACGGCCGCTCCAGCCGCTGGTGGAATGTTCGCCGCGAAAGTTCGCCCACTCGCTTAAGTTGGTCTTGCCAAGCAGAACCGCACCCGCGGCGCGCAGGCGCGTGACTAAAAAGGCGGTCTTCGGCGCCGGAGCACCCAACAAAGCGAGGGAACCCGCCGTCGTGTTCATGTTGGCCGTGTCGATATTGTCCTTGACCAGCACGGGAACGCCGTGCAGAGGACCGCGCGAACCTTTGGCCTGGCGTTCGCGGTCAAGTTCCGCAGCCATTTTGAGCGCATCCGGATTGAGTTCAATCACGGCGTTGATCGCCGGCCCACCGCGGTCAATCGCATCGATGCGGGCCAGGTAGGCTTCGGTCAGGGATTGCGCGGTGAACTGGCCGGCCTGGAAGCCTGCCTGGATGTCATCGGTCGTCAGCTCTTCCAAATCGACGGGCGGCTCGGCAGCCGAGGTGGATACTGCCGCAAAGAACGCCGATTTGATAAGGTCGCGGCGGTTCATAGAGCCTTGCAGACGATCTTACCCGATACGAAAGAGAACATGCTTTGTGACCATCTTTGGGCACCTGACCGTATATCGTTACCAGTCATATATAAGCAGCTTGATACGCGCCTTGAAACGGCTCCGTTAGGGGCGGAAATTGGCGTGACTCGTGCACTAAGGAAAAGGTCTCAAAGTCCAATTGGGTTCTTGTGTTCGAGGGAGGTTTGGAAATGTCCGTTTCCGAAGATACCACTGCCGCGGTGAATGTTGTACCCGACGTCGTGACCGATGTCGTCACCGAAGTCCGGCGCGAAGCAGCCCTGCTCAAGACCGGTGCGCTGCAAAGTGCCATCTTTAATAGCGCCAATTTTTCGAGCATCGCCACCGACGAAAAAGGCGTCATTCAGCTCTTCAACGTCGGCGCCGAGCGCATGCTGGGCTACACGGCGATCGAGGTAGTGGACAAAATCACGCCAGCCGACATTTCAGACCCTCAGGAAGTGATTGCGCGAGCCGAAGAACTCAGTCTGGAGCTGGCAACCCCGATTACGCCCGGTTTCGAGGCGCTGGTTTTCAAGGCGTCACGCGGCATCGAAGATATCTACGAGCTGACCTATATCCGCAAGGACGGCAGCCGATTTCCGGCCGTGGTATCGGTTACCGCACTGCGTGACGATCACGGCGGGATCATCGGCTACCTGTTGATCGGCACCGACAATACGGCGCGCAAACTGGCGGAAGACGCGCTGCTCAAGGCCGGCGCACTGCAAAGCGCAATTTTCAATAGCGAAAACTTCTCGAGCATCGCAACCGACGAGAAAGGCGTGATTCAGCTCTTCAATGTGGGCGCCGAGCGCATGCTGGGCTACACTGCGATCGAGGTGGTGGATAAGATCACGCCCGCCGATATTTCGGATCCGCAGGAAGTCATTGCACGCGCGAAAGCTTTGAGCCACGAACTCGCCACCGCCATCACGCCCGGCTTCGACGCCTTGGCGTTCAAGGCTTCGCGCGGCATCGAAGACATTTACGAGTTGACCTACATTCGCAAGGACGGCAGCCGCTTCCCCGCGCTGGTGTCGGTCACGGCGCTGCGCGATGCGGCGGGCGGAATCATCGGCTACCTGTTGATCGGCACCGACAATACGGCGCGCAAACAAGTGGAAGCCGAACAGAAACTGCTCGATCAACGGCTGCGCGATCAGCAGTTCTACACGCGCTCGCTCATTGAATCCAATATCGACGCGCTGATGACTACCGATCCGGCCGGCATCATTACGGATGTCAACAAGCAAATGGAGGCGCTCACCGGCTGCACGCGCGACGAACTGATCGGCGC
>JBDTTL010000203.1:0-8970 GCA_039930665.1 Acidobacteriota bacterium
AAAGCGCCGCGCCGCCGCTGCTGGCGTTGAAACAAATGATACCCTGATTGCTTCGGATATACTGGAGGCCGCGATCATGTTATCCATTCAACTATTGGATTGCAGGAATCTGGTCCCCGGCTCGCTGATCGACGTCGAGACCAAGAGTCGTCACTACCGAATTGAATATCTGGGTGGCAACTCCATTCGCGTTTCGGGACATCCTGAATTCTGTCCCCGCCCCGTAATGGCTAGCTTGCAAGGATCGCTGGACCTGGACGGTACCCTGGAAGCCGGTTTTATCGCCTGCGGAATGCGCATGATTTTCCTGCTCGACGATGTCCATCCCATTACAACTTCGCGCGTAATGCACGTCCGCGTGGAAGAACCTGGCCGGGTTCAGTAGCCGCTTCAGGCCCCCATCTGTGCTGCCAAGTCCCCAATGTCCTTGGACACAATGTCGAACTCGCCCGGCTTGGCGCGATCCGCTTTGCCACCCGGGCCGCGCTCATTCGGACGGTAGATGAATCCCGTTCGCAGTCCAAAACTTGCCGCTGCCCGCAGATCGCCCGAGTGCGCCGCCGCCATCATCACTTCTTCCGGCTTGAGACTCAGCAGATCGACGGCGGTCAGGTACGCCTCGCGATCCGGCTTATAGTGCTTTGCAAGCTCGGCCGAAAGGATCAGGTCCCAGGGCAGGCCGGCATGCTTGGCCATATCGGTAAGCAGCGACACGTTGCCGTTCGAGAGTGGCGCGATGATGTACTTCTTCTTCAGGCGCGTCAGCCCGGCGACGGCATCCGGCCACGGCTTCAGCCGGTGCCAAACGCGGTTCCACTGATCGATCTCCGCCTCGCTCAGGCCGTTCATGCCGAATTCCGGCATCAGCTGATCCAGTAGCATGCGGTGCAGGTCGTCGAGCTTGGTCCACGGCAGATCGCCGGTGCGCACTCGTTCCATGGCGGGGGCGTAGCCATCGCGCCAGCGGTCGGCGAAACGCGGCCAGTCGATGGTCGAGTCCTTGGCGTCTCCTATTGCCGCACTCCACGCCTCGCCCTCGGTGATGATGGAGCCGCGCCAATCGGCCACCGTTCCGAAGGTGTCGAAGACGATCGCCTTCACCGTCGTCCGCACCGGTTTCGTTGCCTGTCCGCGCAGCGCCAGCGGCGCCACCTGCCCCATCGCCGCTCCGATGCCCACGGTCTTGGCGAATTTCCTGCGTGTCATGCGAACCTCCTATTCCAGTCTCGCAAGTATATTGTTATGCGTCCCCGCCCGCTGCGGCCAGCAACTCTTCCGCGTAAACGGCCCCCGCTGGTGTGTCCTCATGCTTGAAGAAGACGAACGCGTCGCGGCCCGCTCCCAACTGCTGCCGCGCGCGCTCGGCGATCTGGCTACGATCGTCCGCCGAGTACTCCTCTTTCCGCAGCCGCGCGTAAACGAACGGAGCCGTCACCACCTGCGGCACCTCAAACTTATCTGACTCCGCGAGGCACAGCGCCACGCGATGCCGTTCCAATAAACGATACACCTCGTCCGTCATCCAGGTCGCATTGCGAAATTCGAACGTCGTGCGAATGTCCTCCGGCAGCTTCGCCAGGAATGCCCCCAGCACTGCCGCCTCCAGCTTGAAATTCGGCGGCAACTGAAACAGCACCGGACCTAGCTTCCGCGACGCCCGCAGCGGCTCCAGCGCTTTGAAGAACAATTCGTTGAACTCGGATTGCTTCAACCTGTTTATATGCGTGATCCGCATATGCGCCTTGCACGCAAATAGGAATCCCTCGGGCGTCGCTGCCGCCCAGTTTTCAAGCGTCGCCGCCTTCGGCAACTGGCGAAACGTGTAGTTGATCTCTACCGCGTTCAGTCGCGTGGCATAATGCTTCAGGAAATCCTTCGCCGGGAGCTTTTGCGGATAAAAATCCGGTTTCCAGCTCGCGTAAGCGAATCCCGAGGTCCCTGCGTAAAGCCGCTGCATTCTCTCAGGCTACACTGAAGTTAGTGCATCCCCACTCCGCGGAACGATCTCCCTCGGCCAAGCATTCCCGTGAGAAGGCCGAGACGCCGAAGCGTAAACAGTCCGAACGGTTTCGCGAAATCTGGCCGGATCTGCGCGACATGATTCTGCCGCGCCGCAAGCTGCTGGCGCTGGGATTGGCACTTATGATCATCAACCGCCTCAGCGGCATGGTGCTGCCGTACTCGACGCGGTTCCTGGTGGATAACGTGGTTGGCAAGCATCAGATCGCGCTGCTGACCCCGCTGGTGCTCACCGTGCTTGGCGCAACTCTCGTCCAAGGCATCACGTCGTTCACGCTTACCCAGCTTCTCTCCAAAGCGGGGCAGCGCCTGATTGCGGAGCTGCGGCAAAAGGTCCAACAGCACATCGGCCGGCTGTCGGTCGGCTATTACGACGCCAACAAAAGCGGCGTGCTGGTGTCGCGCATCATGACCGATGTGGAAGGGGTGCGCAACCTGATCGGCACAGGCCTGGTCGAGTTCGTGGGCGGGATCATGACCGCTTTCATCGCGCTGATCGTGCTGCTGCGCATCAGCGCCGTCATGACGGGACTCACCGCCCTGTTCGTCGCCGCCTTTGCTTTTGCACTATCGAAGGCCTTCTCCAAGATCCGGCCGATCTTCCGTGAGCGCGGCAAGATCAACGCCGAAGTCACCGGCCGCCTCACCGAATCGCTGGGTGGCGTGCGGGTTGTCAAGGGGTACCACGCCGAGGAACGCGAGGCCGCGGTATTCGCCGGCGGCGTGAAGCGCCTGCTGATGAATGTGGAAGCGTCGCTCACCGCCATGTCCTTCATGAGCCTCTCTGCGACAGTACTGATGGGAATCGTGGGCGCTGTCGTGATGTACGTCGGGACGCGCCAGATCTTTGCGGGCACGCTCACGCTTGGCGGATTCGTCACCTTCACCGCTTTCCTGGCCTTCCTGGTCGCGCCGGTTTTCGGAGTGGTCGGCATCGGCACCCAAATCACCGAAGCGCTGGCCGGCCTAGACCGCACTCATGAAGTCCTGATGGAAAATCCTGAGGATCGCGACCCGCGCCGCACGGTTGCGCTCGGTCCGGTCCGTGGCGAAGTGATTTTTGAAAACGTCGGATTCTCCTACGAAGCGGGTAAGCAAGTGCTCTTCGACGTTGCTTTCCACTCAGCGCCGGGAACGGTCACCGCGCTGGTGGGGCCATCCGGCTCCGGCAAATCCACCATCATCAGCCTGATCGCGGCGTTTCACATCCCGAGCACCGGAAAAGTTTCCATCGATGGCGTGGATCTCTCCACCGTTCGCCTGGATAGCTACCGGACGCAATTGGGTGTGGTGCTACAGGACACCTTCCTGTTCGACGGCTCGATTGAAGAGAACATCGCCTTCGCGCGCCCCGGAGCCACCAAGGAACAGATTCTCGAAGCCTGCCGCATCGCGCGCGTCGATGAATTCGCCGAGAATTTCGACAAGAAGTACGACACCATCGTCGGCGAGCGCGGCGTCAAGCTCTCCGGCGGCCAGCGCCAGCGCGTCTCCATCGCCCGTGCCATCCTGGCCGACCCGCGCATTCTGATTCTGGACGAAGCGACGTCGAGCCTCGACTCCGAATCCGAAGCGCTGATCCAGGAAGGCCTCAAGTACCTGATGAAGGGCCGCACCACTTTTGTGATCGCCCACCGGCTCTCTACTATTCGGCGCGCGGACCAGATTCTGGTGGTGGAAGCCGGCCGCATCGTCGAGCGCGGCACCCATGAATCGCTCTATGCGCTCGGCGGCCGCTACTGGGATTTGTACACGCGCCAGCACGGCCTCGAAGCCAACTTGTTCCTCGCCCCCGGCGAAGGCGATTCCATTCCCGAGTCCGAGAAGGGCGGCGGCTCCAAGCCCGATCGCGCGGGTGTCGGTGAAGCCATGCGCCTGATCCGTGGTGGTTAGTCTGATCCCGATTACGGATGGCGGTGCAGCGCGTGCACGGCGATGTCCGGCCAGACCTCCCGGAACGCGTTCGTAAGAGCATCTCGCATGATGGCGTACGCATACTTCGTTGCGATTTCGCCGCCAGTGCGGCTCTGACTGGGGTAGTACGACAGGGAAATACCTTGCGCGATTCCACGGCCCAGCAATTCGGACGCGTTGAAGCTGTTACGTCCCTGATAATTGGGCGTGATCGCAACCCGAGAGACCGCATAGCCGAGCCGCTTCCAGACGTTCCCTTTGCCTAAGGCGTAGTAGCGCTCATCCTGGTGGAAAATGGTGGGCAACGCGAAGATGACCATGTAGTTGCCGACCGTCTTGTCGGCGAATCCGCGCCAGTAGTATCTTCCGAAGCCGGCCAGGCCTTCACCCAGTTGCGGGTGCTTGTCACCCGACAGCGCCAGCGCCGAAGTGACGCCGACGAAGAGATAGGACGAGTAGTCGAAACTATTCTGAGTGGCGATCTTGAAGCTCTGTTTCATGGTGGGCGGAGGCGGGATCGTTCCGGCGCTGACCGCGCGGAAATTAGGCATGACGCCTAAAATTCTCTTGGGTTGCCGAAGCGGAACGGATTCATTTTTCGTCGTCACCGGCGCAGATTCTCCGCTGGCGTTTGACGCTCCCGAACTGTCCGGAGTGGAGGAGTCGGCCAAAGCAAGCTGATTCGCCGGGGACGCTTCTTCCTGGCCGAATGCAGTTGCGTGCGGCACGAACAGCAGGATCGTCAGCAGCCCCAAGACACCGGCTGGCGCTCTCCATAACTTAGCAAATGGCATCTGCATTCCCCCTTTTAGAGGTCATTATAACTGCGCTCCCTTTGACATCCGCGCGCAAAACTATAGTCCTGGACGCAATTCCACACGCATGAGTTTCCGCACACTCGCATCTGCGCGATAATAAATTTCAGGGCGAAGGTCCCGGCACCTCCCCTGTGCGCATCGGCGCTCGGAGTGAAAACGCCGCCGCCTACAAGAATGAATTCCAGCCCGAACCCATCCCCGTTTTTATCTTCCATCACCAGGTTCCGCCGCAGTTTCGAACGCCTTCGCCAACGCGAAGATCAGTTATCGTTGGTCCTCAGCCTGGTAATCGGCGCCTTGGTCGGCTTGGTCGTCGTGGCATTTATTCTGCTGACCGGACGCCTTGCCGCCCGCATGTATCCCGCCGGAGGAGCCGGCTGGCGCCGCATTCTGGTACCCGTGCTGGGCTCGCTGAGCACTGGCTATCTGCTGTGGCGCTATTTTCCCTCGGCGCGCGGCAGCGGTATCCCGCAAACCAAGTTCGCTCTGTTTATCAATGACGGACGCATCCAGTTTCGTACGGTCTTCGGCAAGTTCTTCTGTTGCTCCGCTTCGCTCGCGAGCGGCATCGCGCTCGGCCGCGAGGGCCCGTCGGTCCAGGTAGGCGCCGGACTGGCGTCCGTAATCGCGCGCAATCTGGGGCTCACCACGAAGCAGATGAAGGCGCTCGTGCCGGCCGGATGCGCGGCGGCGCTGGCGGCTGCGTTTAACACGCCGATCGCAGCGGTCCTGTTCTCGCTTGAAGAGATCCTGGGCGATCTCCACGCCGCGGTGCTGGGCTCGGTAGTGTTGAGCGCGGCAACGTCCTGGATGGTCCTCCACCTAGTGCTGGGCGACGATCCGCTGTTTCACGTAGCCGGCTACCAGTTGGTCAACCCCGCGGAATTTGGCGTCTACGCAGTGCTGGGAGTAGTGGGCGGATTGGGATCGGTGGCTTTCGTCAAGCTGCTGCTGGGCCTGCGCGCGTGGTTCATGCGCCTTCCCAAAGCTACCGTCTGGTTTCAGCCGGTAGTGGGCGGCCTCACAGTGGGATTGATCGGCTACTTTGTGCCGGAGGTGATGGGAGTCGGCTATAACTACGTCGAGAAAGTGCTAAATGGCGACATCGTTCTCCAATTCGTAGTGCTGCTGGCCGTGCTGAAGATCGTAGCCACCGCGGTGTGCTATGCCTCCGGCAATGCGGGTGGCATTTTTGGTCCGGCACTGTTTATCGGCGCCATGATGGGCGCGGCGGTCGGTGGCGTCGCCCACGCGCTGTTCCCGCAATCCACGGCGGGGCCAGGCGCGTATGCCCTGGTCGGCATGGGAACCGCATTCGCGGGCATCGTGCGGACCCCGCTTACATCGGTGATCATGATCTTCGAAATCACTCGCGACTACACGATCATCGTTCCGCTGATGATCTCGAACCTGATCGCGTTTTTCATTTCGCACCGGCTCCAGCCCGAGCCGATCTATGAAGCTCTTGCCAGCCAGGAAGGCGTCCACCTGCCCTCCGCGCACCCCGGTCCCACGGCTGAGCGCATGCAAGTACGTCAGACCATGCGTTTGATGCCCGATGTTTTACCGGCCGACCTGCCGGTGGAAGCCGTTCTTCATCGTCTGCAGGACGGAGCGCTCAAGAATGGCTCGATCGACGCGTGGCCGGTCTCCGACGAGTCTGGCTTGCGCGGCATGATACGCAGCAGCGACATCCGGCACGCCGCGGCCGACGGAGGATCGCAGAAGCCGCTCGCGGAGCTCCTTTCCGCGTCCCATGAGTATCATCACCTTCATCCCGACCATAGCTTGAGCCTGGCGCTGGAGCGCATGGGAACCAGCGGGCTCAACGTGCTTCCGGTGGTCAGCCGCGCCAACGTGCACCTGCTCATCGGCATCGTGGTTCTAGACGACATTCTGGCCGCCTATGGTGTAACCAAGCAGGACCATCCTATGGAGACTGATTGATGGCACAGTCAGTCGCAGCGCGGTCTTTCCTGGGCACTTGTATCCTGGTCGTCGTGTCCATTGGTGTCCTGTTCGTGGTGGACACATTTCTGGCCAGAACCGAGAGCATGGAGAGCAGGGTGGAAGCTGCGCGCCGGTTCTCGGAAGGACAGAACTTTCTTCACGAGGGCAACAACGCGGGGGCCATCGAACGCCTCAAAGACGCCATCGAGATTGAGCGGCAGAACCGCTACTATCAGCGCACCCTCGGCCAAGCTCAGCTCGCCGCTGGAAAACTGGCCGATGCCGAAGCGACGCTCAACGCCTTGCTCGCGTCCGACTCCACCGATGGCCCGGCAAATCTGATCATGGCTCGCGTCCAGGTTAAGGAAGGACAATTTCCGGAAGCGATCTCCTATTTCCATCGCGCCATTTATGGGCAGTGGCCCGATGACGCGGCGGCTTACCGCCTGCACGTCAGGTTTGAGCTGATCGATCTTCTCGCCCAGCGCGATTCTAAAGAGGAGCTGCTGGCCGAGCTGCTTCCGGTGGAGGATCAGGCGCCGCGCGATATTGCGGCCCGCGAGCGGATGGGGCGGCTGTTGCTGCAGGCGGGATCTCCGGTGCGATCCGGCAACGTATTTCGCGGCATTTTGCAGGAAGCGCCCGCCAACGCCGGTGCCTATGCGGGTCTCGGCGATGCCGAGTTCGCCCAAGGCAACTATCGCACCGCCCAGCGGGATTTTCAGAATGCGCTGCGCCTGGCGCCCGACGACGCAGCCATCCGCAAACGCCTGGACCTCTGCAACGACCTGCTCACGCTGGATCCCACCGTCCGCGGACTCGATTCGGCGGAGCGTCTTAACCGGAGCCGCAAGCTGCTTACGCTTACGGCGGACGACGCCACACAATGCGCGGGAAACAATCCCACTCCAGAAATGCGCGTGCTGCTGGACGCCGCCGCCAAGGTTCTAAAAGCGCGCCGGCATGGCCGCCCGAGCGCTGACGCCGAATCCAATCTCGACCTCGCCGAACAGATCTGGCAGGCTCGCGGGAAAGATTGCAAGCGGCCGGCCAAAGATAGCCCGATGTCTTTGGTGCTGGACAGGCTGGCACGCTAGATCGCGCCCGCCCTCGCCGAATAGGATGCCGCGGGATCTCGCGCCGGAAAGCCCGCTGCTCCTCTTGCTGCCGCTGGGCAGATCGGCTAGGCTGGGCAGGGAGCGAATTCCATCGTGATTACGAATCGCCGCGATTTTATTCGGGCCGTAGGAAGCAGCGCCGGTCTCGCGCTGGCTGCCGGAAGAGCGTTGGGGCAAAGCGCGGCGACTGAATGGTATCGTGGCAACCTGCACACGCATACCATCAATTCGGACGGCGATTCCCCGCCGTATGACGTGATGGCCTGGTACAAACGGAACGGATATCAGTTCCTGGTCATTACCGACCACAACACCTTTACCGACCCGGTCCTGACGGATACAAATCCAAACGACAGATTCCTGCTCATCGGCGGTGAAGAAGTCACCAATCCAATGACGGTGCATGTCAACGCGATCGGTGTGAGCCGGGCGATACCGGCTCAGAAAGGGTCGACGGTCACTGAAATTTTACAGGCAAGCATTGACGCCATCCGGGCCGGGGGCGGCATTCCGCTGATCAACCATCCGAATTTCCAGTGGGCATTTACCGCGCAGGACATGCTCCCGCTGCGGAACGTTGGCTTGATCGAGATTGCCAGTGGGCATCCGCGGGTGAACGATGACGGCGATGGAATCACGCCATCCTCCGAGCAAATGTGGGATCAATTGTTGACCGCAGGCCTGCGCATCTTCGGTGTCGCCGTCGATGACGTCCACAATTTTCGCGAAGAGTTTACCATCGGCCGCGCCAATCCAGGCCGTGGCTGGGTGGTGGTGCGTGCCTCTGCGCTATCGCGCGAGGCGATTCTCGCGGGTCTGAACAGTGGCGATTTTTACGCCTCCACTGGCGTCACGCTGAAGGACATTCAGTCGACGCCGGAATCGCTTACAGTGGAGATTCAGCCCGAATTGCCAACGCAATCGAGTCCCAAGCGGCATCGGATCTTATTTATAGGTAAATCCGGAAGCGTATTGAACGTTTCAAACCAGAGCCCTGCGACCTACAAGTTCGCAGGAAACGAGATGTATGTACGGGCGCGAATTGAAGATAGTGGCGGCCGGCGCGCCTGGACGCAGCCGGTATTTCTCACCCCGCCCTAGCAGCCCGTGTCTAAAACACTTTCCTATTGGAATGTTTAGCCGTAAAATCA
>JBDTTL010000204.1:0-8949 GCA_039930665.1 Acidobacteriota bacterium
CGCGGCGGCCTGTTTCAAGATGTACTTGGCAGTGCCGTTGCGAATCTTGAGGTGATCGGGGACGGAAGCGGCGAACTCTACCAAGGGGTGATCGAGTAACGGAACGCGGCTTTCGATGGAGCAGGCCATGCTCATCTGGTCCTGCTTCATGAGCAGCTCCACAAGATACGTTTTTTGATCGGCGTAAAGCATCCGCGACAACAGAGATGCATTCGGGCGGGCGTCGAAATAACGCAGGTAATTCCCGTAGGCGGCGCCCTTCTGCTCGGAGTGCAAGCGCTGGCGTTGGTCCTGCGAAAACGGCCCGTAGAAGTTGTCCAGCAGAAGGGACGCAATCGAATCTTCGCGCCCCAGTGCGGTATGACCGATCTTGCGCCGCAGCGAAGCGGAGAGCAGCGGCGTGGTTTGAATACCGCTGCGAACGCCCTCCCGCAGCCAGCCGGGCGCCCGGCGCCAAGCGTCCATGTGGCGCTGGTTGCGCACGTGATAGCCGTAGCGGCCGTAGCCGCCGAAGAGCTCGTCGCTGCCCTCGCCGGTCAGCACCACTTTGACCTCGCGAGCGGCAAGCCGCGACACGTAATAGAGCGAAATGCTGGAGGGCCAGGCGATGGGCTCGTCCTCGTGCCAGATCATACGCGGCAGAGCTTGGAAGAAATCGTCCATCGACATCAATACCTGGTGATGGTCGGTATCGAGTGATCGGGCGACCTGCGCGGCGTAGCCCAATTCGCTGTAGGGCGCCTCGGCGTATCCCACTGAGAAGGTCTTGATCCGTTCCTTCACCATTCCCCGCATCAAAGCGGCGATAAGACTGGAATCGATGCCGCCGCTCAAAAAAACGCCCAGCGGCACATCGCTCATCAGGCGCATGCGGACAGTTTCTTCCAGACGATCGCGCAGTTCTGCGATCCAGGAGGCGTCGTCGCGCTCGGCGGCGGCGGCCGGCTCCGGAATGTCCCAATACTGCTTGATCGAAAGCCGCGGCGCGTCGCCCGACAGCTCCAGGGTCAAGTGATGCCCAGGCATCAGCTTGCGGATTCCAGCGAATAAAGTTTGCTCGCCGCTGGTGTATCCGAAAGCCAGATATTCCGGCAGCAGGCTGTCTTCAAACTTCGTCCGTATGTCGGGGTGTTTCAGGAGAGCCTTGATCTCAGAGGCAAAAGCAAACAGCCGGCCGTCCCAGTAATAGTAGAAGGGCTTGATGCCCAGCCGGTCCCGGGCGCAGAATAGCGTGCGCGTGTTCTGATTCCACAGCGCGAAAGAGAACATCCCCCGGAAACGCGTGACGCAGGACGGCCCGAATTCTTCATAGGCGTGCAGAATAGTTTCGGTATCGCACGTGCTGCGATAGTGGTGTCCGGCGCGTTCCAACTCCGGTCGGATATCGGCGTGGTTGAAGATTTCGCCGTTGTAGACGACCCACAGGTTGCCGTCTTCATTGGTCATCGGCTGCTGGCCCGAGGCCAAATCGATGATGCTCAGCCGGCGGTGGCCCAAATGAGCCCAAGCGTCATGGTGATGGCCGAATGCATCGGGGCCGCGATGCTCAATCGCCGCCGTCATCCGCTCTGCAATAGTGGATTGCGGATCGCCGGGGCGGCTTGTTACGAAGCCTGCGATCCCGCACATGCCGCAATTATAGCAAGTCGTTGTGGGAATACGGCTGCGCGGTACTTCAGGGCGTAGTCCCAGAGCCGCCAGTCGCAGAACCCTCGGCACCTGCGGCGGGGCGGCTGACGGTGGTGACCTTCCACAGGCGTTGCGGCGGGACGAAAAAGACTGAGACTGCGCAGAAAGCCGCCGCGCACATTACCAGAAACGATCGGATGGGCGAAGTGACTCGCTTCAGAATGAACTTCTGTGGGACCACTAAGTCCACCAATCCCAGCGCGTAGAACAGCGCCACGGCCGCCAGGACTGCCGTGCGCCAGGGAGCAGGCAGCCCGAACGCCGAAAACGTTAAACCTAGCAGCGCGTAAGGCAACAGCAGACGTCCGATTTTCTGCGAGACGAAATGGAAACGCATCGGGTTGGCGGAACCCAGCAGGGCGGGATGACGCAGAAACACTTGCCACAGGCCCCCCAGAGTCCGCATTTTGCGGCGGAATTCGGATTTGAGATTGGTGGGGAAATCAAAGGCTTCGGCGGCCGGCTCGAGTATGATGCGATAGCCGCGGAACAGAGCAGGCAGGAGCAGCACCACGTCGTCCAGCAGCGTATCGGGAGGAATCGGCCCCGCCAGTTCGCGGCGCATCGCGTAATAGGGTCCGTTGGTGCCGAAGGTGGAGCCAATGCGGCTCATGTGCTTGCGCATCCAGATTTCGTAGCGCCAGTAGAGCCCCATGTCGGACTCCTCTCGCCGCTCGCCCGGCAAAATGCGCAGCCCTGCGCTAACGGCTCCCACGGTGGGATCGGCGAAGCAGGCGATCAGAAGATGCAAGCTGTCAGGAGCCAAAGCTTGGCGGACATCTGTCAGGACCAAGATGTCGCCACTCAGCTGCGGGATGGCTGCATTGAGGGCGGCGGCCTTCCCGCCCCTCGGTACACGCAGGAGTCGGACTCCGCGGGCGGCGAACTCGGTGGCGATGGCTTCGGTTTCGTCGGTCGATCCATCGGAGACCACCAGGATCTCCATCAGCTCGCGGGGATAGTCAACAGTCAGTAAGGATTCGAGCTTGCCACGCAAGAACGTCGCACCGTTGTAGACAGCAATCACCACCGACACGGAACGCGGAACGAATTCCTTGCGGATTGGCGCACCCGAACGGCGGTGGAGCGCCAGTACGATGGGGTAGCCGAAGATGGTGTAGAAGAGAACAGCGAACGACAGCAGAAAGAGGACCAGCGCGACCGTCTGCATCCGGGACTACTCGGCTCGACCCGCGCTTAGCCGCGGCCCTTCCGCTGAGGCCTGATCATGCGATGCAAGCTGGCGGCAAGACTCTTGAAATCGAGCGAAGAAAGACACTTTACCTTTTAGTATATGTGGTCCTTACCGATTCTTAATATCGGTGTTTGGGCTAGGATCCCATTGATCCCTGAAGTTTTCGGCTATGTTTTAATGAACACATGCTCGCAGGCCGATTGCTTCGGCTCCGGGATCGAGCTTGGTTCGGTTATCTCGTTTCTAAATCCGCCTACATGAAATCCTCCCTTCGTCCAACTTCGGTTGACGACCTGGACGCACTTCGCCAGTTTCTCGCGCGGGCTTTCGGCCTCGGTCTTGAGGCTCCCTTTCTGGATCGCGCTACCTTGGCGTGGAAATATTGGGAGCGGCGCGACGACTGGACCGGCCCCCGCGGCTACATATTGGAGAGAGACGGTGCAATCGTCGCCCACGCTGGCATCTGGCCAATGACCTTCAACGCCGGTGCTATTCGTGGGGTCCAGATGATCGACTGGGCTTCGGACAAGGAAGCGCCGGGCGCAGGCCTGGCGCTAGTTCAGAAAATGTCGGCAATGTTCGACTTCATGTATTCAATTGGCGGATCGGAGATGACCTGTAAAGTGCTTCCCGCCTTCGGCTTCGTCGAATACGCCCAAGAGTGGAAGGGCGTGCGCCCCTTGCGGCCGGTGCAGCAGATACTGACTCACCAGACGCGGACGTGGAAACTGGTCCCCAGGTTGGTGCGAAATTCGATGTGGGCGATGCCGCAAGGAGTGAGTCCGCACAAAAGTTGGAAAGCCCTTGAAATTCTGCCGGAAGAAGTGTCGCTGGAGTTTTGCCCTCCTAGCGCGGCGGCTGCCAATTTCAGCCCCCGTCCTCCCGCTTTCTTTGAATATCTTCTTCGCTGTCCGGTGGCGCGATTTAGGCTCTACGGCATCCTCGACGAAGGTGAGGCCAAAGGTCATTTCGCGGTCGGTGTCGTGCGGGGACAGGCCAGGATAGCAGGTGTTTGGTTGCGTCAACCCACTTGCGAGGCTTGGACAGCGGCCTATCTTCTGGCCCAGCAGACCGCTATGCGAATGAAGGAAGCATGTGAGATCGTGGCGGTCGGCAGCGAAGGGCCCAGCCGTCTGGGCGCTGTTCAGGCCGGCTTTCGGATCCTGCAAGGCCCTGTCGTTTATATGCTGGACAAGAAAAAGAAACTCTCGCTTTCCCCGGAGTTCCAGTTTCAGCTTTCCGACGACGACGGTGCATTCCTCGACACCGGAGCAACCGCCTACTGGAGTTGAGGTCGCGGCCGTTCCAGATACTCGGTCAGCAGCTTATCGCGCGTCACCATCCAGGCAATATGGCGCCCGCCAAACGCTATCGCCGGCTGGGGCTTCCGTAGCAGCAGCGCCTGGTGCGTCTTCATAAGCCGGATGTGTTCCTCAAGATCGTCGACTTCAAAACAGAGATGGTGCAATCCACCGCCCTTCTGAAGAAAGCGGAGGACGGGTGAGTCTCCTGGCAGTGGTTCGACCAGTTCCAATGTCGTGCCGCCAGATGCAAATTGGAGGAACACGACCCGCGCGCGCTGAATCTCATCGTCGAACGGATCCGAAACCGACACTACCGACAGGGTGGCGCTCCAGCGCGCCAGACTTTCCGCGATGGACGGCACTACATAGCCGACATGGTGGAGCGAGGGTTCAGGCACCGGGGGAGATCCCGTTTATCCGGCTGGCGAGAGAGTCGAAGGAGGTGGCCCCTTCAAACTCTTCGAAGTTGACATCAATTCCGAACTCCTCGCCGATCAGAGTCAGCAGTGTCACCTGGGCCATGGAATCCCACTCGCTGGTGTTCGCGGCGCTGGCGGTAGCGTATTGGCTCGGATCCATTTGAGGGAACGCCAGTGCGAAGCAGCGAGCTAGTTTGTCTCTGATTAGGTCCATCTATCGATCACCTCGTGAAACAGCGGCGGGCAAGATTCGGAGAACACCGCGGCCGGAAGATCCAGTACTTCTCCGGCCATAGCGTCCGGAGAGAGGAAGCGGCGCAAGAACGTTTGCAGCGGTCCGTTACGCTCAGTCGGCTTGAAGAGAAACTGCACCGCTGAAGCGCCGTACTTGGCGAACAGTTGCCGCAATGTCTGGAATTCAATATGCCGCGAAAACGCCCGACAGCTCATCACCCATATATCGACGAAACATCGGTCACCCTTCACATATCCGCCCAGTACAGCAATCCGTCCTAGGGGTCCAAACCGATCTTTGTACGAAACGGTGGTTAGAAATGCGCCCGGCCGGTCAAGCCGCGACTTCCATTCCGCTTCGCTATAACGCGCGCCGTTGAGATTAAACTGATTGGTTTTGTTCACCAGCTCGAAGGCCCGCGAATGATCCGTCCCAGACGTGTCGAACGTCAACTCCGCCTCCAGGCGGGAGAGGAAATCCGGCGAAGCCTCGGTGGGACTTTCGCTTTCGATCTGTGCCGCGACCCGAAGGCTTTGCAGGCGCAGGCGGTCTTCCTCTCGAATGTCCTCCTTCCCAAAGCGGATTCTTAGTTGCCGGAGCAGAGCCAAGATTCCTGCCGCATCGTTGGAAGGGAACTGCAGACACTCGATTGCCGGATATTTCTCTGAAACCTCGGCCAACTCCATAGGGCTGTCGTCGACAAAAACCACGCTGTCCGGGCCTATGTTCCAGGCTTTCAATATGCGGCCAACCGCATCGGACTTCGCGCCCCAACTTGCGTCAACGGGGAAGATTTGCTCGGGCTGGATCAATAGATCCCGGCGCTGAAGGGAGGTCTCCACCAGCTTGGGATCGTTTTTCGAAGCAATCGCTAGTAGAACGCCCGATTCCGCCAGCGAAGCGAGCATCTGCTGATAAAGCGCATGAACCTGCGATTTGTCTTCGAGCGACCACGAAACACCTTCCACGCCCGAATCGCCGAGGATGCCTTTCCAGAGAGTTTGATCCAGGTCGGTAATGAGACCCTTCTTAGGAGCGGCCGCAAACAGGCAATTCACGGCCAGCTCCGCAAGAGCGTCAGCGTGTGTGAGAGTATACGGAAACCCTGCAACCAGGTCCATTTGAAGATCGTGACGAGCGGACGCGGGAGAGCTCATTGCCAGGGAAGCGGGGTTGAGCAGTTTTATTCCCTTCCCCTGGCAGACGCGCTGCAGAAAATCGATGAGGATGGCGTTCAGGCGGAGCTCGAAAGTGCTGGTCTGGAACACGGGCAGATGGGTGAGAGGTGGAAGGGGGAGAGTCGGGGCGATGACGGTCAGGGGCGTCGCTCGCGCGAGTGCGGCGAGATGCGTTTCCAGGCGCAGGCATCTCTCTTCGACCTGTGCAGCGATATCGTCGAGAGTTTGCGCTCTCCAGCCAGCCGAACTGCGGAAGCCGAGTCTTTGATCGAGGTCGCTCCATTCGATCAGGGCTACGCCGCCTTCCGCACTTTTTTGGGCGGCCCGTTGGATGTTCCCTTCCAGGTCGCCGTAGAGGCCGGTATGGACGCAAATAGCGTCGCCCGGGAAACGCAGTCTGAGATACGCCTTTAAGAAAGTCGCGAGGTGCAGAGGCTCGAAGCCGCAAAGCAAATGAACGTGTCTTTGCCGTTCTCCCACGGGCTGTCCGGCAATTTGTAAGGCTTCCCCAAGACGCATCTGGTTTGATTTTAGCTTGAGCCGCAGCAGCTCCCTATTTGGTAGAGAGAGCGGGGAAGCCGCTGAGTAGCGCCGATGGAGACTCGATCAATGGAAATAACTTGCCGTGTCCGGAGACCTTTATGGCATCCGGTTGTGCAGTCCCTCCACTCGTTCCAATGCATAGTCCAGCGGCGATTCCGGCTCCATGCCGTAGCGCCTGAGCCTAAACCGCGGTTCATCGTTTGCATTCATCCCTGGCGTAGTGGTGACGGCCGTGCGAAACCCGGCCTGTTGCACGCACTCGACTGCTGCGTCGGTGAAATCTCCGGGCTCGCCGTTGGGATAGCAAAAATGCAGCACAGGCGAGCCGATTTCCTCTGCAATGCGCCGCTGAGAGTCCTCGATTTCAGCGCGCAGTCGAATATTCTCCTCAATGCGCGAGAGGATGGGATGGCTGCGCGTATGCGCCCCAAACTCGATCCCGTGCCGCGCCATCATGCGGACTTCGTCCCAACGCAGGGGTTGCAGTGCGGCGGGCGGCTCAGCGTCAAGTTGAACTTGGAGCAGCCCGGGCAGGCGCTCGACCAAGTCTTCCCGCTGCGCGTTAGGCAGTTGCTTGGCCGCTTCGATAATTGTACGGGCGGCGTTCGAACGTTCGGCCGGGGTCTGCAGTTTGAACCGCAGTGAGCGCGGACCGACAGTGATATCGAAGCTAACGCGGCTGGTCTGCTCCACGGCGCAGGCAACCCGATCGGTCCATAACCAGCAGCGCCGGTCCAGGAAATCCGTCACCAGATAAACAGTGGCCGGAACATCTAGCGACTGGAACACCGGAAACGCATTTTCCAGGAAATCACGGTAACCGTCGTCTACCGTGAGCGCTAGGGTTTTCTGGGGCAGCGGCTTATTGCGGTCCAGAACATCGGCGATTTCTCCCAGCGAAAGAACTTGATAGTGGCGTCGAAAGGCGGTTAGCTGGCGATGCAACTGATCTGCTACTCCGGGCCGGAAGCGATGGTACATCAGGATGCG
Source organism: Acidobacteriota bacterium (assembly GCA_039930665.1). GTDB lineage: Bacteria > Acidobacteriota > Terriglobia > Bryobacterales > Bryobacteraceae > Palsa-187. The sequence goes on from JBDTTL010000204.1 coordinate 7,554, forward strand.
AAAACGGTCCCGGTTACGGTGGCGGAGCACATTCAATCCACCCATCCCGTGTAGCGCGCCGCGCGCCAATCGTTTCGCCAGGCTCACGCGGATCTGGTCCTGCGGAAGTGGACCTCCTGAAACCGGCTGCAGTTGTTTCCGGCGGAAGCGGCCATCATTTCACACGTAACAGGAATCCGTTGGTATTAGCCGTGACCAATAATTTCTCTTTGGTCTTATCGACGACAAAGCGGTCATCTGCCTGCACAAATTCCATGATCGATTCGTACGGTCCGGGCCCGAACTGGCAGGATAGCGGGTGCCCGTTGATGGAGCTGTCCTCGACCACCAGGTACTGGTCCGCGGTGACGTACTTACTATAGAGGCCGAGTTCCGCATCCACGTGCGCCTTGCGGTGATCCGAGTCCAGAATGACCATTCGTTTGGTCGATCCCTCCAGCAGAGGTTCCAGTTGCCGGATTGATTCGGGAGACGTCGATGAAGCGCCGGCGATGTAGTGGATCCGCGGATGCTCCGGTCGATCCTCACGAACTTGCAAGTCGATGGAAACCACTTGGCCATGGCCGATCAGGTCGAACAACGAGGCGAGGTAAAGGGCGCTGCCTCCATGCAGCGTGCCCGTTTCGATCACGATGTCGGGACGTTTTTGGGAAATAATCTCCTGGTAAATCCAAAGATCGCTAGGGAATTTTTGACAGGGGACGCCAAGCCAGGACATGTTGTCCCAGGTCTGAGGCGCCGAGTCGTAGTAGATGTTGGCGAACAGGTCTACCGCGAACCGCTGCAGGGGCGGTATCTTCATGATTACGCCGCGCAGGAACCAGAGGAACGGCCGCGCGGGGAATCTCTGAAAGGAGTGACTCTCATCATACTTCTCCGGTACGGTCGTGGTCACAGCCAAAAGTGTAGCATGCGATGTCTGAAATTCATGCTCTGGGCCAGCGCCGCTTACGATTCAAATTCGCGGGGTGGGTGCGGACCCGCTCCAGCCCACTCGTCGCCCAATTTCCTGAATCGGCCTCAGCAGAGATTGAACCAGGAACTGCATTTCGTTGGGCTCCGCGATACCGAGCAGCTTCACCAATCCCACATAGGCAGGAGTGAATATCGCGCCGCAGACTAGCAGCATCAGCACCGGGCGTGATCCGACTAGCAACAGTCGCACGCCGAACGTCAGCGCCGCTGCCGCGGCAGCGCATAGCGCCAGTTTCGCGGGATCCTTCAATAACTGCAAGTGTCGCCGCCCAAACCGCAACACGCGGGCGAAGATCCAGGTCTGGACGGCACGGTCAGCCACCCCGACGATCATCACTGAACTGATTGCCCCGATCATTCCGTAGCGCGGCGTGGCCCACCACAGCGCCGCGAGCAGAAGTGAAAAAGGCCAGCTTCAGCC
>JBDTTL010000205.1:0-8929 GCA_039930665.1 Acidobacteriota bacterium
CATCTTGCCATCGGCGACGTCGGGACCCAGATATTCGGAAGTCTGCGAAATGAGCCGCCGGCCGTATTCTTCCGTGCTGGAGATCGACGAGGCCGATTCCCCTGCGCCCCTGGGGACGAGGGAAACTCTACCGAAAGCCAGCGTTGCAGCGACCGATATCGCGCCGACAACGACACACGCCGCCACAACCATTCCCATGCCACGCGGGGCATTCGTTGGCTCGGCCGGAGGCTTCATTTGGGTCTCCTCGGTTCCAGTGCAGGTTTTCCGATTTGCACCTTGTCATAGCTTCTCACATTTGCCTGAAAACGATACTTGGGCCGCTCCACCCACGCGCGAAGACGCGGGGAAATCAGCCACGCGGCGAGAAACACAACCGCGAACAACGTAGCGAGCCCGACGATCAAGTCCATCGCAGGCAGTTGCGCCACCGTTCCGGCCATGCCGTCATGCATGTTCACTAGTTCGAACCTCCGGCCCAAAATCCGCGGACGTAATAGGCGACAGATGAGAGTTCTGCTTCCGACAATTCATTCGCCCAGGGAGCCATCGGCGTCCCCTCGATTCCGTTGCGTACCGCGCGCAGACTAGCTGCAATGCTGGGACGTTCGGCCTGGAAATTCGTCGCTGCGACCGGGAACTGGTCGGCCGCTGAGCCATTGCCATCTCCCTTTTCTCCGTGGCACTGCGCGCAACGGGCCGCGTAAACGCGTTCGCCCAAGGCGAGCACTGGCGCTGGAATCGCAGGCTCGGATTGCGCCGCATGAAAGTTCTGTACCACGCGAGCGACCGCGGAGAGATCGTCCACTCCCAGTTCACGCCAAGCGGGCATAGCGGTGCCTGCCACACCGTTCCACAAAGAAAAGCCCAGGCGATCCAAAGTGTATTCCTGTTCGGTCAGGTTAACCGGACGCGGATGCAACCCGGCTGCGCCCGGTGTGTCGCCGTCGCCGCGCGCCCCGTGGCAAGTGGCGCAGTAGAGCCCGTAGACTTGCTGGCCGCGGGCCAGATCGTTCGACCGCACGAGCCGCGCGGATTCCCCGCGACGCCGCGCCCGCGCCGGATTCGCATTCAAAACCGCAGGCGCAAACGCGAAGCGTTTTTGATCGTCCGAGCAGTCATTGCACGCAGCCCTTGCATGCGCCTCTCCCTCGGGAGCCGCCAAGGCCCGGTCCCGGCCCAGTGTCTCCAGATAATCCAGCAGGTCGCGTGCTTCCTGCGTGGGGCGATCCGGCGAGCCTTCAAATAACCAGGGGAACGGCGGCATGACGGAATCCGCCACCAACGATCGCGGCGCGTAGAGATGCGACAACTGCCAGTCCGCCGAGCGCACCGACGCTTCGCGCGACAGGTCGGGCCCGATGCGGCGCGTGCCCCACAACTGGGGATAGTCGAAGATGGTTTCCCAGGCGAGCGTGGCCCTGCCGAAGCGCGCCACGTCACTCGCCACGTAGCGGATCTGTTGCGTGTGGCAGTAGGCACAACCTTCGCGCGCGTAGATCCTGCGCCCGCGCGATTCGCTGGCCGTCAGGGCCATTGGATGCTCCGGCGACATTCTGCGAACTTCTTGTTCGAGCGTATGGCCCGGCCACACGCCGAGCAACAGGATCGACATGACGAAGAAGCCGACGCCCGCGAGAGCAGCGACCAGGTAGGACATGCGCAGGAGGCGGCTCACACTACCTCCGTTGCCAGGCGTGGCGCGATTTCCTGAACCGGGTCCAGCCCGATTTCTTCCTGAACCCGGCGAAGGCCGGCTCCGCGGTCTCCCGTGACAAGCCCCGCCAGCAGAAGCAGAAATCCAGCGGCGATGGGAACAAAGGTGAGCGTGCGAATCAGCCAGTAGGGACGCGCGGCGCGCACCGATTCCATCCACGGCGCAGACGACTGCCAGAGCCGCGCCTCCACCAATCCAGCGATCGTGAGATCGGAAACCATGATCACCACGCCCGCAGTCAGCAGCCAGTAGGACCACTCCAGCACGACCGGGTTATAGCGCGCCCAAGGGATTCTCTGCCAAACGTGAATGATGCCGCCGGCCGCCGCGAAGGTGGCGAAACCCAGCATGGCCAGATGCGAATGGCCCACCACGAAGTCCGAAAAATGCACCGCCCGATTCACCGCCATCTGCGCCTGCACCGAGCCCTGAATGCTGACAATCAGGTAAAACACCGTGCCCGTAGCGACAAAGCGCAAGGCGGGGTCGCGCGGGATCAGGCCCGCGCCGCGCAGGGACAGGAGCAAATTCGCGACCACTATAATCACGTCCACGCCGAGTAGCGTGGAGGCCGTGATGGCGCCGATCTGCGCGCTCATGGGAATCACGGAATAGACGTAGTGGTGTGTGCCATTCAAAGGATAGAGAAAGAAGAGGAGCCAGAATCCCAGCATCGAAAGGAAGTGGCTATAGATGGGGCGGCGCGTCGCAGCGGGAATCACAAAGTAGATGACGGCCAGCGCAAGAGGCGTGACGAACAAGCCGATGGCATCGTGAATCCACAGGCCGCTGAAGGCGGCCCCGCGCGCGCCGGGAACCAGTTCGGGAACGAAGTTGCCCATCGGATAGGCGAGCAAAGTGAAGATGAGGCCCCCGATAATGTACCAACTGGAGACGTAAAGATCTTCCAGGCCACGCGAAAAAAACGGCGGCAGGAACTGCACCAGCGCCAGCGCCAGCGCCAGCACCACGAAGGAATCGATCACCAGCGGGAACTCGGCCCATTCGAGAGGCTGGCTGAATCCGGCAAGCACCAGAATCCAACCGGGAGCGACCACTGCGAAGTTCCACAGTCCGAAGATCCATTGCCCTAGGCGCGGGCTCGTAATGCGCTTTCCCGTGAGCACAGGAACGCCGTGATAGAGGAAGGCGAAGAATGCGTTGCCCAGCCATCCGAACATTATTCCCTGCGTGTGGTCATAGCGCAGGCGCCCCCACGTCAGCCACGGCGTGTTGCCCGCGAAGTCAGGTACTAGCATCTCAATCGAGGCCAGGAGACCGAACCCGACAGAGATCAACAGCGTAATGATCGCCGCTAGACCGTGCGCGTAAACCAGCGACGTTTCGACTATAGGCGTCGCGTCGGACGCAGTCTGGTCATTCATAGATGGACTCGGTACCATCGATCATACTGGCACCGATCACGCGTGGCATGCAACATTGCGTCCCAAGGCCAATCGGAAAGATGCCGTATGATTGCTTACGGGGGGAGACCCTTTATGAAAAAAATCATCCTATTCGTCGCCACTTCAGCACTCGTTCTGGTATTCGCCGCGGTCTCACAGACGCCCGCTGCTCCCAAGCACCGCGTGGTGTTCCAATTGACGGAGGCTCAGGGCCCCGCCTGGGACTCGGTAATAGCCCATGTGCAGAACATGCGGAAGGCTTTCGCGAAGGATGGCAGCGAGGTGGAAGTCGTGTTCTTTGGACCCGGGTTGAACATGCTCCTCAAGACGAACACGGCGCAGGAGGAAGCGCTAAAAAAACTAGCCGAGAGTGGCGTCACTCTGGCCGCATGCCAGAACGCCATGCGCTTTTATAAAGTAAAGACCGAAGATCTTTTCCCATTCGCTTCAGAAGTGGATTCGGGCGCCGCGGAACTGGCCCGCAAACAGGAAGCTGGCTGGGCATATATTCACTAGCACGTGGACGCGAAGGGCGTGGTCTGCCGCGCTCACTCGCCGGCGCGGATGTAGGAAAATCCAGCCTCCTGCTTGCGGATCAACTCCGCCACGCCGGAGTCGACTTCCGTGGAGAACGGAAAGATATCCTCGCTGGTGATCTTTCTGATGCGCATGGTATTCTGGCACGCGGCAAGAACCACCCCGTCCGCAGCGGCCTTCTTCAGGCGCTCTTCATAGGCGGTGTTGGTTTTAAGTAGAGCGGTAAGTCCTTTGCCGTAGAAAACTACCTCAATTTCAACGCCGTCCTTCTGGAACGCCTTTTGAGCGTTTCCGATATTGCCGAAGAGCTGATTCCAGGAATCGGTGTCCGCTACATTCATCTGGAACACAACCTTGTGCTTGGCGGGCGCGGGCGCCGGCGCAGTTTGCGCGAGCGCGGCGCCGGCCAGGGTAAGACTGATCACGGCAAGAAGAGTGGTTTTCATGGAGTCTCCACCACCGAGCATACTATGAGATTCGTAACTTGTCCTAACACTGCCGACACACACTGCCGGCGCATGTCAGTGGGCTGAAGGCGGATCATCCATGGTCTGCAAGGACGTGCCGGATCTGCCACATCCCTGGCCACGGTCGAACGTTCCAATAAAGAACTGACAGGACTCGCTGATTCCAAAAACATCGCTGGGCATAGTCCGGTCCCTGTAACCGAATGCCACCAGGACGTACATAAGCCGGGTGCCATCCAACACATGTTTGAAGTCCATCGACAGAAGATCAATGGTCTTCCAATCTCCGGCGTATTCCGGGATGGTGAAAGAGAGGTCGTTGGGCTGCCCTGGATAAATTTCATCCCGGGCGGGGCCGGGGTTTACCATATTCAGCAGCCTATCTTGTATGTCGGTGACTTCCTTCATCGACAGAATTCTTCCAGCGCTTGCGACCGTGAAATAGTGCGCCGCATTCGTTACGGGAAGTTTACCGGCATCGTAAAACGAGACTTTGAGTTGCGGAGAACCGAAGGGAGATGTGGGAACAGCGGTTAGCGTTCTCATCTGCAGGCCGGCTTGCTCGCTGGAGGGAAGTAGAGGCTTTTGAAAAGAATGCAGGTACAACAGGACACCTCCCGCAAGCAGACTTCCCATCGCGGTAAACAGGCGCACATCGCCTTTGGTTGAATAAAGAGATCGCGCCAACGACCACACCGCAACGGCGGCGAAAGGCCAAGCGGCGATCATGAGCCAGCCGAGGTTTCTCCCGAGCCCGCCAACCGCGGTGAGAGCGATGCAAACCGTTGTTGCGGCCAATCCCCAGAAGAAGTTACTTCCGTACCCGGTTTTTGGGCTCTCCTGCATCCCGTCAGTTTACATTGCCGCGGGAGGCGTGAAGCCCCGCTCCTGACCTGACCCATCTACCTTGCAAACGGAGAAGCAAAATGGGACTCACGGACTGAAATAGAAGTGTAGGACTACCTGGCTGGCGACCGGAATATCGTCGACTCGGGACGGCTGAAAGGTCCAATTCCTGGCTGCCGCGAGTGCAGAATTTGCCAGAGGAAAATTTGGGGGATCTCCATAGTCGACTACCTCAGCGTCTGTTACCGCACCGGATTCTGCCACTTGGACCTTGACATCTACCGAAACTGGCTCAACCAGTTTCTGCTCATTGGATAGCTTAAAAGTGGGCTGCGCCTGGTATAGAGGGATGGGCTCCACCGTCATGGTTTGCTTCCTTAATCGTCCCACCAGCGGGATTTTCCCGATAAGTCGTCCGAATCGGGAGCCCTTGACGGGGGCTGTCAACACTCGAACGGAAGGTTGCGGCTCAGGTGTCGGAACAGCAGCTTCGTCAAGATGCAAAGACGGTGGGCGTGGCGGCTCGTGGAACCCGGTATTAAGCGATGGAATGCTCGCCTTAATCGAGCCCGTTTCGGGTGCGACCAATGATGTGACGGCAGGTAATCGGATTTCATCGTTTACGTTTCGCTTCTCAGCGAGATTTGCTGAACGCTGCACAGATCGCGCGGAGGTTTTGACCGGAGGCGGCGGACTCGGTAGCTTATCGGGTAGCGGTTGGGAATTTGCCGCAACAGGCGGGGCTGGCGTGATCGGAGACGGCGCGAGCATTACCTGAACTAGTCCGGTGGCGTTCGGCTCCGTCGCATACGCTTCCATTCGAAACGTCACTGCAGAGCTCTTCGGTTCGTACATGTAGTATCCCGCCCCGAATTCGAACGACGTGAGCTGCCGGTCGCTCTGTTGATTTCCATCCTGAATATGAAGAACTGCGCGAGTTGCGCCTCGTACGGCAAGGGAATTCCGGTCCCACAGTAACCGCAGGGAGGGACCCGCTCGCTCCACGGTGAGATAGAGATAAACGGGTGCTTGGCGGCCGGGCGCGGTTGAACGGCGCACGAAATAAGCGAGCAGGCTCACAGTGACTACAAGCACAATAGTTGCGGCCGCTATCACCGACGTTCTATTTTTCACTTCTGAACCAGCCCCAACCCATTTGTCTCGCAGCAGGACTGACCATTCGCGAATCGAAGCCGCCAACCGCTCGTAGGCACTGAAGTTGCGGGCCGGCGCCGCTGCCGCTGACTCGGAAGGGGTGTTTCCAGCCTCAGAGTTTGATGAAAATACTGCTCCTTGAGGTTGCTGATCGGAATGTCGCCCGGAATCGCCTGGCGCGCCCTCCTTGTCCGGAGAGCGTGTGATTACAGGCGAAGACCTAACCTGCTTTCGGGGAGGCGGCGGCGGAAGGTCCAGCTTGGCCCGGCGGTCGTGCATCGCCATAGACGATAGGGATGACACCAATGGGAATTCATGAACGCACTTCAGGTCGCCATCTGCTCGAAAAAAGAAAGTCCCTCTACGAAGCATCGGGGCAAGCATTAGAAATATGCGATCGCTTGTGCCAAAGCACTTCTCAAACAGCTCCGCGTCAGGCTCTTCTATCGCCAGTTGTTCGGAGCGCGTTTGGCTGCGATAGATCCCGATGCTCGCAACTCCCTTCTCGACAAGTTCCGTTTGGAGGTGAGCAAAGTCGGACTCGGAGAGCAAGTAGGACGGTCCTGAGCGATGCTCTGATTCGATTGGATTAAATCCTTCAATCCAAAAGGTAGTCGTATCATGTTGCGAGTCAATGCGGCCGAGTAAAATTCCGCCTATCTCAAGTCCACGATGGGGAATCCGCTTGAATGCTATTAAGGATTCTGTTCCGAGGCGCCCGATGACTTCCGGATGAATGTGGATGGCGAAGTTGCGGGTCCCCTGGATCCATACACAAAACGGTTGCCCAGCGGGATACAACTCCACATCAGTCATGGCTTCTTTCGCCATTTATCATCTCCTCAGTGGAACGCCAGATTTGAGGATACTACTCCCTATATTCTAAAAGGTGTAAGCAATCTGACTACCATTGGAAACATCAATGAGCGTTGCCGGGGGAGCGATCTTTTCGCGAGGTCGCCGAGCCATGTGACCGGATTCGGTCAAGTCAATCGCGAAAACCCAACCAACCAGAAGGGGTGATCCATCGTGCGCCGCGAGAATTGCAAAAGATATCCTCACCAGTGCGCCGCACAATGGCGGCCAAGATGACGCCCACCAAGTCGGTAAGCTCAGCGCTAATCTAAAACTTTGATAAACGAGGTGCTGGCGATGAAGTGTAAAAAGATACTGACGATACCGATGATCACGGGAGTGCTCGTCTTCGCGGGCGGATTGGCCATTTCCGCGCAGGATAGTTACACCGTGAAAGTGCCGGGCGGGCTCGCGTTCTCCGAGTTCAGGGATACGAAGCATGGCAGGCTATTTCCATCAGTCGGAACGAAAGGGTGGTCGCCGTAATCCTCGGGAATCCCGCGATGATCGACGCCGACCGCGCCGGCATCCCCGGCAACAGCAAGCCTTTCCCGGACGGGGCCAAGATGGCTAAAATCCATTGGACCCCTAAAAAGAACGAGTTCTTCCCGGATGCGACGGTGCGGGACAAGCTGGTGAACATTGACTTGCTGGTGAAGGATAGCAAGAGGTTCGCGGACAGCGGCGGGTGGGGATATGCCGTGTTCGATTATGACGCTGCGTCAGCTACGTTCAAGCCCGGCACTTCAGCCGGCACGCCGCCGCAGGGGAACGACGCCAAGTGCGCATACGCGTGCCACCTGAGAGCCAAAACGAGAGATTACGTTTTCACGGATTACGGGCAGCGGTAAAGCGAAGCGGTATGGGTGTTCAAACGCTCAGTCCTTGTCGCCGCGATCCTCGCTGATCTCGGCTTCAACATTTCACCGATAGTCGCCCGCCGCTGTTTGTTCCGGATTCTTCAAACCAACGGGTACCCCAATCTCGATTTTTTCCAGGCAAGGATGCTCTCAGCGTGATCAATCTTACCCTGGTCCGCAGGAGATTTTGATCGTAACTTTATAGAAGCACTTGGGCGAGGCCATCCAATTGGGGCATAAAAAGCGCTCAGAGTGCGCGGGCTGGATACCCTTCGCTATAATTGGAGTTCCGTACGGCAAAGGAGACAACGATGAAGTACTTCGCTCTTGTCATCATTAATCTGGGTGTCGCGTTGGCCGCGCCCGATTATGTGGACCGTCTCGATGACGCCACCAACACGCTTCGGGAAATCATGAATACTCCAGACCAGGCGATTCCGCAGGAATTGCTGGATAGGGCGGCTTGCATTGCCGTTGTTCCAGGCGTCAAGAAAGCAGCGTTCATTGTGGGCGCGAAATATGGGAAAGGGTACATCTCTTGTCGAAATAAGCAGGGTCCAGGCTGGACCGCCCCGGCAACCGTAAGAATCGAGGGTGGCAGCTTCGGGTTTCAGATCGGTGGCTCGGAAACGGATGTTGTCTTGCTTGTTATGAACCAAGGGGGAGTGGATCGACTTTTGTCTAGTCAATTTACTCTGGGAGCGGACGCGTCAGTCGCAGCTGGTCCGGTGGGCCGGACGGCTCACGCAGCGACTGATGCGCTGCTGACGGCACAAATTCTATCGTGGTCGCGGTCGCGCGGCGTTTTTGCCGGAGTATCACTACAGGGAGCGACGTTGCGGCAGGACCTAGACGATAACCGCGAGTTGTACGGCAAACCTTTAACGAATCGCGAAATCATCGAGGGTCACATCCAGGTGCCTGCGCCCGCCCGTCGATTCATTTCTCTGCTCGACAAATACTCAAGCCGCAAGACCGGCTGAAGTTCGCAGTGCGACCTATACCGGATGGGAACCGGAGTTAGTGTCTTAGCGCAAGACCGCCGTAATCCTCAGACGCTTTTCCATGACCTATAGCGGAGCGCCG
>JBDTTL010000206.1:0-8924 GCA_039930665.1 Acidobacteriota bacterium
GCAACTTTGGGGAGGTCGCGTATGTAACTCACGAGCCTCCAGGTGTCTTGATCCGGCAGTTGCCAGCCTGGCATGGCAGTGTTTCGGATGCCGTTGCGGATGAAATAAAACAACTCTCCGTCGGTGGCGTGGTTCACCTCGGGACCTCGAAGATCTAGCGGTGCCGGATATAGTCCCCCGCCGGCCTCCGTCTTCCCGCTGCCATCATAACCGTGACAGACCTCGCATTTCTGCTGATACAAATCCCGCCCGGCAGAAATATCCTGGGCTCCGCTATCGGCCAGCAAAGGATTCTTCAGTGTTTTCGCCGACTGAGGGACGCTCACATCCAACATCCACCTGGTAACGTCCTTCTCAACCGCCGGAGGCTTTTGCCGAGCTATCAAACCACCCGATACGATATACCAATAAAAAGCGCCTGAGGCCAAGACCAGAAGCACTCCCACAATCGCGAGTTTTCTCATTTCAAAAGAGTCCCCCAAGTGATTTGGAACCTGCCGCTCACCGCGTCATCTTCGAAAGATGGAAGGAATAGAAATCACTAAGCCTTCCCCCACCCGCCTCCGCCCGGCGTCTCTATCCTTAGAACATCGTCCGCCGCAATTTCAAACCGCGTCTTCGCGGCGAGCGCCTCCGGTTTTCGTCCCGCTCTCAACAGCGTATTTCGCCCCGGTTTCCCGGCTTCCCCGCCCGCGAGCCCATAAGGCCCGCGCACCCTGCGATCGGAAAGAATCGTCACTTCCGCCGGCGCAAGAAAGCGAAACTCGCGCACGATACCGTCGCCCCCGCGATGCGCCCCCCGTCCGCCCGAAGTCTTGCGAACCCGGTAGCTTTCGATACGCAGTGGATACTGGTGCTCGAACGCCTCCACCGGAGTGTTCCAGCTATTGGTCATGTGCGTATGCGTGGCGCTATACCCATCGCCCTTCGCCGACGCGCCCATCCCGCCCGCAATGGTTTCGTAGTAAGCGAAAGGTTTCCCCGCGCCCCCGCCGCCGAAGCTCAGATTGTTCATGGTGCCGCTGCTCGCCGCTGGAATGCGGTCCGGCGCGGCCTGCGCCAGCGCGCCCAGAATCACGTCCGTGATGCGCTGCGATGTCTCCACATTGCCCGCCGCCATCGCCGCCGGAGGCCGCGCATTGACGATGCTGCCCTCGGGCGCCACAATGCGAATCGGCCGCGCGATGCCCGACGTGAATGGAATCTCCTCGCGCACCAGGCAGCGAAACACATACATCGTTGCCGCCGTCGTCACCGCCAGATTCGCATTCACCGGACCATCCACCTGCGCCGCCGATCCCGTGAAATCCACCACCGCCCGGTCGCCCGCCAGCGTCACCGCCACGCGTACCGGGTAGAATTCGCCGGCGCGTTCGCCCTCGAAGACATCCTCGAAGCGATAGGTTCCCTTCGGCAGACCGCGTAGCGTCGCGCGCATCATGCGTTCGCTGTAATCCTGTAATCCATGCATGTTGCGCTCCACCGCCGCCTGCCCGTACTTGGCCACCAGCTCCCGCAGCCGCGCTTCCCCGCGCTTGATCGACATCAGCTGCGCCATCAGATCGCCTTCGCGTTCCACAGGGGTACGCACGTTCGCCAGCACCAGGCCCAGCAGGTCGCGGTCGATCTTGCCGCGGCGCTGGATCAGCACCGGCGGAATCCGCAGACCCTCCTGATAGATTTCGCGAGCCAACGGCATCGACCCCGGACTCATGCCGCCCACATCCGCATGATGCGCCCGGTTCGCCAAATAGAACGACGGCTTTTTTCCGCGCGTAAACACCGGAGCTACGGCCGTGATATCGGGCAGGTGCGTGCCTCCGCGAAACGGATCGTTCACCAGCGCCACATCGCCTGGCCCCAGCTCAAACGCATCGCGCACGGCGCGCACTGAGAGCGGCATCGCGCCCAGATGCACTGGCATGTGATCGCCCATGGCCACCGTCTCACCGCGGGCATCGTAGACCGCGCACGAATAATCGCGGCGCTCCTTGATATTGGCCGAATAGGAGGTCTTGCGCAGGACGATGCCCATCTCCTCCGCGATTGCCGTCAGCAGGTGGCGAAACAGTTCGAGCTCGATGGCACGTCCGGCGGCAGCCATCAATGGCAATCGGCGACGTGAATCGGGAAAGTCGCCAGCGTCTCCCAGCTTTTGCCGCCACCGCGCTCCAGCACATACCCATGACGGGCCGCATCGGCGCGCACCCGCAGCCCGCCTTGATTCGGGGCTCGCGCACCCTGCAGATGAAGCCGCTGGTTGCTGGTTTCCTTCAGCTCCCAGCCCGCGCCTCCGGTCTGCGTGCCGTAAAGCTCCTGGTGAACGGACTTCCCATTGCTATTGTCGATTACCAATTCACCGTTGCTAACCGACGAGAAATGGAATTGCGAGATGGTCCCGAATTTTTCATCCTCCACGATCAGCTTCGGGCGCCAGGATTGGCCGCCGTCGGTGGTCAGCAGCAGGAACGGATTTCGCGCCAGCGGATTTATGGACTCGCCGCTGACCCAGCCGGTCTGCGCGTCCCAGAACTCAATCTGTTCGAGCGCCGAGTTGCGCATCCGAGTCAGAGGTTCGGTCCAGGTGACGCCGATATCGTCGCTCGTCATCAGCAGGCTGAGGAGTGTGGCATCGCGGGTGTGAAGATTACCGGTAACCACAAGCCGGTTGCCCGCGGCCTCGGCCGAACTGAGTTCCAGTAACACCGTGCATGGTTGCTCTTCGCTGCAAATCAAACCGAACTGTTCGATGTCCTCCGGCGAACAATCGTAGGTTACCGGCGATTCCGCATGCAAACCAATGACACAGCTCAAAAGCAACGCCGCGAATCTCACTGGTAGACATTGTAGCTGAGTGGCGCCCTGCCCCGACAGCATTCGGTAGTGTCCTAAATCTATGTGGCTGAAGGATCGGTAAGGGATGGCTTTCCCTGGTACAACTTCACGCCCGGCGCTTGGTAGACGATTGACTCAGAGATTACGGAAGAGGGGTTCTTGACGCCGAATGTATGTGTTCGGCCTCCCTTGCCCTCTTCGGCCTTGCTTCCCTCGTACTTCCAGTGTTCTTTGCGAAGGAATGGAATATCGACCCGCCAGATTAAGACTGGCCTGCCCTGCTTCATTCGTTTAGTCGGATCGACGGCATATCGCCAAATGATGTACCAGCCTGGATGATTGTAGTGGGACTGGACGGCCCACGGTCGAGTGCTTCCTTTAGACTCCAAGGCTTCCTTCGACGGCGGATCGAGTTTCCCCTTCAGGGAAAGATCCGGGAAGCGCTGCTGTGCTATGTCTGGATGCTTATGCTTTTTGTAGGGGCTGATCGAATCAAGCGCCCGAACACCGAGAATTCCAATGACGGCACTGAAGATGTTTGCCTGTTCATGATAAGTATCGATCCACTCACCCGCGGTTTCTTCAACGTAATCAATCGCGTTCTTGATGTGTGCGACGGTTAGGCCGGGAGGGAGCAGGACTTTTCTGTCGAAACCGTCAGGCGAAAGAGCCAAGCGAATGTTTGCCTCGTCCGTTCAAAGATACAACATCGGTTGTCTTTGCGGCGCGAGCCGTTCTATTCACCGACAGTCCGGCTAAGTCCGGTATTGCCTTGGTCGCAATTTCAAAAAACTCCGAATCAGACTCGACCCCTACGCTTCCGTAGCCCACGGCTATTGACGCCGCGATTGTCGAACCCGCTCCCATGAACGGGTCAAATACAACACCTTGCCCAAGTGGAAGCGATGCGCGGACAATTTGCCGCATGAATGCCTGAGGCTTAAGGGAAGGATGTGGTGCGATGTTGCGTTCTTCAGATCGAGTAGGGGCGGATGCAATAACATCCGTAAATGGCGCATCCGCAGAAAGTCTTCGTAATCCGCCCGTTTTCCATTTGCGGAGATTATCCTGTACGCGGCCTTCACAGGGCTTTCGGAAAATACCCCACGGCTCCCAGCAGGAACGCGGCATGACCGTCACATCGGGAAATTCAAGATGAGCGTTCTTCGGCCTATCCCCCCCCCGAAGCGTTTGAACTAGTCGAATAACCTCCCCGCGCTTCTCGAATCCGGCTTCCATGAGCGGCAGATAAACAAGGTGCGACAGTAGCGGGCTGCTGGCGATGAAAAGATGCCCTCCTGGCACCAGAATTCGGAAGGCTCTTTCGGCGAACAGCGCGAAGAAGGCTCTTAATCTGGTGCGGTCAGCTTCCGTGAGGACGGTAAAACGAGGGACAGGGCTACGCTGACAGCCGTCATAAGACGGGGGGATTCGCCAGATGCCACCCTGGCCGCTTCGTAGCTTCTTTTTTTCCTCGTGGGTGTATTCCCTGAGTCCGTAAGGTGGATCTGTGACGATTGCGTGTACATGGTTCGGCGAACGAAGATCCATCCATTGCAAACAATCAGCCTGATATAGGGAATATCCAATACCACGGATCTGGCGCTGCACTGAACGGTCCACGATACTGACTCCGTGAGCAGCGGTCATCTCTCTCATAGCCTACACCAAACCTTTCGTAAAAAAGATCGGGGGAGAGAAATGTTTCATGACGCCTCGATCATTTTACGAAGCGTCCACATGTGGTCGGCGATTCCCGTTTCCATGGAGGCGTCACCCTCAGCGTCTTATGGACGGCAAAATTGTAAAACGCAAACCATAGTGCGCAGGCCGCCCTTAAATTCTCCCACTTTTGCTAAAGGCATTACGGAGCTGCGTCACGCGCCGGAGTCCCATGTGGATTGAAAGGTTTTAGTTCGATGGATCGGAAAGAGCATCCTTCGCACAGCAGTTTGAGAATCGCCTCGGCTTTCTCTATCGGCAGTTACATGCCGTCCAGTGGTCTTTTTTTGCGGCTCCAGGAAAGTCTTAAAGATTGGCGATGCTGGAACCGCTGCACGCGCTTATATTCGATCCGGCAGGGCTACCCAGCGTTCGTGGAATGCGTAAAATATCATCAGGTGCCCGCGCCACACATCCCGACGCCGCTCGAACAACTTGGGAATCGTCCCTTCTCGTTCTACCCGGCCATCCGCAACATCCAGCACAACGAGTGGCAATTCCGCCGCGCCCACCCTGATGAAATCCAGGTGATGAACACCAAGTCACTCGAGGAGCTCTGGATTCCACGAGGTTTTCTGAGCGGCGTATCCAGCATCGAAGAGCCAGTAGTCATCGTCGGCTTAGTCAAAGAATTGGAGTTCCGCGAAGGTATCGTAGTCCCCCACGTGCGCCGCGTGATTCAAATGCCACTGGCCGCCAACGATATCCCGCGGCCGCCTCGCCTGCGGACGAACGAACCGCCCGAGCCCGGGCAACTGGCGCAGGTCGTCGGCATTCGGGTCGAGAGCAGTCCCGAATCGCAAAAAGGGCGCAAGATCCTGGGCGCGGTGGCCGCCGGCATTCTCACTTGCGTCGTGGGGATGGTGATCTTCCGCGACGCCACCGCCGGCTCGCGCGCCCGCTTCTTAAGGCCGGTGAGCCGTCTGTCTCTGCCCTTCACGGCGAACGACGATTACGAATCCGTAGTCAGCCGGATCGGCTACCCGCAGTCCAGCCGTTCGCGGACTACCGCCGACGGCCGTGCATTTTACCTGCTGCGCTATCCCGACCGCGCCTTCACCCTGGTGCTGCTGGGCAGCGATCGCCTCCAGGCGTTTTACATCGGAGCCTTCGGCCGCGGTGGCCGCGTCATCCACTCCATCACGCTGCCCGATGGCAACGATTCGGCGGCGCTCCTGACGCACATGCGCTAAGCCGCTTTGACAAGCTCGGCATCCAGCGCTCCGCGTTTCACGTCCACTTTGGTTAATACCAGCAATCCCGCAATGAAAAATATAATCAGCGACAAGATCGCCGGGCGCCCGCCCGTGCTTCTCTATTTTCCGAGAATTTGAAATTGCTTTACACAATGGGGCTTATGCGTCTGAGCGTTTGCCTGCGGCGCTTGGCCTCCTCGATGGCGGCGTCTATGCGCAGTCTGCCCGGCGCGGCGTTGCAGTTCGGCAAGATCGGTGACGAGAATCTGCAGGCGGCGTTCGCGGCGAGTGGATGCGTTGTTCATCCCTCCATTTTGAACCTGAGTTTGAGAAGCCGGGAAGGCCCAGTTTTATTGGGCTGCGGTCGCGTCGCAGCACTTACCCTTTTCGAGACGGCAGCAATGCGGCCCGCTTTCGCCAGAACCAAAACAACGCCGCGTCCGAATACCGCCGTGCGTTTTCGCGCCATGGCGGCGCATCGTCGTAATTGATGTTAAAAAACCTGCGAGGCAGATTTTCCCGAAGGTACTGTTTTTGGCGGGCCGTACTGACGCTGAAAGCCACCTGTCTGCTCAACACTCTATCCTGCACGCCATGCAGGACCGCGACCGCTGCAACTTCTGCACGTATGAAACAGTCGCTTGGGTCTTCGTATGCTTCGCTGCTGATGCGTTCAAACTCGCGATAAATCGTGTCAATTCGATATGGCTCATCACCCCGCAAGGAATAGAACCCCACATCCTTCACCGCGAGTTCATAAGCCAGCTTTCTGTATTCACTGGCAACTGGGCCGTTGTGTGTTCCTGCATCTCGGCATGGTCTTTAGCGGAATGCACCCACGCTGAAAGGGCCGCGCAGTTGTGCAGCATCTCCCGGTAGAGCCATTTTCTGACTCTCCGCCGCTGAAGCCATCCCCTAATTGGCTCGATCACGCCGACAGTAACAACCGAAGTAACGAGGGCTGTCGCTAAAATTTTCGCTTCGTCCGTCATACTCCGCTTCCTACCCGATTGTAGCCCCGCGCAAAACATCGCGGCGCGCACGAAACACGGCGAGGGCACCGCCAGGGGAAATATGTTAGAGTTTGGAGTCGATGCGTCACCGAGAGACACGCAGCTACGGCCTCGCGCTGCTGATGCTGGCCGTCGCGCCAATGAACTGGGGCGGCGAAAAGACAGAGCCTCCGTTCGAACGCGCAGTTCTAACAGAAGTTTCCAACGCAGGCCGCCCCATGGACCACTGGTTCGTCCTGCAAACAGAATGCTGCAACTACACAATCCGAAACTGGCGGTTGTTCTCTGGGTTAACAATCGGCGGCACGAACGAAGTGCAGATCAGGGACCAGACCGCCGTTATACGCGTCGGGAGAAAGACGGCTAAAGCGCCCATTCTGAAAGCGGAACAAAGAGAGGGTTTTGACGCCTCGCTTGTGGTTGTCCTGGACCCGCAGGCGAATTACTACAGAACGAGCGACCCCGCATCTCTGCCTGACGGCGACTGGACCATAATAGCTGTTGATGCCAACGGCAAAATACAACCTCTGACGAAATCCGTAGCCGTACCACAGGGGTGGCACTTGGCCCACGGTATCGGGGGTTTGCCACTCCCGCCCATTGTTAGGGGCAAACGATAGCGCAGACGGTGACACTTCCGATATAATTGGATTGATGGAAACACCTGATGGATGGTTGTTTGTCTGCAATCTCTGCGGCAAAGACCATGAGCTACCAGAAAAAATAGCGCCGTATTGGAGAGACGGCCAAACGCTCGCCAGAATACCCACCCAAGAAATGACGCTGGGATGTTCGGAGAAGCCGGGAACAGCCCGATATTCCTTTTCCGACTTTAAGCCCTTCAAGGTTCAATAAACGAAGCGGTTCACAAAATCGGGTCGCGGCTTCGCCGCGCGAAACGCGGGCCGCTAGACTGCTTCGGCAACCTCCGCATCCAGCGCCCCGCGTTTCACGTCGACTTTGGTCAATACCAGCAATCCAGCGATGAAAAAGATAATCAGCGACAAAATCGCCTGCCGGTAGCTGTGCGTCACCTGCAGCGCCAGCCCGAATACCAGCGGACTCACCCAGCTTGTCCCCTTGTCGCTCACTTCGTAGATGCTGAAGTATTCGGCTTCCTTGCCCTTGGGAATCAGTTGCGCGAAGAGTGAGCGGCTCAGCGCCTGGCTCCCGCCCATTACGATCGCCGCCATCGCCGCCGCGATGAAAAAGTCCCTGGTCGTGTAGACCCATCCGAATAGATAAATCAGCGTGATTGTCCACAGCACCAGAGTCACCATGATGGCTCGCTTGGCGCCCATCGCCGCCGCCACCCGCTCGAATCCGACGGCTCCGAAAAATCCCACAAATTGCACCATTAAGATCGCCATGGTCAATGTCGATACCGGAATCTTCAATTCGTCATTACCGAATTGCGACGCCAGCGCCAGCACCGCCTGAATCGCATCGTTATATAAGAGGTAGGCGATCAGAAACATCATGCTCTGCGGATAGCGCCGGATATCCGCCAGCGTGTGGCGCAATTGCCCCAGCACCGCACCCACCGCGAGCTTCCCGCCCGGCAGCGCATGCGCCGGCCCGCGATTGCGCAGCGTCAGCAGGGTCGGAATCGTAAACACCGCCCACCACACCCCAGCCGAACCCAAACTGATGCGGACCGCCATCCCCTCGGTGATCCCGATACGTTTTGCGTTCAAAAAGAGGAGCAGGTTCAGCGCCAGTAGCACGCCGCCGCCGATGTAGCCGATTCCCCAGCCTCGCGACGACACCGCATCGCGCTGCTCCGGCGGAGCGATCTCCGGAAGGAACGAATTATAGACTACCACCGACGCGCCAAAGCTCACATTGGCGAAAATGAAGAGCGCGCCCCCCCATAAGTACGCGCTTCCTTGCAGCCAGAACATGGCTGTCGCCGCCGCCGCGCCCGCGTACGCCGTCACCGCCAGATATTGCTTCTTGCGATGCCCGTAATCCGCACCCGCTCCCACAATCGGCAGCACCAGCACTTGCAGGATCACCGACAGGCTTACCAGGTAGCTCCAGTAGCTGCGGGCGTCCACTGGAATTCCCAGCGGATGCACTAGACCGTTCGCATCCGCCGCGGCTTTCGCCAAGGCGGTCAAATACGGTCCGAGGAACAGCGCGACGCCCGTCGTGA
>JBDTTL010000207.1:0-8921 GCA_039930665.1 Acidobacteriota bacterium
TAGATCATACAGCATGACTGCGAAAGGCCCTCTCGCAGCAAGCCGCCCCCCGCCTAACCACTTTCGCCTTATCCAGAAAGCCCTGCCAGTGGTTCGCTTTACAAGTCTTTTAGGGGGGCTCCGAATACTCCGCGGTCCTAAGGCAAGCCGCCCTGGAGGAGTCGGTAGTTTACCTGAGTTCCGTGGGAGGACCGTCCAGGCGACTGTTTTTGACCCTTCAATGTCTACTCCACTCGCCGCTAAGTTCCAAGATCACTATGATGTGCTGGGCGTCGAGCCTAAGTGCGATTCCGGACGTTGCACAGCGCGTATACAGAGCTCGCGCGAAGATATCATCCCAACAATTAAAGATACCGGGAATCAGGCGGCCTTTGACTCCGTAAACGCAGCGTACGAAGTTCTCTCCGATCCCGCGCAACGGTTTGCGTTCGACAACCTAAAGGGAATCGGCGAAGACGCGAACTGCCCGCAGTTCAGCGGGGCGGGATTTTTCGAGTCGCTGGGGTCGGATGCCGGGTTACGCGCGGCTCTGCTCTGCATTCTATATGAGCGCCGCAAGAGTAAACCGCTGAAGCCGGGTTTGCCGATGCGCTATGTGGAAGCCATGCTCGAGGCCGGCATAGACGAACTATTTTTCGTTTTGTGGTATCTAAAGCAGCGCGGC
This sequence comes from Acidobacteriota bacterium, assembly GCA_039930665.1. Classification (GTDB taxonomy): domain Bacteria; phylum Acidobacteriota; class Terriglobia; order Bryobacterales; family Bryobacteraceae; genus Palsa-187. The sequence continues at coordinate 665 of JBDTTL010000207.1, forward strand.
TGGGTATCGAGCGATGACAAGAGCAATCTTCTGATCACGGTACAGGGCATGGATTATCTTGACAGCAACCGTCCTTCAGCCGCCATGGTGCTGCCGCACATCAAGCCTTCGGCTATCGCTCACCAGGAGGCGCCGGCCAACGCATTGGTAGCAGCCCTGGACGCCGCATCGGCGAACCGGGCGTTCAAAAACGAAGAGTCCGAGAGAACCGGGGGCGGCCTGACATCGCCAGCCGGGCCCAATTAATGGCTCGCCCTGATCCAAAAGCCTGACGCGGCGCTTCGATTTGCCGCCGCGCGCCTGGCGCCCGGGCCTAGCTGCCCTGCGTGGAAGCCACGGCCATTACGGATGCGACCTTCGAGAAGATCGTGCTGATGCTCGAAGCCACGCCCGGCATGACCGCTCCGGCCGCTACTGCCACGAAACCAGCCATCAATGCGTATTCAATCAGATCCTGACCGCGCGTGTCCTTCAGCGCCTTCAGTCTTAAAATTAGATTCTTCATTATAGTTCTCCTCCCATCTCTATCGGCGGATTCCGGGCGCAAATAGGAAGCTTTCTACTTTAGTACTCGAAAACTCGGGCCGATCACTATGACGCGCGATCGGAGCGCAACCACAACCGGGCTCTGCTACACTGGGGTTTCCCCATATGATTTCAGCAACACAACTGCGTCCCGGCATGGTGGTCAAGTGGAACGGCGAGCTCTTCTCGGTCTTTAAGATGGAGCACCGCACGCCCGGCAATCTGCGCGGATTCGTTCAGGTGAAGATGCGCAAGCTCAGTTCCGGCACGATGATGGAGCATCGCTTCTCGTCGGAAGATAAAGTCGAGCGGGCCTCCCTTGACCAGCAGGACATGGAATACCTGTACGACGATGGCGAGTTTTACTACTTCATGAACACGGAAACCTTCGAGCAGATGCACCTGACCCGCGACTTTCTGGGCGATGCTACCAATTTTCTAATCCCCAACTTGAAAGTGGAGATCGAATTCTACGAAGGCAAGCCCATGGGGATCGAACTGCCGCCGACGGTGGATTTGACGGTGGTTGAAACCGAGCCGGGCCTGAAGGGCGCCACCGTATCCAACGTGACTAAGCCTGCCAAGACCGAAACCGGCCTGGTGGTGCAAGTGCCGCCGTTCATCAGCGAAGGCGAAAAGATTCGCGTGTCGACTTCTGAGTCCGCCTACCTGGAACGCGCCTAACCGCCTGCTTCGTACGTTATCCGCGCGCCTTCGGGTGCGCTTTGTCGTAAACCGCCAGCAAATCCGCGAGCGACACCTGCGTGTATTTTTGCGTGGTGGCGAGCCGCGCGTGGCCCAGCAATTCCTGTATGGCCCGCAGGTCGGCGCCGTCGGCGAGCAGATGGGTCGCATAAGCGTGGCGCAGGCTGTGGGGGTGCAGCGACGCGTCGCCGGAGATCATGCGCGCGTAAAACTTGACGATTTCGCGGGCACCGCGGTCCGACAAACGTCCGCCGCGGTGGTTCAGCAGAAGAGCGCGTTCGCCAGCGCGAGCGCTCCGCTGTCCTAGATAGTTCTTGAGTGCTGCCGATGCTTTCTCACCGTAGGGCACCTGTCGCTCCTTGCGCCCCTTGCCGCGCACGCGGATCCAGCGCTCGCGCAAATCAAAGTCGTCGAAGTTGAGCCCCACTAATTCACTCACGCGCAGACCACAGCCGTACAGCAGTTCGAACAGCGCCACATCGCGCTCGGGATGCGGCCGCTCGAATTTGTCTTCCCCAACCCCATCCATCAAATTATTAGTCTGCTCGGCGGTGGGCACAATCGGCACCCGCTTCGGAGCTTTGGGAGTCCGCAGCACGCGCGCGGCATTCGCCGGTACTGACTTTTCGCGCAATAGAAATTGGAAAAATGACCGCACAGCCGCAAGTTTTCGCCGGATCGAAATGGGGTCGAGCTTACGATCGTAGAGACTGGTCAACCATTCACGCAGCAGCGGCGCGTCGATGGCTGCCGGCGCGGGCGGCTCGGCCTTGGGCGGCGAGAAATATTCCAGGAACTGCTCCAGGTCCGAAGCGTAGTTTCGAATGGTGTGCACGGACGCATTCTCGCGGCCTAGTTCACCAAGATACCGTTCGATCGCCAACGCCAGTTCAGACATGGGCGCACAAATATTGTTCGAGAGCAGCCAGCGCTCGCCGGCATACCTCGGCGTAACGCACCTTCTTATCGCGCGGCGGATTTTCCAGCTTTGGCAATAAGTCAAAGGTGATATTCGCAGGCTGGTAATGCAGGGGATCGGCTCCCGAAACGTAGGCACAGAGCGAGCCCATGGCCGTTTCGCGCGGAAAGACACGGGGCAGATCGCCCATAGCCAATGCGGCCGCCGCACGCCCGGCGATCAGCCCTGTAGCAATGGATTCGACATAACCTTCCACGCCGGAAATCTGGCCGGCGAAGAAGACTTCCGGACGCGTGCGCATCTGCAAGGTGGGCGCGAGCAGCGCAGGTCCGTTGATATAGGTGTTGCGATGCACCTGGCCGAAGCGCAGGAATTCTGCGTTTTCCAGGCCTGGGATCAGGCGCAGCACTCGCTGTTGATCGCCGAAGCGCATGTGATTCTGAAAGCCCACCAGATTGTAGCTGCCCGCGCGCGCGTCCTCCTGGCGAAGTTGGACGACGGCCCACGGGCGGCGCCCCGTGCGTGGATCACTCAGGCCCATCGGCTTCATGGGGCCGAAGCGCAAGGTGTCGCGTCCACGCCGCGCGATTTCTTCGATGGGCAGGCAAGCCTCGAAGTAGCGGACGTTGTCAGGACTGGGACGGTCTGCTTCAATGTGCGCCGGTACGCTCGCGGCGGCGAGCAGTGCGTCCAGAAAAGCCTCGTATTGCGCCTTGTCGAAGGGACAGTTCAAATAGTCGGCAGTGCCATCGAGCGATTTATCGTAGCGCGACGCGCGAAAAGCAATGGAGGTATCGATAGATTCGGCGTCGATGATCGGGCTTATGCTGTCATAGAAAAATAGTCGGCCGGAGCCCGTGACGCGCGCAATCTCCTCGGCGAAAGCATCCGAGGTCAGCGGCCCGCTGGCGATAATCCAGATGTGATCGGGGTCAATTACGGTCACTTCCTCGCGGCGGAGTTCAATGGCCGGTTCCGCTTGCATAGCGCGCGTGATCTCGGCGGCAAAAGTCTCTCGATCTACCGTAAGCGCGTGACCCGCCGGAACTCGTACGCGCGGCGCAATCTCTCCAATCAGCAGCGACGCCAAGCGGCGCAATTCCTCTTTCAGCAACCACGGCGCGCTGTTCTGTTGTTCGCTCTTGAGGGAGTTGCTGCACACCAACTCCCCTAGGTCGCCGGTCTTGTGGACCGGTGTCTGCCGCAGCGGACGCATTTCGTAAAGCACTGCGCGGCCCCCGGCGCGCGCCACTTGCCAAGCCGCCTCGCATCCGGCCAACCCGCCTCCAACGATATGAATTTCTCGCACTTCCTATCATTATCGAGCAGATCGGGTCATTATCGAGCGAGCCAGCCGCGCCCATGATCGCTCGTCAACCTACTTTGGCGAGCTTCGCGGCGCTGATGGCTTGCCCGACGTGGCGCTGGGTGTGTTCGGCGATGTGGACCAGCAGCCCAATGACAGTGGTTGGAAGTTGCTTGCGGCCGACGCCGCGAGGGTCGGTGAGGTGGGCGGAGTCGAGACTACGTGCGATGGCTTCCGCGCTTGCAAACGCAGCGTCGATTCCGCCGAGTAGCGTTTCACGCGTGGCGCCGGGCGCCTTTTCGGATTTGAGCGCTGCTACTTGCGCGTCCGAGAGCTGTCCGCCGCTGACGTAAGTTATCAGGCGATCGGTTGAGCCGGCGATGTGCCGCAGATGGAACCCGACGGAGCCGAAGCCGTGAGGAGTGGCCCAGATCTGCTCGGTGGTGAGGCCGGCGGTGTATTTGGCGAGATCCTCACGGGCCATTTGGAAGGAATAGAGCAGGGGTGCGACGAAGGTGTCGACCCCCGGGATCGGCCCACGCATCCATGGTTCTATTTGGGGTTCTGGTCGAGCGTCCATAAACTCCCATACTATTACGCAGGCCGGAACAACAGCAGATCCAGACTGAAGGTCACGCGCATCGCTTCCACGGGCTGCGAGCGCAGCGGACGATAGATGGAAAGCAGCACATCGTGAGCGGCTTCGGCATCCAGATCGGCGGAGGTAGTGACTCGGCGCCGGTCGATGAGTGTGAATTGGGGAGCGAAAGCCTCAACCGCGGAGGGCACTCTGTCACGGCCGGCGTTCCCCGCGCGGCTGCGCAGTTCGATCATGTCGTCCGGCGCAGCAAGGGCCACTAGAAGGCGTCCGTCGGCCCGTAGCACACGCCGGAATTCTGCGGCATTCATTCGTCCTGTGATCGACAAGACGATTGAGAATGATCGGTCGGAGGAGGGAAGGAAGCGGTCCGCGTTAGCCACGATCCATTTACAGTCAGGGTAGCGGTGCGCGGCGGCATCCACGGCCGGGATCGAAATGTCGACGCCGTGCCCTTGGCAGCCGCTCTGGCTCACCAGAGAACCGAGGTAGAAGCCGTCACCGCACCCGGCATCCAGAACCCTAGCGCCGGAGGAAGCCTGCGCCATCCCGGCAATCGCGTCGAGCAGTGGCCCGGTCACTCCGCGGTCGTGCAACCGGCGGCGTGCGGAGACGGCGGCGGGAGTGTCGCCCGGACGCCTGGATCGGCGGTCTTGGGGCTGCAGCAGGTTGATGTAGCCGCTGCGCGCTACGTCGAAGGAATGGCTGCGGGGGCAAACCAGTCGCCGGCCGCCTACTTCCTCCGTCGGAGCCAGCGGGAGGTGGCAATCGCGCACCGTGCAGAGGAGCATTCGTCCGAGTGTAGCGAATGGATGCGGCGTCTTTTCTGAGTGCAATCTCCGTGAGACGTTCGACCGGTCCGCACAACTAATTCTTGTGCAGTTCCTTGCCCTCGTGCTCTTGCTGGTTCAAAGCCATGTAGAATACATGGGCGGGACGCTGCCCGTCGTGGCAAGCGGAGCGGGTGGGTCAATGGATCTCTCTGACGCTCGCTACTTCGCGTTTTACGCTAAGAGCACGGAAGTGCGCGTGCCGTACGATCGCATTAACCTGCTCGAATACGGCCAGAAGGTGGACCGACGGCTGCTGATGGCTATCGTGATTTCTCCGATATTTCTTCTGGCAAAAACGCGCAAGCATTTCCTGACAGTCGGATATACAGACGACGAAGGCAGGCAGCAGGCCATGGTGTTCCGAATAGACAAGAATGGAATCCGCGCCGTACTGGTGGGTCTCGAGGCGCGCACGGGGCAAAAAGTACAGTACCAGGACCCGGAGGCTCGCAAGGCCGGGAAAGGCTAGGACAAAATGACTTGGTTGTTTTTGGCGCTGCTGCTGGCGCAGGCTCCGGACGATGTTTCGGCGCAGGTCGCAGGCGTCAAGCGCGTGTACGTCGACCGGTTAACCGGCGGTGAGACCGCCGCGCAGATGCGCGATCTTATCATCAGCAGCCTTCAGGGATCTAAGTTATTCGTGCTGACAGAAAACGCCGAGCGCGCCGACGCTTTTCTGCGCGGAGCGGCTGAAGACCTGGTGTACACCGATGATTTCCAGTCCTCGGAAGGCGTCAACGGACATGTAGGGAATTCGGAACGAAGCTCCAACAGCAGCGGATCCAGATTCAGTGGAGGCGGCGGGAGTGTGAGCCGCAGTGTCGGGAGAACGCTCAGCGCCGGCGTGGGCGAGACGGAATCCACCAACATCAAAGAGCGCAAGCACGAGGCCATGGCGACTGTCCGGCTGGTGAACAAAGAGGGCGATGTGATGTGGTCGACGACGCAGGAAAGCAATGGCGCAAAGTTTCGCGGAGCCAGCGCCGATGTAGCCGACAAGATCACGCGGCAACTGATGGCGGATATGGAGCGGCTGCGAAAGAAGTAGAGGCGTCCGGGCGAAGTCGGCGCCTATTCCTGAACCGGCATTTGTGTGTCGGAATCGCGCCACGCGCTCAACTTCAGCCGGCGGCAGACCCAGCACAGGCCTTCGGTGGAGTTGGGGGCGCATTCGTCTCCGCAAACGCTGCAGCGTGCGATCGGCTTCATACGATCGGATTCAATCGCACGCTTGGCCTCTTCGATCAGAGCCGACGGAATCACCGCACTCTCCGCCAAAGATTCCGGGACCAACGAACGTTTACGTCTCACATCTTCACTATATCAGCAGATGCGCGGCGTTGTAATATGGCAAGAGAGTCGTAGTACTATCCTCTCCATTCATGTCCAAAACAGCATTTCTTTTCCCCGGGCAGGGCTCGCAGTACGCCGGAATGGGCAAGTCCCTTGCGTACGCGTATCCGGAAGCCGCTGCAGTGTTCGAGGCGGCCGATGCGGCGCTGGGATTCTCCGTTTCCAAACTGTGTTTTGAAGGCCCCGACGAGGAACTGAAGCGCACCGAGATCACGCAGCCGGCGCTGGTCACCGTGAGCATCGCGGCTTTTCGCGTGCTGCAGACTAAAGGAATTGCGCCCGATTACGTAGCCGGACATAGCTTGGGCGAATACTCGGCGCTGGTCGCCGCCGGGTCGCTCGATTTCGCAGATGCCGTGCGCCTGGTTCATAAGCGCGGCCAATACATGCAGAAGGCGGTGCCGCTCGGCGTGGGAGCAATGGCAGCCCTGCTGAAACTGCCCGAGGGCGCACTCGACCGAATTCTCGCTGAAGCCGCGCAAGGCGAAGTGGTATCGGCCGCCAATCTGAATTCGCCCGACCAGATTGTAATCGCCGGGAACACGGGCGCCGTCGAACGCGCCGCGGAGTTGGCAAAGGCCGCCGGAGCGCGCCGAGCAGTGATGTTGCCGGTGAGCGCTCCTTTCCATTGCGCTTTGATGAAGCCCGCGCAGGAGCACCTGAAAGCCGACCTCGATTCAACCACGTTCCGCGACCTGACGGTGCCTCTCATCAACAACTGGCAGGCGTGGGAAATACGTACGGGGGCCGAGGCGCGCGAAGGTCTGTATCAGCAGGTGCCGAATCCCGTGCTGTGGGCGGATTCCATGCGCGCACTAGCCGCGGCGGGCGTCACGCGGTGCATCGAAGTCGGCGCCGGAGGCGTGCTCACCGGGCTGCTGCGCAATATCGATCCGGCGCTTGCCGGCCTGAAGTTCGGCGAGACCGCGGATTGGGAAAAACTTTGCGCCGCGTCCCCGCTGCCTTAAACTGGTACAAGTGGTTTCCCGCGCCCTCCAGATCGGCCCCGTAAAGATCGCTCCGGCGACGGTGCTTGCGCCGATGGCGGGCGTCACCGACACCGTTTTCCGCCGCCTGATTCGCAATCAGGGTGGCTGCGGCCTCATCATGACGGAGTTCACCAGCTCGCATGGCATCGTGGCGGCGGCGCGCGCGACCAAACCCACGCGGACGTTCCGCTACTTATATTTCGACCCTGAAGAGCATCCCATTTCGGCGCAACTGTTCGGCTCGGACCCGGCGGTGATGGCGGACGCCGCGCGCCACTGCCAGGACATGGGCTTCGACATCGTCGACATCAACTTCGGATGCCCGGTGAAGAAAGTGGTTACGTGCAACGGCGGATCGGGACTGCTGCGCGACCTGCCGCTAGTAGAAAAGATCCTGAGCAGCGTGCGCGCCGCCATCTCGATTCCGCTGACCATGAAATTTCGCGCGGGCTGGAATGACCGCGAGCTGGTGACGGTGCGCATGGCGCGGCTCGCCGAAGATTGTGGATTGCAGGCCATCGCGCTGCATCCCCGCACCCGCGAGCAAGGCTATAGCGGCCACGCCGATTGGACCCGCGTCGCCGAAGTGAAAGCGGCAGTCAAGATTCCGGTGATCGGCAATGGCGATATTCTGACGCCCGAAGATGCCGTCCGCATGACGCGCGAGACCGGATGCGATGCGGTGATGGTGGGCCGCGCCGCATCGTCCAATCCGTGGATCTTTCGCCAGATTGAGGATTACGCCGCCACCGGAAGCTATGAAGTGCCGCCGGAAAGCGCGCGCTACGAGATCATGCGGCGCTACTACGGCATGCTCGAAGAGCACCGCTCCATGGACGCCGTCGGCAAAATGAAGCAGTTCGCCACCTACTTCACGCATGGCATTCGCAACGGCGCGCAGCTCCGCGCGAGCATTTATCACGCGCACTCGACCCTAGAGATTCTGGGAATGGTGGATGCGTTTTTCGAACGTGAGCTAGTGTCCTGAGTCAGAAGTTAGCATAATAAGATGGAACCCGCTTGGTATGC
>JBDTTL010000208.1:0-8889 GCA_039930665.1 Acidobacteriota bacterium
GCGGCAGAAGGAAATCATTGCAGCCACCTGGAACGAACTTCGCGGAAACGCCAAGGATAAAGCCGCCGAAAACGCACGCTTCCTGTCCGAAGTGCAGACCAAGCTGAAGGAGCAGGCGCAGTCCCTAGCGCAACGTTCTCGCAGCCGCGAGCTGGCGGGAGCGAATCAGGAATTCCAGAGTTTCGTCAAGGATCTTGAGGCCGCCGCGGCCGAGATGGACCCGGCTGCTCAAAAGCTCAAAGGCCAGAGCTGGAAGGACGCGCTGGTTCCCGAGCAAAAGGCTCTGCAGCATCTGCTGCGGGCCGAGGCCACCTTCCGCGACATACAGGTCGCGTTTGGCAGTGGCGGCGGAGGGGGCGGCGGACAGAACGCGGGCCGCGATCTATCCAGCATGTTCGATCTGGAGCTCGACCGCGAAAAGAATCAGTATGAGACCGGCCAGAGCGGCGGCAACTCCGCCGAGCAGCGCCAGAAGGAAGTGGACGAGGCGCTGCAGAAACTGAGCGAGCTCGCGCGCCGGCAGAAAGAGCTGGCCCAGCAGCAGAACCAGAATAAGCAACAGTCTTTTGAGCAGCGCTGGCAGCAGGAAATGTTGCGCCGCGAAGCGGAAGAGCTGCGTAAGCAGATGGAGCAACTGTCGAAAAACCAGCAAGGGCAACAGGGGCAAGGCCAGCAATCGTCTTCATCCGGCCAGCAACAGAGCCAGTCGGGACAGGCCTCCGGGCAGTCCGGACAGCAAAGCAGCCAGCAAAGCCGCAATCAGCAGCGCCAGCAAAATCAGCAGAACCAGCAGCAGTTGCAGCAGGCCTTGGATCGCATCAAGCAGGCGCTCAACGATATGCGCTCGGCCCAGCAGTCAGCCCAGCAATCCGGCGAGAAAGGGTCAGAGGGCACGCAAGCCGAAGCGCGCCGCGCCGCCGAACGCCTGGCCGAAGCGCAGCGCATGATGAATGGCATGCGTCAACAGCAGGCATCCTCGCAAGTGGACGATCTCGCTCAGCGCGCCGAAGGTCTCAAGGACGAGCAGAAAGACTTTGAGCAACGCTTGCGGCAAGCCTTTGGCGAAGGCGGGCAGAACGGCAAAAATGGCTCTCAGACTCGCGAGCTTGCCGACCAGAAGGACAAAATGGCCCAGGCAGTCGACCAACTGGAGCGCGACATGCAGAAGGCCGCGCGCGATCTCGCCGGCACCCAGCCGTCCGCCTCGGCACGTGTGCGCGATGGCTTGAGCGATATCCAGCAGAACGAAACCAAGCTGCGCATGCAATATTCCGCGCGGTACATTCGCGAAGGTCAGGGGCGCTTGATGGTCCCGCGCGAGGCGCCCATCACCCAGTCGCTCGAGGCGTTGAGCCGCGATTTGAAAGCCGCGCAGGCGGCGGTAAATCCCAACGCCCAGCCGGGCAACGACAAGAACGGCGGCGGTCTGGAGCAGGAACTGGCGCGCCTCGAACGCCTGCGGGCGCAAATGCAGCAGATGGCGCAGCAGCGCGGTCTCGGCCAGCAAAATGGCAAGAACGGCCAGCAAGATGGTCAGGGCAAGCAGGACGGTCAGGGCAAGCAGGGCGGCCAGGGAAAGCAGGGTAGTCAAGGTCAAGGCGAAGGGCAAGGCCAGGGTCAAGGCGAAGGTCAGCAGGGTGGTCAAGGCCAGCAAGGCAATGCGCGGGGCGGCGGTGGTGGACAGCAGGGCGGTTCTCCGCAGAACGGTGGCAGCTTCGGCGGTCGCATGAACGGCGCCTCTGGCAGCCTGGGGCGCTTCCAGCCTGAAGGTATTTACGAGCCCAATGGCACCGCACCCATCGATCCCGGCAATCTGGTGCGGGATGCCCAGGCGCAGATGAACAACCTGCGCGACCGCGTCGAGGGCGATCCGGAGCTGAGCCGTGAGATTCAGGACATGAGTCGCGATCTTTCGCGCCTCAATGTAGGCAGCACTGCATCATCGGAGCTCGAAGCTCGCATCGCACGCGAGATTCTGCCCAAGCTCGAAGCGCTCGAAGTCCAGTTGCGCCGTTCTTCGGCGGAAATGGATTCGGGCCAAGTCCGCAGCGGCGGAGGCGACCGCGTGGCGCCCGGTTACACGGACGCCGTGGCGGAATACTTCCGCAAGCTTAGCAAGGGACGATAGGCGGGCCAGTTCGAAGGCGTCCTAGAACCGCGGAAGTACGACTATGCAGGCCGTCCCTGAATCTTCGACTTAGCTCACGCTCGCAGTAGGCCGGGCGCGGGCGGCGTCCCAGCAGCCCGGCAACACCCGTTGGTGCGCACCCGCCTTTCTATTCTGGAATTTCGTTACCACATCTGAGAGGCAGGTGAATTAGGATTGGCTGAAGTACACGTCCAGGATGGAGAAACCCTGGAGAGTGCGCGGCGGGAGGTTTAAGCGCAAGTGCAAACGGAAGACATCATCAAGGAAATCAAGCGGCATTCGTTCTGCTTGAAACCGGGTGAGAAGAAGCGCATCAAAGAAGCGCTGGCGCGCAAACGCAACCAAAAAAACGGACCCGAGGCCCCGAGTAATCCGTCCGTCAAGTTCACTTAGATCGTCGCTAAAACTTAAGGGCAGGCCGGGTGACCGGACCTGCCCTTTTTGCTTCCCGCAAGCCCGACCTCTTACGGATCGATTGGCCCGGACACCGTCACTGTAGTTTGCGCCGAAGCCGTCTGGCCATTCGCCGCCGTGGCTGTGCAATTGTAGGTTGTAGTCTGAATCACGTGTACCGATTCCACCGCAGTGGGTGTCGTGAATACAATTCCGTTCACGTTCACCGATGCGGCGCCGGCCGTCTCGCAAACCAGAATCGCCACGCCTCCCGACGTGGTTGCCGATGGTGTAGCGGTAAAGGACAGGATCTTCACCGATGTAATTACGGTCAGCGTAGTGTTGGCTGTTACGGTCCCGTTAGCATTCGAGGCAGTGATCGTATAGCTAGTGGTAGCCGCCGGCGAAATCGCGTGCGAGCCCGTGAGCCCTACGGTCCCGAGGGTGCTGACAGTCACGGTGGTGGCGTTTTGGACCACCCAGGAGAGCGTCGAGCTCTGCCCGTAATCGACTGTCGCGGGATTCGGCGCGAAGCTCACGATGACTGGCAGGCCGCCTCCGGCGTTGACCGTCACAGTGGCGGTGGCGATCGCGGTTTGCGTGCCTTTTGTGGCCGTCAAAGTATAAGTGGTGGTCGTGGCCGGAGAAACCGCTTGCGAACCGGTCAGCGCCAACGACGTCCCTAAACTGGTGATGGCGACGGAGTCCGCGTTTGTCACCTGCCAGCTCAAGGTAGACGACTGTCCGGCGTTGATGGTGGTTGGATTTGCAGTAAAGGTGACGATGAGAGGCGCCGTAGACGCTGGCGTCCCCACCGTAATACTGGTCCGCGCGATGCCCTGCGCACCATGGTTGTCCTTCACCGTCAGGCGGAAGCTGTAGTTCTGCCCCAAAGCTCCCGCGAACGTGGTGATCGCAGCGGTGGGGGCCGAAAGCGCCACGGCCGGCGCGCCCGTGGGCTCCTGCACCCATTGGTAAGTGAGCGGATCGCCATCCGGATCGTAGGAAGCCGATCCATTCAGCGTCACCGTAGCTGCCGCCTGCAGAATCTGGTTCGGTCCGGCGTCGGCGACTGGTGCGGCATTACCCTTCCGAACCGTCCGCGTCAGCACTTCATAACGCAAGCGCGGAATCTGCGCCGGAACCGGGTGGTTGGACTCCAGATAATCCCTGGGCCGGAGCGCGTTGCCAAATTGCACGCCTGCGACGACGCGTCCGTTGTTGCCCGGGCCGAGCAACGTTTCGTTCATGCCGCCTTCGATGGTAAACGCGATGTGGTTGGTTACCGGGAAGATCAGGCGGAGGGTACCACCGACGCGGTCGCCCGCCGTGGTGCTGCGCAGATATCCAACATTCCCCTCCCAGTAGTTCTTCCCGAATAGAGGCGCGGTGCCGCTCAATCCGGCCTGATCCACCACGCGCAGGTAGCGCTCGGTGAATAGATTGTTCAGCAAGACGCCAGAAGGCGTGATCACATTGGCGCTGTTCACCAGAGCATCGTCCAGGAATGCTTTGGTACCGAAAACGCCCACTTTGCCCCATTTGAACAGGTATTCCATGGTGAGCGCGCCCTGGCCCAATGTGCCGCCGGTTTGGTCGCCGGTCAGGTTGACATGTTTGAAGCTTCCAAATAAGCCCGCCTGGAAACGATTGATGCGGTCCACGAGTCCAAAGTCGAACTGGCCCTCACGCTGCCCTTTGCTATAGAAGTATTCGCCTTCCGACTGGAACGCGTAGTTGGTGCCGAACGGTGCGAAGTAGCGTCCTTTGCCTGTGAAGGTAGCATTACCGTCGCTGTTGCCGCCGACGTTCATGCCCAATAGCTGGAACTTCGGCAATTGCCGCTTGTCCATGGCATCCGTCACTGCCTTGGCGACTTCATCGGTGGTCGGCGGAGCGGCGGGTGGCGGTGGAGGCGGCTGGTTCATGTGGCCGGCCATGGCATCCTGATTCTGCCGCAGCCGCGCCACTTCATCTGCCAGCTTCTTATTCTGATCCGCGAGGTCCATTAACATCCGTTCGATGGCGTCGAGCTTATCCAGGCGCTTCAGGACTTCGCTACAGCAATCGGCCATCCCCGTCGCTGCAGGCTGAATCGCACGGATGGCATCGCCGGCGCCGCCCGCGCCTACCGTGCGGCCCTGATCGTCCACCACCGTTAGCGCGACGCGACGGTTCATCCAGCGCGCTTCGTCGGTGCGCAGGTAGGTATCCTTTTGCCCGGCATACTTCGGTTCCAGCTTGCCGCGCGAGCTCACCTCGATCTGCGTGGTGCGGGCACCGTATTTAATTAGGAAGTCGCTGACCGCACTGGCCCGCGCCATCCCCAGCTTGTTGTTGTAAGCGGTGTCGCCGATGGTGTCAGTGTGCCCCTCGATTCTGACTTTGAAGCCGGCGTTCTGCTGCAGCAACTCGCTGAGCCGCAGCAGGCTGGGGAACCCGTCCACCAATACCGAAGAGTTGTAGTCGAAGTTTATTTCTTCCCATTCGTCCTTGCTCGCTTGCGTGTCGAGGCCCTGCGCACACAGGCTAGCGGCGAATACTGGAACCGCTAGAAAAGCGGCCAAACGTTGAAGCATCGGGTATCCCTCCTGTTACCTTCTGTAGAACCAACTTGGTCCCTCTTGAGCGTGGCGGAATGCGAACGATCCCGGCCAACATATCGACCTTCATCTGCAATTAACGGTCGAATCTTCAGAATACAACTGACCATTGACAGATAGAAGGCGCCATGAATATGTTTCGTCACTCTTCAAGGATTTCCATAGTGGTGGTCGGAATTCTCTGGCAGAGTATTGCCCATCGGCCATTGCAACCCCCATAATGAATGCGGGCCTGCCGGACGGGCAGCCGCTGGCCCGCGCGGGGAAACCTAAGCGGGCGGGAGGAAAGTCCGGTCTCCATAGGGCAGCATGCCGGCTAACGGCCGGGGGGGCTCGCTCAAAGCGGGCTTTACGGAAAGTGCCACAGAAAACTATACCGCCGGCAGGCAACTGTCAGGTAAGGGTGAAAAGGTGCGGTAAGAGCGCACCGCGGCAGCAGTAATGCGGCTGGCAGGGCAAACCCCATGCGGAGCAAGACCAAATAGGGGAGCAGGAGCGGTCCGCTCCGTTACGACTTCCGGGTAGGTTGCTGGAGCCGGGGAGAGATCCCCGGCCAAGAGGAATGGCTGCCGCTCTTCGGAAACGAAGGGTACAGAAACCGGCTTATAGTCCGGCAGGCCCACTAACTTTGTAGCAGATCGTGACAGGAACGCGGCTCGTGCACGCGATGTGTCGTGGTACATTCGACTTGTGAAGCGCATCGCGGCCATCCTGGTGCTTGGCGTGTTCAGTTTCTTGCTGATCGCGCCACTGGCCATTGCCACGGACCCGGAAGCGCAACTGCCGGCCTGCTGCCGCGCCCACGGTAAGCATCACTGCATGATGCCCGTCGGGAGCCCATCTGGGGCGCCAATGTTCCGACCGCAAAATAGTGTGTGCCCGTTGTTCCCCAGCGCCGGGGCTCTTGGGGCTTCCGATTCCACGGTGACGCTGGCTGCGTCTCAACATTTTTTTGCCGGCATCGTCAGCCATCCGGCGGCGCACGCGCAGACCGAAGCGCTCTACCGAATCTCGTATAGCCGCACGGGTCAAAAACGCGGACCACCGGTCGTCCTTTCCTAACTTCCCGTTTCTTAAGACTATTTGTGAATTTGCCGGCCGTGCGGCCGGTGTGGTTCATCTTTTCGGAAGGTTTTGTGACACGAAGAAGACTCATCAGATTTGTGGCGTGTGTGGCATTGGTAGAGCTGTGCTGTATTCTTCTCCCCACAGTTCTCTTGCTGGGGGCGGCTACCGGTCCTGCAACGAACTGCTCGATGAAGTGTTGCTGCGGCAAGCGTTCCTGCCCTTGCCACCGTCCTTCACCGGGTGCGCCCACTTGGTCCGCCATGCCGGATTGCCCGAACGGCTGCTCCAGCACCGCGGTCACTATCACGCCTGTCGGTTACGGGCAGGCACGAGGCGGGGCCGGTTCCGTGCAAGCTTTCTACGCGCCAGTAGCAATGCACCCGCAGTTCGCCACTGTCGCCTCCGCCTACCCTGCCCACTTATTTCAGCGTCCTCCTCCTCTCTCCTGATGCTAATCGCACGTCTGCAAGCGTTCATAGATTGTGATGAATCAGGATTGAGAGGGATTTATGTTTCGTTCGATTACGTTAGGACTTCTTACCTTCATTTCACTTTTTCCGAAGATGGTGTCCGCGCAAGAGACCGTCAATTATGCAAGCGTGGGGGGGCGCGTTACCGATCCTTCCGGCTCGGTCGTGGTTGGCGCCGAGGTTACGGCGCGTCAGACCGCGACCAACCAGACAAGCAAGACGACGACCGGCCGCGATGGACGCTTTCAGTTCGTCTACCTCAAGGTAGGCGTGTATGAGATCAGCGTGCATCAACCGGGTTTCGGAGACGCGGTTCGCTCATTGACGGTCTCCGTCGGGTCATCATTTGACCTTCCGGTTTCCCTTCCACTCGAGACTCAACAGACCGATATCGTGGTTTCCGGTGAAGCGGCGGTCCTCGAAAGCTCGCGCAGTCAGATCGCGGGCACCGTGGGCCAGGCCGAGGTCGCGAATCTGCCGCTGAACGGGCGCAATTTTCTGGATCTGGCGCTTCTGGTCCCATCGGTTTCTCCGACCAACACGGCCAGCAACCAGCTTTTTGCCGAAACTTCGGCCGTGCCCGGGCAGGGCATCTCCGTCGGGAGCCAGCGCAATTTTTCGAACAACTTTATTGTGGACGGACTGTCCGCCAACGACGATGCGGCGGGCCTCAGCGGCATCTTCTACGGCCTGGACGTAGTTCAAGAATTTCAGGTGGTCACTTCCGGCGGTCACGCCGAACTAGGGCGCGCCTTGGGCGGCTACATCAACATGGTTACCAAGAGCGGCGCCAACACATTGCATGGCGACCTCTACGGCTATTTTCGCAACCAGCGCCTGGGCGCGGCGAATTCGCTTTCCAATACCAAACTGCCCTCCACGCAGACGCAGTATGGCGCCAGCCTCGGTGGCCCGATTCGCCATGACCAGACCTTCTACTTCGCGAATTTCGAGCAGCGGTTGCTGAATCAAAGTGGCCTCATCACCATTGCTCCGGCCAATGTGGGCGCCATTAACGCACGCTTGGCCGCCGTGCACTATCCCGGGTCGCCGATTGCCACGGGCCTGTATCCCAATCCAGTGCACAACATCAATTTCCTCGGCAAAGTGGATCACCAGTTCAGCCAGAAGGACCAGTTCAGCGCCCGTTACAGCCTCTACGATGTTCACAGCACCGACTCGCGAGGCGCCGGAGGGCTGAGCACGGCCAGTGCTTCCGCCGGACTCGACAGCACGGACCAGACCATTGCGGTGAGCAACGTCCTTACGCTTTCCTCGAACCTAATCAATGAGACGCGCGCGCAGTTCACGCGGAGTCATCTTGCGGCGCTGCCCACCGATCCCTTTGGACCCGCCGTCAGCATCTCAGGCGTGGCTTCCTTCGGAACCCTGTCGAACTCTCCCACAGGGCGCGTCAACAATCTATTCGAACTAGTCGACAACGTTTCGCGCCAGTTCGGCGCACACACTCTGAAGGCAGGATTCGATTTTCTTTACAACGCCGACAGGATCGCTTTTCCGCGCTCCATCCGAGGCAGCTACTCATTCTCATCGCTCGCCAACTTCCTGAGCGGGACCTACAACAACGCTGGCTTCACCCAAACCTTTGGCCGGACGGTATTGTCACAGTCCAACCCGAACATCGGATTTTACGGGCAGGATGATTGGCGAGTAAACTCCCGCCTCACCCTGAACCTGGGACTGCGCTACGATCTGCAGTTTCTCGAAACCATCGCGACCGATCAGAACAACGTCTCTCCCCGCGCCGGCTTTGCCTGGACCCCTTTTGCGTCCCGGCGTAGCGTGGTCCGCGGCAGCTTCGGCCTCTTCTACGATCGCGTTCCGCTTCGCGCCCTGGCTAACGCCTTGTTGTCGGCCGGCAACACAACCACCATCACTGGCGCAAGCCAGTTGAGCCTGAGTCTTGCGCCCACTCAGACCGGCGCTCCGGCGTTTCCGAATATTCTCGCGAGTGTCCCCTCCGGCCTGCTCAGCAACATCACCACCATGAATCCCAACATGCAGAACGCTTACTCCGAACAGGGCAGTTTTGAGATCGAGCAGGAACTAGGAGCGCGCAGCACGTTAAGCGTGGGCTACCAGCACGTGCGCGGGCTGCACCTCATCATCTCCGTCAACCAGAATGTGCCTGCCTGCGTGGCTGCGGGAACCAACAACGGGTGCCGTCCGAATCCCAACTTCGCCA
>JBDTTL010000209.1:0-8884 GCA_039930665.1 Acidobacteriota bacterium
CCATCATGACCGCGCACCTGACCGTACCCTCCGTCGAACCCGCAAATATTCCGGCTACGGTGTCGCGCCGCGTTCTTACGGGACTGCTGCGCGAGGAACTGGGTTTCAAAGGAATCGTGGTCACCGACGCCATGGACATGGCGGGCCTCGCTAAACAGTTCGCCAGCGGAGAAGCTTCGGTGCGCGCCATCGAAGCCGGGGCCGATGTGCTGCTGATGCCGCCCGATCCCGATGCCGCTATTCGCGCCGTGCTGAAAGCAGTTGCAAGCGGCCGCATCTCGCGCCAGCGCATTGATCAAAGCGCCCTACTTGTGCTGGAAGCTAAGGTTCGGGTGGGTCTCAGCAATAAGAAGAAGCTGGTGGATCTGGACGCCGTGAGCGATGCTCTCGACTCCGATGACGAGGTCGAGCGTTCTCAGAGCGTCGCCGACCGCGCCGTGACGCTGGTGCGTAACGAAGGCGCCATTCTACCTCTGTCCGCCCCGAACCAAGCGTGCCTGGTGGTATCGGCCGGAATCCGCCTCTCCTCCTTCGGGCGGCGCCTGGCGGACGAATTTCGCAGGCGCGCGCCGCAAGCCCGCATCGTGTTCGTCGATAATTCGCTGCCGCTGGCCGCTCTCGACGCAGTGACCGGCGACGTCTCGGCGTGTTCTGCGGTCGTGTTCGCCACCTTCACCACCAGCCCCATGCTGCCCGGCGATTTGCCCGCGTACCTCGAGAAACTCACTCAGGGTTCGACACGCGTCGCGCTCGTCTCCTTCGGCAACCCGTATCTGCTCACTGGATCCCCCAATGTAGCCGCCTACCTCGACGCATTCAGCACTGCTCCGCCCTCTGAGACTTCAGTGGCCAAGGCGCTGGTGGGCGAAATTCCCATCACCGGCCACTTGCCCGTCAGCATCCCGAACTTAGCGCAATACGGCGACGGCATCCAGTTGCCGTCTAAAACTCAATCCGCTCCACCAGTGAATTAAGCTCGCCTTCGAGCGCTGCTTGCTTCTTGCGCAGGTCGCTTTGCGTATCCCGCAGCGTCGCCAATTTGGTTTCTGCCGCCGCCAACTGGCGCGCATACAGTTGCACCTGATCCTGCTGGCCATTTACGCGGTTTAGGCTTTCGATGTTGCTGCGGATACGATTCTGGTCCTGCGTGAGGCTGGTGATATCCGCTTCAGCTTGCCGCAGTGCCGCGTCGTTAGCGGCCACCTGATTTTTCTTCTGTGCAATCTGATCCAGCAGCCGCCGGGACGCCGCATTCAGCGCTGTGTTCTGAACGTAGGCCGCGAGAACGTCCGGCGTCAGATTCGTCACGGAGACGGATTGATCGTAGAGATGCTCTTCGCGCACCGGAAAAGTCTCCGTTCCTGCCGCTGCGAGCTTCACTTCGAAACGATACGCGCTCGGAGTGGTCTCACTCGGCTTGCGTTCCATCAGCGTGTAACCTGGCCGCTGCGCGTGCTCGATCACCAGCGTTTTCGCCTTTGCATCCACATTCTTGATGGTGTAAGTTTTAGTCTCCTGCATCGCGGAGCGCGTCGTCAAAATGCCTCGCTGAAAGTGAATGTCGCGGACCACCGCCTGCGACGAATTGAATGCCGTGGTGACGCGCGTTCCCAGGTCCACGCCGTAGCTGATCAAGCGCTTGTCGCCGATCGGCAGCGTCTCCACCAGCGCCTCGCCCGCGTACGTCCCATCGTCGTATACCGTAATCGGACCGCCATCCAGCGTCTTTCCCGTGTTATTCGTGAGTTCCGCCGCGTCGCGCGGATTGAGCCCGTAGCTTTCGGAGTACACCAGCAGTTTGCGCGCGCCAATCTTCTGTTGCAGGAACGGCAGCATCGCCGATTCGCCCTGCTTCACCGTAACCGGCGTGGCGAAACTGTACTCGAATAGCTCACCCGCTTGGCGCGTGTCGGCAGGGCCGCCGAAGGAAGAAGGGGCCACGGCGCCGCCGATTGCCCCCGCCTGGGCGCTCACCTCAACCGACTGCGAAAACTGCCGCGCATAAGCCATCGGCGCCTTCGCCGCCCTATTCATCGCCTCGTCTTTCGCCGCTTCCATCGCCCCCTGATACACCACCGGAGCCGCCGCCTGATTCTCCGCCAGTTCCGCGAACGGCCGCTGCACATACCGCGGCATGTAAAGTTGCGTGATAAACGACACCGGTTTCCCCGACACTACCGCCAGCCGAACGTTGTTCCAATCGTCGCCCGAAGTGTTGTCCACGATCGCCCAGCCTTCAAGCGTCGGCTCTCCCGCCGCACCGAACATCAACCGGTAGCTCGATTTCCACACCGCCGCCGGCGTCATGTAACTCGCCGTCAATTTCCGCGTTCCCGAGCCCACCGCGTCGATGTACACGCTGCGCCGGTCCCGCGCGTGCGATTGATTCAGCACCGTCAGATAAGCCGCCAATTGGCCCTGCAGTTTCGGATCGCTCAGCTTCACCGCGCTCGTTGCGCCCAAGTCGAAGCTGCGGATGTCGCCCGAGTCCATCAGCAGCACCAGCACCTCACGCTGCGATTTGTCGGATTCCTGCACTACCCGCCCGCTGATGATAATGCCCGCCGCATCGCCCGCGCCCAGCTTCAATTCGATACGCGCGCCCTTCATCTGGTCGAGAAACGCAGCCAGCGAGGCCCCCGGCCCCAATTGGAACGGGAAATCCGCCAGGCGCTTCGCCAAAGGATCGCTCGAATCGTAGCGCACCCCATTCACCTTGCCGCCATTGCCGTCCGTCACCGTCAGGGACTTCAGCACGTCGTTCATGTCATCCGGCTTGAAATCCAGGCGGGCCGTCTCGCCCGGCTTCAATTCGCCTGCACGTTCCAGGTGCGCCACCCCATGCTTATACAGCGTTACCTCGGTGATCGGAAGATCCGCGGCAGCAAGCGCCGGCAGCAGACATAAAGCTGGCCAGATACGCCAAAACATTTTAGTTTCCTCCTGTTTCTTGGGGGCTTGACAGGGACAAGCGCCAAGCGTCAGACTCAGTTTATTGTCCATTTCAGTCTATCGGATGGGAGAACTTCACCCTTGCATAGAAATTTGACGCCGGGCATGCGGAATAAGTTGCCGGGGCGGGTACTGAGCGGAGTTCTGCTTCTGGCCGCCGCCTCCGGGTTGATGGCCCAAAATACCGATCTCAACAGTTATCAAGGGCCTGGGATTTCTAGCCCTGGGGTGGGCAATATCGGCACCCGCAGCGGCGAACAGGTTGATCTGCGCTACTACTTCGGCGTCTCAGGCATTGTGGATAATAGCATCGTGCCTTTCGCGACCGATGCCCAAGGGAATTTGGTTCGCGTCCCCTACCTCTATGGGGTTGAAGTGGAAGGGGGCGCCTATGGGGTGCATAGCTGGAAGCGTTCGCAGTTGGCGCTGGATTACCGAGGCTCCTACACCAAGTACACGAATTATGACCTTTATAGCGGTACGAATCATTCTTTGAGCTTGGGTTATACCTATCAGTTTTCCCGCCATCTCGTGCTTGACCTCCGGGAGTCCGCGGGCAGTCTCACCTATGCTACCGGTCAAGTGGCCGACGCCGCATCGAACGATCTCAACTCTTCGTTCACTCCTGTAACCCGTTTGTTCGACACTCGCACGTATTACCTCCAGTCCAATGCTTCCGCAACCTGGATACAATCGCCGCGCATGTCCTATACCTTTGGTGGAGGCGTCTTTCTTCAAAATCTAAAGTCCGCGGGTTTGTCCAATGGATGGGGCTACGATTTTAACGGAAGCATGAGGCGGCGAATGTCCCGGACCTCGACCGTGGGTGTTACTTACGGGTATTCACACTTCGAGTTCCCTGGATTTTCCTACCGCTCCGATTCGCATACCTTTCATGGGCTTTACGCCACTAGCTTGGGTCGCTTCTGGACCTTTTCTATCCAGGCGGGCGCGACCCTGACGAAGGGCGAAAGTGCGTTCACTTTTGCTCTCAATCCAGTTCTGGCGGCTATCTTAGGCCAGTCGACGATCACGGGAATCTCAAACTACCAGACGATTTATCCCAGCGGAACGGTGGAGCTTAAGCGGCACTTCCGGCGCTCCGAACTCGGATTTAATTACTTCCGCGGAGTGAATTCCGGAAATGGGGCTACCACCACCGGCCGTCTGGACAACGCCACCGCTTCCATCAGCTATACCGGCATCCGCAGACTGAACCTGGGCGCGGATGGCGGCTACTACGGTCTCAAGTCCATCGGGCAGAACTTGGGAAACTTCTACCAGTATTCGGTGGGAGGAGGCATCAACTACGCCCTGGGACGTGACATTCATTTGTCGGTACGCTACGATCTTCGCGACGTGCATGTCGACGTCTCCGCCTTCCAGCGCACTGGCTCTCGCGCCACTGTCGGCCTGCTCTTCAGCCCCGGCAATCTTCCACTGTCGCTGTGGTGACGGCCGGCCCGACGAACGATATGGGTTTCCCGCGCCTGCTGCTGGTGGAAGACGATCCGGCTTTGGCCGACCTCCTGAAGAGGTACCTGGAACGCCTGGGATATCAGGTGGACGCGTGCGCGCACCCCGACGCCGCCCTGGCGCTCCTCGACGCACACCCGGAAGACTACGCACTCTTGATTACAGACCTGTCTCTGCCCGCCATGAGCGGTGATGAATTGATGACTCGATCGCGCCTGCGCGCTCCCCATCTGCGCGCCATTATTGCCAGCGGCTACCCTTACGAACCGCGCGTCGCGGGCGTCGAGTTTCTGCAGAAACCGTTCTTGCCCAACCTGCTGGCGCAGGCCGTCGAGCGGGCTCTCAAAGCTTGAGGATTCTCTAATTCCGGCCGCACAACCCGGGCGTGGCACACATGCCGGACGGGCAGGATGGCATCGCGTCCTGGGCGCCGGCGCTGGTGCGCGCCGCAAAGCTCGATACCTGTGTGGTTAGGTGATTCCGTCCGCACGAAGGGCATTCGGCCCCGTCTGCTTCCGAGCTTCGCCGCACCAGTTTCTCGAACTTGTTGCCGCAATCGTCGCATTGATATTCAAAGATTGGCATTTGTCCACTCCGCTCGTTTCCATCGCTTATATGGCTATTCTATCCAATCCGTTGGCACATCCATTTAGACGCCAGGATGCAGCGTCGCGCTCAGCCGCGCTTCGAGCCAGATCAGCGCCAGTAGCACGAACACGATTATCGATCCCACCAGCGGCAATCCCATTACCGCGCGCACATCCAGCAGCCACACGAAAAAGCCCAGCGTGCAAGGAGCCAGCAGTCCGCCCACCATCGCGAATGAAAAAATACCGTTGTAAAATCCCGGGTGGTAGTAAGGGAACCGGTGCCCGATCTTTTCTACTACCAGCGGATAAATGGGCGCGAACGCAGCCCCCAGCAGCAGCACTCCGCTTACCGCGCCGAAGGTGTTATTGGTATCCAGCAGGATAGTACAGGCAAACATGGCCATCACAACGCTCGCCACCAGAAGCCGTGTATGTCGCACCACCAGCAGCATCCACTGCGCCACCAGCCGTCCCACCAGCAGGGCCATCCAGTAGAGCGCGAGAATCAGGACGGAATCGGCCGGACTCATCCCTAGCCGCTGGCTTAAAAACAACGGCAGCCAGCCCGCCACCGCCCATTCATTGCCGAATTGAAAGAACAGAATCAAGCTGAACAGTACCGCGCCGGGGCTCTTGATTTCCGCCAGAACCGCGCGCGCCGGCGGATCGGCGGAGGGTTCATGTGGAGCAAAACGCGTTCGTGCATAGACCACCGCAAAAATACCCGGAATGACTGCGATCCAGATTTGGATGGCCGCCGCGGTGTAGAAATAAAAGGTCTGCGAAATCAAAAACGCTACGCTGAAACAGCCCAGCCCGAACAGGATGCCGCCTAGATTGACCGTGGCCGCGGGATCCTGCCGGTACATAGGCGAGATGGCGTGAAAGATTGCCGTGTGCAGCAGCCCCGCGGCGGCGCCCAAAATAAAAATGGCTGGCAGCCGCCACCAGGCGATATAAGGCGGCGAGAAGAACGCCAGATCGAACAGTGCCAGCGACGCCAGCGCGCATGCCAACGACAACGTGCATGCCAAGCCGCGTCGTTCCATCAGCGGCCGCGCCAGGCGAACCGACGCCAACACACCCAGGATCAAGGCCACAAAGTATAGCCCCACCATCCAGTAATCCGGCTGCAGATGATGCCCCCAGGAGGGCAGGATGGCGCCCAGGAATCCCAGCAGGACGCCCGACACAAAAAATCCCGCCAGCGCCTTACGCGGTCCCCCCGCGGCCATGCCCGCATCTCCCGGAAGAGTTTTGACCGATGCCGCTGGCGTTATTTGTGGCGCTACGCCCATTTTAATCCTGCTGCAAAATCCAACACCGTGTTAAAAACTTCGCCATTGCGCTACAACCGCCCTTCTGGCAGTTCGCCCAATTTCACCGGGACGTCCAGCAGCTTCCCGGCGCGGAAAATTTTCACGGTGATGGTGTCACCCGGACGCTTGCGGGCAATCGCTCGGGCCAAAGCATCGGATTCGGTCACCGGCTTACCATCAATTCCGGTGATGAAATCGCCGCCGATGCCCAGCCGCTCGTTGCCCACCAGCACCACGTCGCGATAGCCCTTCAATCCTGCCTGTTCCGCCGCCGACCCACGTCCGATTTCCTGAATCAGCAGGCCGCCACCCGTCGGCAGCTTCAGCTCCGACGCCAGATCTCCCGCGATATAGGCCGTCGACGCTCCAAAACGCGGGCGCCCAAAACTCTTACCGACGCGGAAGTCTTCGAGCATCGCCTTGGCGCGATTGATAGGCATCGCGAATCCAATGCCGATGTTGCCGCCGCTAGGCGCCAGAATAGCAGTGTCTATGCCGATCACATTTCCTTGCGAATCCAGTAGCGGCCCGCCGCTGTTACCTTCGTTGATGGCGGCGTCCGTCTGAATCAGTCCCTCCAGAGTACTGTTTTCGCTGCGAATCTCGCGGCCCAGCGAACTCACCACTCCGGTAGTCAGCGTGCCCGAAAATCCAAAGGGATTCCCGATCGCCAGAACCTTTTGCCCTACTTGCAACCCGTCGGAATCGCCCAGCTTCAGGAACGGCAGCTTTTTCTTGGGATCGATCTGAATCAACGCCAGATCGTCTGCGCGGTCCGCCACTAGAACCTTTGCGATATACCGGCTGCCGTCGGAAAAACGCACTTCGATCTTCGCGCTGCCGCTGATCACATGGTTATTCGTCAAAATGCGCCCGTCGGGGCTGATCAGGAAGCCGGAGCCGAGCGCGCGCGTCGGCACCATCTCGAAGAAAAAACTCTGCTGATAAACCGTGCTGGTGATATAGGCGACGCTGTCTTTGGATGCCTTATAGATCTCGATGTTATTGAGTTCATCCCCCCCCAGTCCGGCCGAATGCGCTACCGTGGGCCCGCTCCACAAGGGCCCCCTGTCGCGCCGCAGAGGAGAATTGGGCGCCGTAGTGAAGTACACAAACGCGCCCACCAGCGCCAAGGCAATGAAAAGAGTGCGAAATCTCATAAGTTGGGGAATTTAAGGGTTCAGCGCTAACAGGGCGTGGTACACAACCCTGCTCTGCGCGAGCGTATTTTCTTTCGCTCCCGACGTATCGATAACGTAGTCGGCATACTTGATCTTCTCCGCCAGCGGCATTTGCCGGCTCAACCGGTCCAACACCTGCTCGCGAGTCATGCCGCCGCGCGACATCGCACGCTCGATCTGCTGCTCTTCGCGGCAAACGGCCACGATCAGCTTCGCATAATTACGATAGCTGCCCGTTTCCACAAGTATCGCAGCTTCCACCACCGCAATGCCATGGGGATGGGCGGACGCGAACTCGTCCATCAGCCTCTGTTGGCGAGCCCATACCGGCGGATGCACCAGCGCGTTCAGTGCCGCCAGCCGTTCGCTGTCATGGAAAACCAAGGCCCCCAGCTTAGGACGGTCAATGCTGCCATCGGCCCTCACAATTTCAGGGCCAAATTCACGAATCACGCCATCGTAGGCTTCGCCGTCCGGCTGCAACACTCGATGCCCCAGGTCATCGGCTTGGATGAGCAGGCATCCCAAGCCCGCGAGCGTGCGGCCGACAAAGCTCTTGCCGCTGGCTAAACCGCCGGTTAGGCCGACCCGCAACATGAGCTACGCGACACCCTGATGCCGCTCCGCCAGTCCCACAGTGTTCGACATGAGCATGGCGATGGTCAGCGGGCCCACGCCTCCCGGCACCGGCGTATAGGCTCCTGCAACACGTGCCACATCGAGCGGGTGGACATCGCCTACCACGGCTTTGCCCTTGCCCGCGAAATCTTCGGAGCGTCCCAGCCGCGCTGCTTCCATGGGGTCCGTTACACGATTGATCCCGACATCCACCACGGTTGCGCCCGGCTTTATGAAATCGGTTGTGACGAACGCCGCGCGCCCGATCGCCGCCACCAGAATGTCCGCCTGCCGGCAAACCTCCGGCAGATTCACAGTGCGCGAGTGGCAGATGGTCACCGTCGCGTTCTCCTGCAGCAGCATCAGCGCCATCGGTTTGCCAACGATATCGCTCCGCCCCAGTACCACCGCGTTCCGCCCAGCGATGGGAATCTGATAGTGCTTCAATAGTTCGATAATGCCGGCGGGCGTGCACGAGCGGGGAGCTGGCCGTCCCGCCACCAGATAGCCGACGTTGATAGGATGGAACCCGTCCGCGTCCTTATCCGCAGCCACTGTTTCCAGCATCCGCCGCGCATCGACGTGCTTCGGCAGCGGCATCTGCACCAGAATCCCGTCGATGTCCGAGCGTCCATTCAGCTCTTCAACCAGCGCCACCAGTTCTTCGGTGGTTGCCGTTTCCGGAGGCGTCAGCTTTTCGCTGAAAATGCCCAGCTCCGCACAAGCCTTGATCTTGCTGCGCACATAG
>JBDTTL010000210.1:0-8806 GCA_039930665.1 Acidobacteriota bacterium
TTCTGAAGAGCGCGACCGCGAACGGGTGATTCGCATCCGGCTCCCCTTCGGTTCCCGTCCCGTCTCGGAGAACAAATCCTAGCGAAGCTATTTCGACCAACCAACTATTGCCTGCTGCAACAATATGACGCCAATGGCGGTCAAGCCTACATACACGCAGGAAATGAAACGCAGCGGATGTATCCGTCTGTTCAGGCTTCTCCCCAGAAAAGGCGCAATCACGACACCTGGCAAGGCGACGATGTAGAAGTGATTGACTTCCGTTGTCCACATGCTCGCGGATTAGATTAAGTCACGGCAGCATTTTGGGGGCAGTTCGGCCGATGCTAACCTTATCTCTGGAGTGATCGCAAGGCGCACGGCGAATCAATCCTCAGACTTCTGTAACGCACTTTCAGCAGCGGTCGTCGGTGCGATTCCAGGCGCCGGGCGGTCTCACGCCGATCCAGCAGAGACATTGTTGCTTCATTCATCGACGTCACCCTCTCCCGCGCTCCTCAGGCGGCCCCGTCGCAGAGCGCGCGTTTTCAACATCACGAAAAATATGGGGACCAGGATCAATACGTGAATCGTGGACGTGATCATGCCGCCAACAATCGGCGCTGCGATCGGCTTCATCACATCCGAACCCACTCCGGACTCCCACAGGATGGGAATCAGGCTCGCGAGAACCGCTGCCACAGTCATCAACTTCGGCCGAAGACGATGCACGGCGCCCTCGATCGCCGCGTCCTTAATATCGGTGGATTCGAGCGGCTGCCCCGCCGCGAGCCTGCGGTCCAGGGCATCGTTCAGATAGACCATCATGACGACTCCAGTCTCAACCGCGATGCCGAACAAGGCGATATAGCCGACCCATACAGCGACGCTGAAGTTGTAGCCAAGCAGCCACTGCAACAGCAGCCCTCCGGTCATTGCGTAGAAGGTTGGAAAGATCAGCACCAGCGCTTCGCTGACCGAGTGGAAAACCATGTACAGCAGCAGAAAGATCACGAAGAAAACGACTGGCAGGATGATCTTAAATCGCTCTTTAGCGCGCAGTTCGAATTCGTATTCGCCGGACCACTTGAAGCTATAGCCCGCCGGCAGGGCGAGTTTCTCCCGCAGAAGCTTGCTGGCTCTGTCAACGAAACCGCCATAGTCGCGCGTGTTGAGATCCAGATATACGTATCCTGTCAACGCGGCATCTTCATCCCGGATCATAGTGGGTCCTTTGGCGAAGGATACGTTGGCGAGCTCGCCCAGTGGGACCTGGGCGCTCGAAGGCGTCGCGATCACCACGCGCCTGAGCTTGTCCAGATCATCTCGAAAATCCGGGGCGTAGCGGACATTGATAGGATAGCGTTCGCGGCCCTCGATGTTCTCGGCGATGTTTTCGCCGCCGATTCCGGACGTGATCGCGCGCTGCACATCGCCGACCGTCAGTCCGTAGCGCGCGGCTTCGGCGCGGTTTACCTCCACATTGACGTAGAATCCCTGCGCAACGCGCTCGGCGAACACCGACCTCATCTCGGGGAGGCCCCCGAGGATCTGTTGAATCTTCTCTCCAAGCTGCTGAATCCCTTCGAGACTCGGCCCCTGGATCTTGAGGCCGACCGGCGTCTTGATTCCCGTGAGTTCCATGTCGAGTCGGTTGTTGATCGGCATCGTCCAGGTGTTCGTCAGGCCGGGGAACTGAAGCTTGGCATCCATTTCCGAGACCAGTTTTTCGTAGGTCATGCCGGGGCGCCATTGCTCGCGGGGCTTGAGCGTCACGGTTGTGTCATACATGTCGAGCGGGGCGTTGTCAGTGGCGCTGTCCGAACGGCCGATGGAGCCGAATACGGTTGCCACCTCGGGAAACGAGCGTAGAATCCGGTCTTGCTCCTGCATCAGTTGCGTCGCCTGCCCAATCGAAATGCCGGGAAGCGCCGTGGGCATGTACAGCGCCGAACCCTCAAATAGAGGAGGCATGAACTGGCTTCCCAGCGTGAACGCGAGCGGGAATGTCACCGCCAGAAAGACCAGGTTTACCAGCACCGTGATCTTCGGAAACCGAAGGCAGAGTTTTAGAATCGGGAGGTAGATAGCCTGGGTGACGCGTGAAACGGGATTGCTCGATTCCGGCCGCAGCCGGCCGCGAATGAACATCAGCATCAAGACGGGCACTAGAGTAATCGACAACAATGACGAAAAACCTACAGCCAAGGTCTTGGTCCAAGCCAGTGGCCGGAACATGCGGCCTTCCTGCGCCTCCAGCATGAATACCGGGAGGAAGGAGACAACGATGATCAACAGCGAGAAGAACAGCGCGGGGCCAACTTGTTTTGCTGAATCGAGGAGAATTCTCCTCCGCTCGCGTGATGGAATGCTGGCAGGCGCAGCCCCTTCCCGGTTCACCTGTTGCTGTGCCTCGGACAAATTGCGGTATCCGTTCTCCACCATCACAATGGCAGCATCCACCAGAACCCCAATGGCCAGCGCCAGCCCGCCTAGCGACATGATGTTCGAGCTGACCTGCAGGTAATACATCGGAATAAACGACGCAATAACAGCGATTGGCAGGACCAGAATCGGAATGAGGGCCGAGCGAAAATGGAAAAGGAATACGACGATCACGACGCTGACGATAAGGGCCTCTTCGATCAAATCTCGCTCCAATGTGCCGATCGAGGCGCGGATGAGACCGGACCGGTCATATCCCGCCACGATCTCGACTCCTGGAGGCAGAGACCCCGAGATTTCGGCCAGTTTCTGTTTCACGCCTGAGATCACGTTCAGCGCGTTCAAGCCATACCGCATGACGACGATCCCGCCAACCGTCTCCCCTTCGCCGTTCCATTCCGCCACGCCGCGACGGATGTCCGGTCCGAACGACACGCTTCCCAGATCCCGAACCAGGACTGCTGTCCCGCTTTTGGTCGCCACCGGGACCGTCTCCAGGTCTGAAAGCGACCGCAGGTAGCCGAGGCCGCGAATCATGTACTCAGCGCCGCCCAGCTCGATCAGCCTTCCGCCGACCTCATTGGTGCTGTCACGCACGCGATCAATGACCGTCGAAAGCGCAATATTGTAGGCACGGAGCTTGTCAGGATCCAGGCGCACTTGGTATTGACGGACGAAACCGCCAATGCTCGCGACTTCCGCTACTCCTGGAACCGTAGCGAGTTGATATCGTAGAAACCAGTCTTGGAGACTGCGAAGGTCGGCGAGACTGTAGCGTTGGTTGTGGTCCACGATCACGTACTCGTAGACCCAACCCGCACCGGTAGCATCCGGCCCGATCGTCGGATGCACGTTTGACGGCAATCGCCCCTGAATCTGCTGAAGATACTCCAGGACGCGAGAGCGCGCCCAATACAGGTCGGTCCCGTCCTCGAAAACTACGAACACATAGGAATCCCCGAACATCGTCTGGGCGCGGATGGCTTTCACGCTAGGCGCCGCAAGCAGTGACGTGACGATCGGGTACGTGACCTGATCCTCTATAAGGTTGGGCGGTGCGCCATTCCAGGGCGTGTGAATGATGACCTGTGCATCGGAGATATCCGGCAGAGCATCGAGCGGAATTCGCCGCATGGTGAAGATGCCGCCCAGGACCAGAAAGAGAGTTCCGGTGAATACCAGAAAACGGTTCCGGGCGCACCAATCGATCCAGCGGCCGATCACTTCATGCCTCCTTCAGCATTGATGGAGAGTCGCTTCTGAGCGATGGTTTGGCCGCCCTTAGTGGCGAGCACCGTGACCTGCCAAGTCCCGCCGCTTGCAAGCTGCCCTGGACCCTCGTATATGCCGGCCCCCTTGTCGCCGAGGGAAACTACGTTGCGCATAGCCGCCATCCCCATGGCGGGCATGGCAGCCATGAAAAATGTTATGGTCACTTGCGCGCCCGCGACCGGCATTCCATCCGGGCCGGTGAGCTTCACTCGGAACGAATTGTCCCCCCGGCGCGGCGTCGGCGGATTGGACGAGTAGTCGAGCGACACTTGCCCCGTCGG
This sequence comes from Acidobacteriota bacterium, assembly GCA_039930665.1. Taxonomy (GTDB): domain Bacteria; phylum Acidobacteriota; class Terriglobia; order Bryobacterales; family Bryobacteraceae; genus Palsa-187. Next base: position 3,978 of record JBDTTL010000210.1, read on the forward strand.
AGCGTTCATCGCCGATGCCGCGCCAGCGCCGGGCGGGGGAGGTGCAAACGATCCCATCGCTGCCTGAAGCTGGCTCTCAGAATCCATCAGGAAATTCGCGGAAGTGACGATACGCTCTCCGGCCTTGAGTCCCTTCGCCACGATAAAGTCATCGCCGGCGCGGGCGCCGACTTCGATCTCTCTTGGCTCAAAATACCCGTTGCCGCGGTCGACAAATGCGATCTGGCGCGTTCCGGACTGATACACTCCCGACGCTGGAATGACCAACTGGCGTCCCATGGACAGGTCGAGCTTCACGTTTACGAACATTCCCAAAGAGAGCTTCATGTCGGAATTGGCGATCTCAAGGCGCACTTTAGCGGTCCGGGTTACTTGATCCAGTTGAGGCCAGATGAAGCTCACCCGTCCGCGGAAGGTGCGTCCGGGATAGGAGTCCACCGTAATGCCCGCCGAGTCTCCCAGCTTAATTCGGCCGATGTCATTCTGAAAGACCTGCGCGTAGACCCATACAACTGACAAATCCGCGACCGAGTACAGTTTCGTACCCGGCTGCACGTACATATTCGGGAGGGCGTTTCTCTCGGTAATTAAGCCGGAAGCGGGCGAGTCGATTTCCAGCTCGCGTTTGACCTCTCCTGTTTTCTCGAGCTCTGCAATCTCGCGTTCCGGAATTCCCCATTGCTTCAGCCGCTCGGTTGCTGAAGACAGTAGGCTGCTGGCTCCCGATGCGACGCCGGGCACAGTGCTTTGCGCCAGGAATCCTTGATTCTGCTTGGCAAGCAGATATTCGTTTTCGGTCGCGACCAGCTCCTGACTGTAAATCGTCAGCAACGGCTGGCCCTTCCGGACTGGCTGGAAAGTGGCGTCGGCGTAAACCTTCTGTATCCAGCCGGCGAAGCGGACTTGCACGTCGGCCAGTCGCGTTTCGTCCACCTCGACGTTTCCAGTCGTGCGGATCTCGTCGTGAACCTGCCGATATTCGACGGTGCCGGTTTTGACTCCAATGCTCTGCATGCGCTGTGGCGTTAGGGTGATAGGGACAAGATTTGGTTCAGACGGGCCTGGCTCAGCCGGTTGTGGCTGAGACGTTGCCGCTTCACGCTTCGTAGCTGAAGCGGTGCTCGCCGGACCCTGGCTCGAAAAAGCTGCCGAAATCCGCGCTCTCACCGCTTGCGGATCGATCCAGAGTAAAACCACGGCTCCGGCGAGGAGGATCGTGGTCGCCAGAGCTACGAAGAAAGCAGTCCGATAACGTTGCATAAGCACTCCTCAGTTGAGCGGTACTCCCGTAATCTTCTCGATTCGTGCCAGAGCCGTTTCGTGTTCCGTCAACGTCTTCCAGTACTCCCCGTCGAAATTCAGGACATCCAGGAACGCCGAAAACAAACTTTCAAAGTCCAGGCTGCCGGTCTGGTAAGACGCGAGTCCTGCCTGATAAGTGGCCAGTGCCTGCGGTATCAGCCCTTCGCGGTAAATCTTGAGGACCTGCGAGTCCGTCTCAGCGGCAATGTACTGGTTACGGACGTCGAAGTAGGCGGTTTGCACCTGGCTCTCGTACTCGCGCCGCGAGCGATTGACTTCTTCGACGGCCTGGTTCATCTCTGGATTGAGCTTGCGGCGGCGGTAGATCGGGATACGGGCGCTGAAGCTGAGCATGTAGTAGTCGCGAAACTGCTCGGCAGTGTGCTGCCACATGTATTGCACGTTGAAATCCGGATAGCGATCTTTACGGGCAATTTCTACCTGCAAACTCTGCCGCTTCACCATCTCCTCCTGTCCCGCCACTTCGGGATTCTCGGTCCGAACCTTAGCCAATAGCTCATCCGACTTGTACCGGAGCGGAGTTTCCACGAGTGGTTCGGTCAAAACGTCGGGAGTATCGGGCGGACGATTCAGGAGCTTTCTGAGTAGTGCTTGTTGGGTGTTCATCAGTTCGTGATTGTGCGCAATTTCACGGAGCAGTTTGGTACGTTCGAGCTGGGATTTCAAAACGTCCTGCTGGCTGCCTTGGCCGATGCGATAGCGGGCCTCCGCGATCCTCTCGATCTGTTCAAGAAGCTGGCCGTTGCGGTCCAGAACCTCGAGGGTCTGCTGGGCGTAGGCAATCTGAAAATAGGTTTCCTTCACTCGCTGAATTAGAGTGCGCCGCACGGCTTCGAGCTTCTCCCGACTTATGACGGCGTCCTGCTGAGCGACCTCACCCTTGAGCTTCAGTTTTCCCGGATACGGCAAGTCTTGAGAGATTCCGAATCCGATGTAGGCAAAATTGCTGTTGCTGAATCCTGCAAATGGCCGGGGACTGCCGACTGAAAACTGTTGCACCGTGACCTGCGGATCAGGTGGCGTCGAAACTTGAGATGGAACCTGCGTCGCCGCCTGCCAGCCGCGGCGAGCCGCCAAGATATCGGGGTTGTTGCGGGTGGCTTCCTCCAGCAACGCGGACAGGGGAATCGGCAGATCGGCCGCAGGCAGCCGCAGGGTCAAGAAGAGCGCGATGAGACTGGCTTTAAAGGTTTTCATTGGTGTTCATCTCCCCCCGTAGCGGTAACGTTGAGTCCGGAAGCGTAAAGACGGTCCCACATGACCTCAAACAGATCGCGAGACATCGGCTGCTTGAGATCGAACTCGACGATCTCGCGGTAGGCGGTCACCCGAAGCTCGTATGGATTCGGATTCGCGATCGTTTGAATATCCGCCCATCGCCAGGTCCGGCTGTCACGGCCGTTCTCCGTGACATAATCGATGCCGCTATCCTTTAACCGAAGTGTCCCGTTGCTTCCACCGGACCACATGCGATGATGGGCTGGGATTTCCGACAACGCCGCAACGTTTCGAAGCGGAATGCCGTTACGCACAGGCTTTCCGACGCGCTCGGTGAGCTGAGCAGCGATTTCCGGCGGCATCGTCTCACTCAAGGTGAACCGGAAGCGCTGCTCTCCGGGTTCGTGCCAGTGACGGTTCTGATAACTGTTCACCATGAGTTCCCTGGCGGAGAGGTCGAAACTATGGATTTCGACGTACGCCCAACGTTGGTTGAATTTAGGGGAACGGAATTCCACGCCGTCATCGCCGAGCAGCAGAGTTCCAGGGACGGCCTTTTTCAACGACCGGTGCCACTTCGCCGGCGTTTCCCACTGCTGAGACTGCGCGGGACTCGTCAGACCCGCGCCGAGCATGATCGAAACGAAAATCTTGACATTACTCTTCATCCAAGCCTCCTACTTTGCCCGTTGGACGTGAGCGTGATTACATACACACGCGGCAGCGGGCGGGTTTCCAAAAGGGAACTAAACTGGCGTGCTGGACGCACACCTAGGGCGGAGTTTAGATGAGAAGCGGCAGAACGGAGGCTGTGAGTTCGATACGCGGCGGCGGATGGCTAACGGCGTCACCGAGCGGCTGGAATGTTAAGGAGCAGGCCAGAGTCGGGATGTGAACGGCCACAACAGCGAGCAGGGGAGAAGGCTGGTTCGCCGCTTTTGACGACGCAAGCTGGTCCCGTTCGGGGGATGTGTTCTTGCAGCACTCGTCAGAGTTCGCTGTGGGAGCACACTTGCCCTTGAGGCAGCAATCGGCCGCCTTCTTGGTCCACGCCGCGCCTGCAAAACAGTCGAAGGGCCTAGCTAGAAGGACAACTGCTATCAGAGCAATCGTAATCTGAAACCCACACCGCATTCTGATCCAGAATAGCAGAGAGAGGATGGGGGAATGCACCCTGAAAGTGAGGTCATGGAAAATCGCCACCTCCTGTTCATTATCTTTACTTCGCTTTTATCGACCGCAGCGCGTCGCGGCAAGCGCTCGCGACGTATTCTCTCGTGGCCCCGATCTTTGAAACGCTCGAAGCACCGCCATGCGCACGCCATCGAGTGGGGCGCGCAAAAGTTTACGGGGTGTGTGACGTACGATATATGCTTCATGTCATTGGCAATCCAACTTCCACTTTTCGAGCACGATCTGAAGGCGCCGTCGGAATTCACGGCCGCAGACTTGATGGAATCGGTGAGGACTCTTCGAAACTTACCAAAGGAGCCAATCCCGCCAATATGCATCCTCGAATTCGATGGGGATCTTACGGACTGGCTGGTGGAAAAAGGTCTTGCTACACCGTTCCCCGCCTGGCCTTGCTTCCACACGATGATGTATTCTGTCACTGCGGTGGGCGGCAAATGCGGGATGATCGCTCGGACGATTGGCGGGCCTTACGCTGTATTGATTGCTGAACAGCTCCTTTCGGCGGGAGTACGCCTGATTGTCGGCCTAACCTCCGCGGGGCGTGTATCGCCCTCGCTTCCGCTGCCGTGCATCGTGATTGCCTCGTCTGCCGTGCGCGATGAAGGGACTTCTTACCACTATCTTCCTAGAGCAGAGATGGTGCAGTGTCCCACGGCGATTGGCAGCTTTCTGGTTCCGGAACTCCAGGCCCTGGGCGTCGTTGTCCGCGAGGGGCCGGTGTGGACCACGGACGCGCCCTATCGGGAAACCGCGACGCAACTGAAGCATTGGGCAGCAAAGGGAGTGCTCGCCGTGGAGATGCAGGCTGCGTCCCTGTTTGCTTTTGCCGCCGCGCTCGGGACGAACGTCGCCGTGGTGGCCAGGGTGAGCAATGCCGTCGATCATCGAGGCGATCAGTTCGACACAGGAACCGGCCAGGAGGGATTTCGCATCGTCCAAGCTATTGTCAAAGCCGGTGAACGATTCCTTCGCGCCTGCGACGGCACTCGTGTTGACAATATTCCACAAAGAGATTGAACACGTGTAGAGATTGATGATACCCTAGTGTCCTGAGTCAGAAGTTAGCATAATAAGATGGAACCCGCTTGGTATGC
>JBDTTL010000211.1:0-8797 GCA_039930665.1 Acidobacteriota bacterium
GGCTGGGCTTGGGCTACGCTGCCAGCTCCCAGAAGGCTGGGCGAGAGAGCTCGGAGATCGCGCAGCTTCGCGGAGAAATGAACGGCATGCGGTCGCTGGTCGCACTGTCGCTGCTACGCCAGCAATCGGCGAGCGAGCGTCTGCAAGGTGTTAGCTGGGCGAATCAAGTACCGTCCTCGGACGGTCAGGTTCTTTCGGCACTCCTCGATTCCGTAAATTATGACTCGAATGTAAACGTGCGCCTGGCCGCCGCCGATGCGCTGCGGACATTTGCAAGGAACTCAGCCGTACGCACGGAAATCATCAACGCCATTGCCCCGCAATCGGCTCCGCTCGTGCAGATTGCGCTGATTGACCTGGTTGTGGATCTGAAGGATTCGGCCGCCATCGCCCAACTGAAGCAGGTAGCCGGAAACGATTCATTGAATTCCAGTGTCCGTGAAAGAGCCACCTGGGCGGTTGAGAGGTTGCAATGAAATCCCTTTGGATTAAGTCCACCGCATTTTTCGCGGTAGTTGGAATGCTTGCTGCGCAGGATGTCGCGCCTGCGCAACAACGGATCACTCTGCCCTTCAGTGACCCGTCGCGTCCTAAAACTCTGAGCGTGAACATACCCATGGGTTCCTTGAAAGTTACCGGCTACGACGGCAGCGACGCCATCATCGAATACTCGGGGCGCGGCGATGGCTCGCGTCACAGGTCACAGCGCGAAGATCCGCCCCAGGGACTGCACCGCCTCGATCAGCCGTCGAACGAAATTGAGGCTACCCAGGAAAATAACGTGGTCCGTGTAAAGAGCGGAATTTGGAATCAGGTTCACATCGAAATCAAAGTTCCGAAGCAGACTACGCTCGAGCTCAAGACACTCAACGGCAGCATCCAAGTCGAGGACACATCGGGCGAAATGACGATCGATGCCATGAATGGCAGAATCATGATTGCAGGCGCTTCCGGACCCGTGGTGGCGCACTCCATGAACGGGCGTATCAAGGCATCCCTGACACAAGTTTCTGCCGCCAAAGCTTCCAGCTTCTCGTCCATGAACGGCGACATTGAAGTGACCCTCCCGGCAGACCTCAAAGCGCGACTGAAGATGAAAAGCGATCACGGGGAGATCTTCACGGACTTCGATGTAAAGGTGGATACCTCTACTGCCTCGCCCGCTCCGGCAACGGACGACCGTGGGAAGAATGACCGTACGATGTACGGAACCATCAATGGCGGTGGTCCCGAAATGCAGTTCACTACTTACAACGGACGGATTGTCATTCGTAAGAAGTAACGGGGGGAATCGAGAATGCTGAAAATACACAAGAACGCTTCCCTCACCCGCGATCCGCGAATCGACCCGCAGCGTGGCGACGAAATGCGCTGCGGCGGTCTGCTCCGCCGTGTGCTCCGCCGCGAAGGCGAGATGCTATGGAGCCGGTCTGGCGGAATCCCCTACCAGGTCAGACTCCAGCAGTGGCAGAAATGGTGCTCCGCACCAACCGCTACGAAATGTGAAGTCGCTCCCGCAGGGCACAATCCTACTCCGATCCCGGTACCCAGTCGCGGGCCAGCTTTTGGGCTCTGGTAACCTGCTCCGGTGTCATCACTGCACCCAGCGCATCGCGAGACGCGATAAATTTCTTTTGATTGCCGCCAATTTTTTTCGCCGCTGCCAGGTCGAGCCACATATACGCTCTGACATTGTCCCGCGGAACCGCTATGCCGTTCTTGTACATCAGCCCGAAATTATATTGTGCGTCCGCGTAGTCCTGATCGGCGGCCTTGCGGTACCAGATGGAAGCTTCACCGTCGTCCCGCTCCACGCCGCACCCATGGCGATACAACTGTCCCATGTTGTACTGCCCTTTTACATCGCCCTGCTCGGCAGCCTTGCGATACCAGACAATCGCTTCCGCGCAATCGTGCGGGACGCCCTGGCCGTAGTTGTATAGAACTCCGAGGTTGTTCTGCGCATCCGCGTAGCCTTGATCGGCGGCCTTACGGTACCAGCGGACAGCTTCGGACAGGTCCTTGGGAACGCCCTTGCCGTTGGCATACAGGAAACCGAGGTCATTCTGCGCGGCAAGATCGCCACTGGAAGCTCTTTGCCGCAATGCAGCTGAATCAGACGGCATGGTTTCGCGATATACCGTATTCGCCCCTTCCGCCCAGCTGTCTTCCACCTGCTGCGCGGCCAGCGAATGATTCGCCGCCAGAATAAGGATGCCGGTTGCAAGAACATTTCGTAGCGACGTTTGCATGGCGTTGCCCTCTCCCTCTAGCCTACATGCACACTTCGCCCCTGGGGAACCGAGCGCCATCCGTCAAGAAGGAAGTCGCCGCGCGTGGACCGGCCATTAAGGCTACTTCAGGCGCCGCACTTTGATATTGCGGAACTCGATCTTCGTTCCTGCGGCGTCTTCCGGGTGAGCCCACTGTAATCCGATGGCTCCGTTCTCTAGCTTGGTATCGTGGGCGTCCACTACCTTGCGTCCGTTGTAGAGAATCACGAAGTGGTCGCCGTCTGCCGTGATATCGAGAGGAATCCATTCCCCGCTCACGATCTTGACATCCGCCGGGGCTTTCTCAACATTCACCAGGCTGCCGGTCAGATAGGCGCCGCCGGTGTAATTGCCCGGGTTCTTGTCGCGGATCTGCACCTCATAGCCCTCTCCACCGCCACCCTTCTTGGAAGGGTTTGGTCGCGGGTTACGCAGCATGACACCTGAATTAACATTGTCCGTGGTGCGAAATTCCACCTTGAGCTCGAAGTTGGCGAAATCTTCTTTGGACAGTAAAGTCCCGCCTTTCGGAGAGTCCGTAACGATGGCGCCGTCGACCACTTTCCACTGGGTCGTGGGGCTCGTACTCGGGTCCCATTGGTCCAATGATTTCCCGTCGAACAGCGACTTCCACCCTTCGGATTTTTCTTTTCCCGTCAAGGTATTCGGCATCGCTGCCGGTGTCGCTATCGAGGCGCAAGCCATGATTGCCGTCAGTACCAAAACAATGCGTTTCATGTGGTTCCCCCTGGCCGACGATTATATCCCACTCACTCTCTTCAACGCGGTTTGCGGAACGCCACCTCAGCCACCAGCGGCAGATGGTCCGATGCCATTAACGAAAGTCGGTTGCGCTGGAAGCGGGCCCCCTCAATCTGCAGCTCATGATCCAGATAGATGTGATCCAGATGCACTAGCGGCAACAGCGCCGGATAACCCCGGGTGCGCGGCAGATGATCGGCCAGGTCCGTCAAGTGAAACTCATTCGACAAGGTTTTCGTCACCAGCCCGTGATTCCAGTCGTTGAAATCCCCCATGACGATGCGGTGGCCGGGGACATCCAGCGCCTTCAGTAGATGTTGATCGATCAAGCGGGCCTGCGCGTGGCGCTCCCTAACCGCGGTGCCCAGGTGCACATTGAACACGTGCAGGACTTCGTCGCCGACGCGGATATCGGTTCGCAACGCTCCCCTTGGCTCACGCCCGGCGACGCTGAGATCGATGTGTCGGGACTCGTCAAACTTCCAGCGGCTGAGCGTGACGTTGCCATACGTGGCGTCGCGGTGCTTGCGAGTTTCGCCCACGCTGAAAAAGTATCCTAACTGCTCGGCGAGATAGCATGCCTGATGCTCTTCAAGGGATCGCTCCTGATGATTCATCACCTCCTGCAGCGCGATGACATCGGCCTCCACCTCGCGCAGCACGCGCAAAATGCGGTCTATGCGCACGCGGCCGTCCATGCCGCGGCCTTTGTGAATGTTATAAGTCGCGATCCGAAACGTGCGCATCGAATTCAGAGTTGATCCTCCAGCACCGACGCGCATTGCTCCATGGTGCGCTGCCACAATCCGCGCTTCCTCCATTGCTCAAAGTCCACTCGGTCGCAACGCGCCAGATCAGCCGTGAAGATGACACGCAGTTCGTCCGCGATGGCCCGGTAGTGGAAGCAAAGGTTGGTCTCTTCATTCAACGCGAAAGAGCGGTTGTCGAAATTAGCGGTGCCGATGGTGGCCCACACGCCGTCCACCAGCATGGCCTTCTGATGAAGCATCGTCGGCCGGAACTCGTAGATTTCCGCGCCGGCTTCGAGCAGCCGCCCATATAGGCGGATACTATTCTGGCGAGCCCACCACGAGTCAATATGTTCTCCCGATAGCATCAGCTTCACCACTACGCCGCGCCGCCGTGCCGCTGCCAGCATTTCGATCACCCGCGCATCCGGAATGAAGTAGGGATTGGCAATCAACAATTCTCGTTTAGCGCACTGCAGCGCGGCCAGGTACATCGTTCCCACCGCGCCTAATCCAAGCGCGGGAGAACTTTGGATGGTCTGCACTTTCACACCGCCCCTTTCGCCCTGCTCGGAGCGCGGTTCTGGGAAATAACGCTCACCGCTCAGGATCTCTCCCGTGGTCTCCAGCCAGTTCAGCGCAAAACCGCTCTGTTGCGCCAGCGCGGCCGGCCCGGTAACGGCCACCTGAATATCGCGCCACTCCTTCGCGTTCGACGCCGAACCCAGCCAGTGATCGGCAAGTCCCGCGCCGCCGGTGAACGCCATGCGCCCGTCAATGATCAGCGATTTGCGATGGTCCCGCCGGTTCGCGCGATGCAGCGTGTACCAATGAATGGGACGGAACCAGGCGAGCTGGCATCCCCCGGCTGCGAGGATGCGAAAAATTTCCTTGCCCAGCGTCGCCGAGCCGATTGCGTCCAGGAGCAGCTTGACCTCCACCCCGCGCCGCGCCTTTTCGGCGAACGCTTCCGCAAAGCGGCGTCCTACCTCCCCATCCCAGTAGATGTATTGTTCCATCGTGATCGACCGTTCAGCCGATTCAATCGCATGCAGCATCGCGGGATAAAACTCATCGCCATTGTTGTAAATCTGCACACTGTTGCCGCTGATAAACGGCATCCCGGTGACGCCCTCGATGGTGTTCTGAAATTCATTCGTGTCCACGTCGAGACCCGCTTCGAGCGGATACACCGCGGGATGGGTTTGCGCGGACGTATGGTATTGGAAGAAAGCCAGCGCGCCGGCCGCGATAGCAGTATGCCAGCGGCCCACCCATTGGAGTGCAGCGGCAATTCCCAGCCAGAACCACCAGGCCCGCAGGACATGACGAACGTGGTCGGGAAACTCGGCCGCACCGAAACGCTTCGGCTGCGGACGCGACGGCGCCAGCAGGTATAGCTGGTCTTTGGGCACCCTCCGCTTCAGCCATCTACGGGACTCCGCCGGCCTGCCGGATGGAGAGGAACCAGATATTTCGCTAATAGGCACGGCCACAATCTCATTCTAGGGCCGCGCTAGGCATTGGGCGCTGGTTCGGGCTTTGAGATCTAACGCATCTCTGCAACAATTCCATCCAGTGAACTTTTGAGGCGCGCATCCGTCCAGTGAAATTCGCTACGGAGCATGTTCGCAATCTCGTCCTTACTCTTGCTCGCGGCATTCATCTCATGAACCCGATCGCGAGTTTTCACCAGCAAATTTCGGAAGGCCACCAGATCTTGTTTGCTGCCCACGGCGCCGTGTCCCGGGATAATGGTGTCGAAATCCAGCTTTAGAACGTTATCCAGCGTTTTGGTCCACTCCATGATGCTCCCGCCCGCCGAGTAATCGATGAGAGGCGGAAACTCGTCGCCGCGAACGCACATATCGCCCATCGACAACACCCGCTGCGCTCTAAACAAAACCACGGAATCGCCGTTGGTATGAGCTCGTCCAAAGTGAAAGGCCTCGACATTCTCCTCGCCGAGGGAAAGCTGCAAGTCATTCTCGAATGCGATCTGCGGCAAGCCAGGCATTTTGAGTTGGACCATATTCGCGCGCGCCTGCTTCGAGATCAGCAATTGGACCCCCATCGGCAGCATCTTCGCGTTCCCGCCCGTGTGATCCCCGTGCTGATGAGTATTGATGACGTAGCGGATCGGCTTATCCGTGAGCGTCTTTACCTTGGCCAGTATGCCGTCGTGATCCCAGTCGTATTTGTCGTCGACCAGGATTACGCCCTCGCGAGTGAGCGCGACGGTTACATTGCCGCCGGCTCCGGCCACCTCCGGTTCGGGCGAGATCTCATAGAGATTCTCGCCAACCTTATTCAGCTTCAAATCCCCATGAACAGGCTGTTGGGTGCGTGCAATCCAAATGCCGCTCAATAGAGCGACGCATAGGCAAAATCGCAGGATAGACAGTTTCTTCACGGCGTGAAGTATATCATGTCGATTCTTGCTTTGCGACGCAAACGGGCACGCAAACGGGCACGACAAAAGCTAGCGGGGGTGTATACTGAGCTAGTACTCGGAAGCCAATATGGAAATCCGGTTAACTAAGAAGGAGAAAACCATGAAGAGAACAATCCTGGCATTCGCGTTGGTGGCAAGCTTCTCGACCGTTGCGATGGCAGCGGAGTTCAAGGGCTACATCATTGATGAGAAATGCTCTACGAAGGCTGGCATGAGAGGCAATGTGGAGTGCGCGCAAACGTGCCTCAAGGGCGGATCTCCCGCCGTTCTGGTCACCGAAGACGGTAAAATCTACAAGCTCGACGATCAGGCAAAGGTAACACCATTGGCCGGAAAACAAGTGACCATCATGGGCGCCATGAAAGGCGATACCATCACCGTATCCAGCGTCAAATAATTGTCGGCCAGACAGCGCTGTTCTGTTTTCGATAGTTTGCTACGTTAATCTTCTCTGGGCAAGGGACGCGACCCCGTCACATCACGTTCCTTACGCCCAGATCTTCCACATCCCCCAATCATCAACTCCCGTCCGGAAACTCGCTTCGGTGTAGAATCGTCGCCGCGGACTTCACTGCGACTTCAAGTAGGCGAGCACAGCCTCGGCGTTCTCTGCACAGCAATCTCCCTGAAACCGAGCTAGAATCGGGGGCATGGAACCAAGCGTTTTGCATCGGGCCGGCTGGTGTCTGCTGGTTGCCAGCTGTGCTCTCGCTCAACAATCCACCCACCCGGCCGCGGTTGCTCCTTCCGCCAACGCACCCGGTAAATACTCGGCAGGATTCCCGGCTGGCGGAGACATCCCCCACGAGTTCGAGGTCCCGCGGGCCGGCTACGATTACATTCGGCGCGAAGTCATGATTCCCATGCGCGATGGCGTGAAGCTTTTCACGGTCATCATCGTGCCCAAGGGCGCACGCAATGCGCCGATTCTGCTCACCCGCACCCCCTATCACGCGGCCAAGCGCACCGAGCGCAGCGAAAGTATACACATGCTCGCGACGCTGTCGCAGGGAGACGAAGTGTTCGTGGCGGACGGCTATATCCGAGTGTTCCAGGACGTACGCGGCAAATACGGCTCAGAGGGCGAATACGTCATGACGCGGCCCGTCCGCGGCCCGCTGAATCAGACCGAAACTGACCACGTCACCGACGCCTATGACACCATCGACTGGCTGTTGAAGAACACGCCGGAATCGAACGGCCGCGTGGGCATGCTGGGATCGTCCTACGAAGGCTTCACCGTGGTGATGGCGCTGCTGGGCCCGCATCCTGCGCTGAAGGTTGCCGCGCCGGAGAGCCCCATGGTCGATGGCTGGATGGGCGACGATTGGTTTCATTACGGAGCTTTTCGCCAGGTCAATCTCGACTACTTCTCGGGGCAGACGACGAAACGAGGCGAAGGCGAGTCTGTGGCCCGCGGCGCCTACGACGATTACCAGAGCTTCCTCCGCGCAGGTTCGGCCGGCGACTACGCCCGTGCGAGCGGACTCGATCAACTGCCCTGGACGCGCAGGCTGATGGAGCATCCCGCCTACGATCCGTTCTGGCAGGACCAGGCGCTGGATAAATTGGTGGCGCGGCATCCTTCGCAAGTCCCCACTATGTGGATTCAAGGCTTGTGGGATCAGGAAGACATGTGGGGCGCGATCCACTCCTACCTAGCGCTCAAGAGCAAAGGTCAGGCGGATCACAATTATCTGGTGATGGGGCCGTGGCGGCATAGTCAGGTGAACTATGACGCCTATAATCTTGGGCCGCTGAAGTGGGACGGCGATACCGCGCTGCAGTTCCGCCGCGATGTGCTGAAGCCCTTCTTCGATCAATACCTGAAGACTGGGGCGCCCAAAGCCGACACACCGCCGGTTTTCATTTACAACACCGGCGAGAATCACTGGGACCGTCTCAAGAACTGGCCGCTCGCCTGTGAAAATGGTTGCGCTGCGCCGCTCAAGCCTCTCTACCTTCAGGCTGGGTTCGGCTTGGGATTCAACCTGCCGAATGCTGCCGAAGGTGCTGCGGATTCCTACGTCTCCGATCCCCAAAAGCCAGTCCCCTACCTGCCGCGGCCCATCAGTTTTAAAGACTCTGACCGCTGGAAACAGTGGCTGGTGACGGATCAGCGCACCGCCGCCGACCGAACCGACGTGCTGACCTACCAGACGCCGGTTCTCACCGCGCCCGTGCGAATCAGCGGCGCGCCGCTCGCTGACTTGTTTGCGGCCACTACCGGCACCGACGCCGACTGGGTGGTGAAGCTGATCGATGTTTATCCCGATGAAGTTCCCAGCCAGGTGGAGATGGGCGGCTATGAGCTGGCGGTTTCGATGGACATCTTCCGCGGCCGTTACCGGCAGAGTTTCGAACATCCGTCGGCCATTCCGAGTGGCCAGCCTGAACGCTACCGCTTCGCGCTCCCTACCACCAATCACGTATTCGAGCCCGGCCATCGCATCATGGTGCAGATTCAGTCGAGCTGGTTTCCGCTTTACGATCGCAACCCGCAGACCTACGTCGAAAATATTTTCTTCGCCAAACCGGCGGATTACGTGAAGGCAACC
>JBDTTL010000212.1:0-8746 GCA_039930665.1 Acidobacteriota bacterium
CCGTCTGCCTGCGTGAATTTTTCAAAGATCGCCGTGAGTTTGGTGGCTTCGATTCCAGCCCCGGTGTCGCTCACCGCGACCTTCATCTGAAGCGGCCCGTCGGCGATCGCGGTCGTCGACAGGCGCAGGCACACCCATCCATGTTCGGTGAATTTGAGAGCGTTCGACAGAAGATTCGCGGCGATCTGGCGCACCCTCAGTGGATCTCCAATCACCTTTAACGGCGCGTCGGTGTCGACTTCGAAGTGGAGCGCGATTTTTTTCTGCGTGGCGCGGGCGTTGAAAGACTTCACGCAATCGTCGAGTACCGTGCGCACGTCGTAGGGGATGCTCTCGATCATCATCTTGCCGGCTTCGATCTTCGAAAGGTCCAGAATGTCGTTGAGCAAAGCCAGCAAAGCATAGGCCGAACGCTGGGCGATCGCCAACTCCTCGTGCTGTTCGGTGCTGAGCGGGCTGTCTAGCACCACCTCCAGCATGCCCAGGAGCCCGTTCATGGGAGTGCGCAGCTCATGCGACATGTTGGCCAGAAACTCGCTCTTGGCCTGGCTGGCGGCTAGCGCGGCGCGCATGGCTTTCTCCAAATCTTCGGTGCGCTGGCGAATGCGCTCTTCGAGAAGGTCGCGGTGCTGGCGAACCTCCGCCTGCGACGCATTGATTTCCGCAATCATCTGGTTGAAGCTTTCGCCCAGATATTGGATCTCGTCATGGGTGGAACTGATCTGAATGGGCTCGAATTTCCCTTCGCGGACGGACGTAATACCTTGTTGCAAAAGCGCCAGCGGCCGTCCCAGGGCGCGCATGGTAAATTTCGAAATCAGCCCACCCAACAGCACCACGATGGCGCACATCAGAATGGCTTTAGGCAAGTCAAACGTGTGGGTACGCACATCCCAAAGAACGATCAGCGCCACCATCCACAGAAACAGCAGCACGGTGAAACGCGAGAACTTTGACGACAACGAACGGAAATTGGCCGGCTTCATTTCGCCCACTGCATCAATGGTGCCTTGTTCCGTGTCCAACCACCATTAGAAATTGACCTTAGTACTCCCTAAGGTTATCCTCTAGTTTATCTGACTCTGGGCTAGGCAACCGGGCCGCCATGGCCGATTATTCCGGGTTGTGCCAGCCCCCGATGTCGTCCGCCAGACGCTGGGCCTCGGGCGGGCCCCAGGTACCCGGCTGATAAATCTGTAGCGGCAAGCTCCGGTCTGTCACGCCGTCCACAGCGGACCAGGCCGCTTCTATCGCGTCTTCGCGAACGAACAGCATGCCATCACCGCGCATCGCATCCGTCAAAAGACGTTCGTAGGGGCTCACGGAGCCGTCGGAATCGATTTGCATCACCGACAACTCGTTCGCCACCGGGACCAGTTCGAACCCCGGACGCTTCACGCGGATTCCCATGTTTACGCCGAAATCCGGGTTCAGGCGAAAGCGCACATAGTTGGCGCCGAAGGGCACTCTCCATAACGGCGACTCGCGCAGCCGGACGACGACCTCGGTCGCGGTCACCGGCAGGCACTTTCCCGCTCGAATCAGGAAGGGCACGCCCGACCAGCGCCAGGAATCCAGGTTGAGACGAACCGCGGCAAATGTTTCCGCACGGGAATCAGGCGCCACGCCAGGCTCGTTGTGATATCCGGCAAACTGCCCGCGGACCACCGCGGACGGCGTCAGAGGAACAATCGTGCGGAAGACCTTGGCTTCTTCATCGCGCAGTGCGTTCGGATACAAGCTGGTGGGAGCGGCCATCGCCAGGAAACCTAGCACTTGCAATAGGTGATTCTGCACCACATCGCGAATGGCGCCGACCTCATCGTAAAACTTGCCCCGCCCCTGGATGCCAAACTGTTCCGCCATGGTGATCTGAACGCTGTGAATGTAGCGCTTGTCCCAGATCGGCTCCAGAAAGCTATTGGCGAAACGGAAGAACAGAAGGTTTTCCACCGCTTCCTTGCCCAAAAAATGATCGATTCGAAAGATCGAGTCTTCAGCGAACACGGAGGTAAGGATTGCATTTAGCTCTTGGGCGGACTTGAGATCCCGGCCGAAGGGCTTCTCTACCACTACACGAGCGTTTTTAGCACAGTCCGAGCGGCCCAGAGCTTCTACCACGGCGCCGAACAAACTGGGTGGTATGGCGAGATAGTGCGTGGGGCGGGAGGCTGAACCGAGCATGCGCCGAAGCTGCTCGAAAGTAGCCGGGTCCTGATAATCGCCGTCGATATATTGCAACAAGCCAGTCAGTTTTGCGAAAGCAGCGTCGTTCAAACCGCCGTGCTCGCTGAGACTCTCGTGAGCGCGCTGCTTCAGTTGCTCCAGCGTCCAACCCGCTTTCGCGACGCCGATCACCGGTACCTTCAATTCCCCGTGGATGACCATTTGCTGCAGTGCGGGAAAGATTTGCTTATAGGCTAAGTCGCCGGTGGCACCAAAGAATACCAGCGCATCAGAGGCCGCGCCAGCCGGAGCCGGCGACGAAGTCTCCAGTGGAGGGGGCACCTCTAGGGCTTCCAATCTGCGCGGAAGATGTTGAACTCGTAGTTGCCTTTGCTCTGATAGCTAGAGGCGAAGATTAGGTACTTGCCGTTGGGTGAGAATTCGGGGAATGATGTGAACTTGCCGTAGTCGGTCACCTGTTCGAGGCCGCTGCCGTCCAGATTCATCAGGAACAGATCGAAGTAGCTCGAATCGCACTTATTTTTGTTAGAGGCGAATAGGATTTTCTTGCCGTCAGGCGTGAAGGTCGGCGCAAAGCTGGCGCAGCCGAAATTGGTGATCTGTTGGGCGCTCGAACCGTCGGCGTTGGCGATATGTACTTCCATTTTCATGGGGGTGGTCAAATTCTCTTTCAGCAGGTCGCGATATTTGGCGACCTTGTCGGGCGTGTCCGGACGGTATGCGCGCCACACCATTTTCGTGCCGTCACGCGAGAACACCGCGCCGCCATCGTAGCCCTCGGCGTTGGTAATGCGCTTCTTGCCGCTGCCGTCCTCGCTCATTGTCCACAATTCCAGATCTCCCGAGGCCAGTGATGTGTAGATGATCTTCTTCGTCTTGAAATTGACGGTACCTTCGGCGTCGTAGCCGGTAGTATCGGTCAGCTTTTTGACGATTTTGCCGGCGTCCGTGGCCAGGTAAATATCGAAGGTGGGATAGACAGCCCACACATAACCTTTGCTGCGATCCGGCGGCATGGGGCACGCTTCGCCGCCTTCATGCGTCGAAGCATAGATGATGTGCTTGTTGTCGCTGGTGAAGTAGCCGCAGGTGGTGACGCCTTTGCCCGTCGAGACCATGTGCTGATTGGAGCCGTCGGCGTTCATGATGTATTGCTGATCGCAAGTGCGGCCGTCGCGCGTCGACTGAAAAATGATGCGCTTACTGTCGGGCGACCAGTAAGATTCGCCGTTCGAACCGCCTTGCGTGAGCTGCTTGAGGTTTTCGAAATGAACCGTGGGTTGCTGCGCAAAAGCGGCGAGCGGAAGCAGCCAAAGCAACATGGTCTTCATATCGATCATTGTAGAACGCACGGAAGTACTATGATTCTTGGCCATGAACCGCCTAACCTGCCGCATGGCGGCAGTCCTTCTTTTACTGGGTGCGACCGTCGCTGCCCAGACCAATGCCGCTAGCAGGAACACCGTCAAGGCACTCACGACGGGAACCGATGTGCGAATCATGACTGGTTCACGCACCGTCAGCGGCAAAATCGAGGGAGCTACCGAAGAATCGATCGTGGTGAGCTCGCGCACAGGCCAGGAGACGTTCTCGCAGCAGGAAGTCACGCGAGTCTCGCTGAAGAAAAACGGACACCGCGCGCGGAATACGCTCATTGGGCTCGGTCTTCGCATCGGCGTCGGACTGGGGATCGGAGCCGCAAAGGCGTCTGGATGTCAGGGTATCGCCTGCGGGGGGCAATACTGCTATAGGTGGGGTCATCGGAGCCGTGAGCTCGACGATTGTTGGCGTAGTCACCAGTGGGCCACGCTGGCGCGAAGTCTACAAACAGTAACGGCGCTAGGGAAGGTCGTCGGGCGGCTGGGCGCCACTGAGGTGGGCGTAGAATCCCAGGTCCTCTCCGGTGGCAAACTTGTTCGCATAGATGATCTGAAAGGTATGTCCGGCAAAGTGCTCGACCACGTGGTAAATCGCCGCGAGCACCGTGCAGTCGCAGCCTTGGTTTTGGGTGTGCTCCATGAGACGCCCCGCAGGCAGCGCCTGCAATAGCGCACCGGCTTCTTCGACAGTGGCCCGCAAGCTTCCCCGAAGCTTATCCGCCCCGGCCCCATCCTGGGCGGCGAATTCGGAATCGCGGTCGCGCAGATCGGCTTGGCCGCCCACGCCGTGCAAGATCCATTGCCGCACGTTCCCGTCAAGATGCAGCATTAGATTACCGACCGTATTCTGATTCGTCCCCGACCGCATCCATATCTGTTCCGGCGTGAGTTTTTGCACGCAAGTATCTATGCGGTCCATGAGCTGCATCAGCTTGCCCGCGGAGAACGTCAGGAACTCGGTTTCAACTGTCATGTTGTCTTGCGTCCATCTTATCGGCCCACCGCAGAAACCGGATCAGTTCGTGCCGGTTGCGCCAGGTGAAACGCCAGAAGCCGCTCGCCGAGATGCGGTCCGCGTGCAGCCCGGAATAAGTCTCGATACGCCACCGCAGGTAGGGGCTCGACCAGGGACAAAGCCGGTACCCTCTCGAAAGTCTCCAAATGGCGCCGAGCATTTACTGCCGGATCCAATGTCGAGAACTGAGTCGCGCGATCGTCATCCGCAGAGGCACGGATTATTTATTCGCATGGGCATTGGCGTAATAGCCGTTGCGGCTGCGAACGTTAAGGCGCCCGGGAGCGTTCACTGTGACGGTAATCTTGCGGAAGGTGCCATCGAGCGTCGGGTTTAAAGGCGAATACGCCAGAGTGTACTGATTGCGAATCTCGTGGGCAATCTCCGGAACTTCCTTGTCCACTTCTTCCAGATCCTTCGGGTAATAATCCATCGCACCGGAGGCAATCGCCAGATCGTGCATAGCCCGCTTGGCTTTCTTCGATTCGCGGGGCTCTTCGTCGCTCAGAATGCCGATGGAGTAGATCAGCACGTCACTCTGCTGCGCCTTGCGCATCAGCTCTTCGAGATTAATGTTGCTGGTATTGTCGTTGCCGTCGGTGAGTACCACCAGAACTTTTTTGTCCTTCTTGGCCTTGTCTTTCAAATAATCCATCGACATGCTGATGGCATCGCGCATTGCCGTCCCGCCCTTGGTTTCCATGCGGTCGAGAGCTTCTTCCATTTTCTTGATGTTACTGGTGAAGGGCTGATCCAGGTACGCGTCATCGTTAAAATTCACGATGAATACTTCGTCTTGTGAATTCGAAGCGCGCACCAGATTGAGTGCGGCGGCAGCCACTCGGCTCTTCTTGTCGCGCATGCTGCCGCTGTTGTCGATGATGATGCCGAGCGACACCGGAATGTCTTCCCGGCGGAAGACCTTTATGGGCTGTTCCACGCCGTTTTCCATCACCTTGAACGCGGGCTCCTGCAGGGTCGTTACCAGTTTGTTGTGGCTGTCGCTGACGCTGGCATGTACCACTACCAGGCGCGTGTCGGCTGTAAAAACCGGGATCTCATCCTGGGGCGCCCCTGCATTTTGGGCCGCCGGGGTGGAGGGAGGCGTCGTGCGACTCTGTGAGGCTGTCTGGCCTAAGGCCCACGCCGCTGCCAGCAGGAAGGCTCCTGCAATCCTATTGCGTTGGTGCATAATATCCCGTCCGGAACATCGCGCGCAGTTGCGGCAGCCCGGTAGTCTTTACCAATTTCACTTGCACCCGGCGATACTTCCCGTCGCGCGCCGCATTCTTAGGACTATATCCCAGCAGGTATTGGTTGCGCAATTCGATCCCTATCTTGGCGGCCACGTCCGGCAGTTCCGCTAAATTATCCACGGCAAAGTGCCGCCCCCCGGTCTGCTCGGCCATCTCCGCCAACAAACCCGGACCACTCATTTCTTCGACAGTTCGGCCGCGCGACGCTATAGGCTCGAAGATCCCGATGGCGTAAATCTGAACATCGGCTTCACGAACCGCGTTCTTTACTTCTGTTTCGGTGTAGCGGCTGGAATTGTCGCCGCCATCCGAGATGATCAGGATGGCCTTGCGCGGATTGTGCGCCTTTTTCATTTGATTCATCGCCAGGTATATCCCATCCAGCAACGCAGTCCGGCCCTTGGCTTGAGTGAAGGTAAGACGGTTCTGAATCTCTTCCGTTTCTGAAGTGAAGGTTTGCACCATTTCCGGCCGGTCGTTAAACGCGATAAGGAAGAATTCGTCCTGCGGATTCGCAGTCTTCATGAATTGCGATACTGCCTGGCGCGAGCGCTGCAGCTTCGCTCCCATACTGCCGCTGGTATCAAAAACAATGCCTACGGAGAGTGGCGCGTCTTCACTCGAAAACTGCGTGATCTCCTGATCCACCTTGTCTTCGGAGAGCTTGAAATTTTCCTTGTCCAAGCCGGTGACGAAGCGGCTCATCGGATCGGTTACGGATACCGGAATCAGCACCAGAGTGGTGTCAACCCGAATGTCTGAGCGGCGGTCGATGATCGATTCGTTGGGATCTGCCGCCGGGGTCCGAGAGCGCGGCGTTATGGAGACTTTCGGATCTACGGTACTGCCAGGAGTGGGCGGCGAAACGCTCTGAGAGTGTCCAACAGCAACGATCA
Organism: Acidobacteriota bacterium; assembly: GCA_039930665.1. Classification (GTDB taxonomy): domain Bacteria; phylum Acidobacteriota; class Terriglobia; order Bryobacterales; family Bryobacteraceae; genus Palsa-187. Next base: position 6,734 of record JBDTTL010000212.1, read on the forward strand.
CCGGAAGCGCGACGGCAAGAGCGAGTCCGACCAGAAGACGCATAGTCAACCTGCCCTTAGTATATCAGGGTAAGTGGTAAGTGATCGTTCGATTTTTTATTGGGCGAGTAAGGGTGAAAAAAGAAAATGCCGGTGAGTACTCGGAGGAAGATACTCACCGGCCGGTTAACTGTTTCCCCGAAGGTTGCAGTCTTCCGAACTTATGGGCGGGTCACCGAGTGATCGGCAATCCATCCCTAGAGAAAGAGACGTAGTGTAGCAATGCTTCACTACTGGACGCTCTGATAGTACCATCGGAAAATTTGTTTGTACATAGAACAATCCGGTCGACAGTTCCGATCAAGCCCTGTTTCCTGCCTTTTCTCTCCTATCTTTCGATAGGCGGACTATTGCACATACTTATTTAAGATTCCCGCAAGCCGAGAACCAGCGATGGCAACTCGTTGACGCGCGATGTGCTTCGCTTTTTCTTCGTATTCTCGGGGCAGGACGAGCGGGTGCTCATGCGATCCCGTCCCCAAGCCAAAGGTATAGACCGCTGTTGTGTCGAGTTCAAAACTTTCAGCGGCCCACTCGATGGGTTCGAGCGATAGAAGGGCGCGCTGCGGATATTCGGCCGCAATCTCGCGTGCGTAGCGAACAATGTCATGATCGCCCAAGTCGCGGGGAGCGGCCGCGTCGTCCCACAGAGCATGCAGGGTCCGGCCTGGCTCCACGATGACAAAGTTTCCTCCGGCGTCGCCTTTGGGTTGGGATCGCAGGAAGCGGCTGGTGAGATGGAGCGGTTGATGCACATCGCCCACCAGGTGCTCCAGCCAAGGGAGATCGTAAGCGGCCTGCTGCGAATCTGCGGTCCCAATTTCGGCAAGCAAGCGGAACAGCTCGGTCATAAGATGCGGAGGCTGCAATGGAATCACCGGCGTGCCGTCCCCTGAAATAGGATTGTCGAAGTAATGCCAGGTCCCGTGGCGCATCATGTCGGGGAAACCCGGCAAAAGCGGTGTGGGCTGAGCATCCGGATTGGCCTCGTCATAAAACCGCATGTCGCTGCGGATCATGTCGGGCCAGGGCGCGGCGTGAACAAAGGCGTAGCGGGCGAGAGCGCCAGGATCGTTCTTGATCGCGTCGGGCGCCTCACGGGTGAAGACACGCTCGTAATCGGGATGATCGCGGATCATTCGATCGACTCGCGCCCGAACTTGCGGAGTGAGGCGCTCATACGCGATCTGCGCAATGATGGAATGCCCGGAGTAATTCCAGGCCCCGGCCGGGAGCGCCAGTAGCAGCGCGGCGATTGCGGCGGCGAAACTGCGAATGGTGAAACTACGAATCAACAACATGGCTTCTTCTATTTTCCCGCGTGTTTGATGAGCTGCTCGGCGTGCTTCAAGGCTTCGGGCGTGACGCGTTCCCCGGACAGCATCCGGCCGATCTCTCGGGTGCGCGCCGCTGTATCCAATTCTTCGATGGTGGTGACGGTCCGGCCGCACTCTGCGTGCTTCTCCACATAATAGTGATGCTCGGCAAAGCCGGCGATCTGCGCCAAGTGCGTCACGCACAGCACCTGTGCCGAGCCTGCGAGTTTCTTGAGCCGCCGCCCCACGGCTTCAGCGGCGCTGCCTCCCACCCCGGCATCCACTTCATCGAAGACCAGCGTCCGCGGAATCGCATGCTTCTCGGCGCGAGCCGGGGCGATGCAGGTCTTGAGCGCCAATGCGACTCGCGACAACTCACCACCAGACGCGATTTTTTCGAGCGGCTTCAATTCTTCGCCCACGTTGGGCGAGATCAGAATCTCCACTGCGTCGGCGCCCGCAGCCGACCACTCCGCCGGCGCGACACGAATCTCGACGCGGGTCTTCTCCATCGCCAGCGAAGCGAGCTCGTTTTCGACAGACTTCGCCAAGCGCCGCCCGGCCTCCCGCCGCAACTTGGAGAGGCGGCCCACGGCGGATTCATAGCTTGCCGTCAGCGCCGCCACTTCCTTGGCCAGCGCCGTTCGTCGCTCGCCGG
>JBDTTL010000213.1:0-8720 GCA_039930665.1 Acidobacteriota bacterium
ACTAGGCAACCCGTGATAGCATGAGAGAAAATAATTTCAGGAGTTTGGCTGTGACCAAGAATTTGTTAGCGATGACGGTGCTCGGCGCGGGAATGGCGCTGGCTCAAGCCCCAGCTGCGGCTCCGGCGGCCATGTCCGCCCCGCCCACTAAAGTGGCGGTGATTCAGATCCAGGCTGCGCTGGCGGCCACTAAGGAAGGCCAGAAGGCCGCGGCGGATCTGGAAGTCAAGCTGGCTCCGCGCAAAAAAGAGCTGGACGGCAAGCAGGCTGAAATCAAGGATCTGCAGGAAAAGCTGCAGCGCGGCGGCAACACTCTCTCCGACAGCGCCAAGGAAGACCTCACCCGCAATATCGACACCAAGACCAAGAGTTACAACCGGGATCTCGAAGACGCTCAGGCCGAACTCGAACAGGAACAGCAGAAAGTGGTGGGCGGGCTGGGCCAGAAGATGATGGCCGTGATCGATAAGTATGCCCAGCAAAACGGCTTTGCCATCGTGCTGGATGTAAGCAGCCAAAACACGCCGGTGCTGTACGCATCGAACACGGTCGATATCACCAAGGAAGTGATCGATCTGTACGATAAGACGGTCTTCACGCCCTCGGCCGCTCGTCCAGCAGCAGCACCGCCGGCGGCCGCTCCCGCGGCTCGGCCCGCGGCGGCACCCGCGAAGAAACAATAACGCCCCTCCCCTTCAGGGACGGGCACGCGAGGCTCCTCTAAAGGACTTCCTCGCTCCAGTTTTCGAGGATCGATTTCACCTTCTGCGTGAACTGATCGCCGAGCGCGCCGTCGATCAGGCGATGATCGAAGGTGAGCGCCAGGTAGCAGACGGAGCGGATCGCGATCGCATCGTCGAGAACCACCGGCACCTTCTCTACAGTTCCGACGCCCAGCACAGCGACCTGCGGCTGATTGATGATGGGCGTGGCAAAGACGCTGCCAAAGCTGCCGAAGTTGGTAATGGAGAAAGTCCCGGCCTGTACTTCATCCGGGCGGAGCTGGCGCGACCGGGCACGCGAGGCCAGATCGGCGATCGAACGTTGCAGCCCGACTACGTTCTTTTCATCGGCGTTGCGGATCACCGGCACGATCAAACCGTTTTCGAGCGCCACCGCCATGCCGAGATTAATGTCGCGGTGATAGATGATGTTGGTGCCGTCGATGGAGCTATTGAGCAGCGGGTAGGTCTGCAGCGCGGCGGTGGTGGCGCGCATCACGAAGGGCAGAAACGTCAGGCTGAAGCCGTGACGCGCCTGGAACTCGCCCTTCACGCGTTCGCGCATTTTTGCGATGCGCGTCATGTCGACCTTGTGCACGGTGGTCACATGCGCCGAAGTGCGCTTGCTGAACACCATGTGCTCGGCAATCTTCTGGCGCATCACGCTCATAGGCTCGACCCGGGCCGCCGGGGCTTCGCCGCGGAAATGGGCCTGCTCCTGCACCGGCGCGACGGCTTGCGAGCGCGGCGGAGGCGGGGCCTGCTGCGCCGGCTGGGTTTGATGGACAACTGCCTGAGGTGCCGGCGGCGCAGGCGGTGGGGGAGGCGGGGCGTAGGCTGCTTGCGGCTGCGCGGCCTGTGCTGGTGCGGCCGGTGCGGGAGCGGCCGAACGCCCGTCGATGTGGGCTTCCAGATCCTGCTTCGTGATGCGGCCGCCGGCTCCGGTGCCGCGCACCTGGCTCAGGTCGATACCGTTCTCTCGCGCCATCTTGCGCACCAGCGGGGAGAGCGGCCCGGCAGGTTCCTCGGTCAGCGCGGCGGGTTCAACCGTCACGGAAACGGGAGCCTGCGCGGGTGGAGGGGCTGCAGGCGCCGCCGCAGCGACTTTGGCCGCCACCGGCGGCGCAGTAGCGGCAGTTGGAGCGGCAGCGGCAGGCGCGCCGGCGCCTTCATTTATTCTTCCCACCACGGTGTTGATGCCGACCGTGGTCCCTTCCTGCACCAGGATCTCGGCCAGCGTTCCTGCCACCGGCGAAGGAATCTCGGTATCCACTTTGTCTGTCGAGATCTCAAACAGCGGCTCGTCGCGCTCCACGCTCTCGCCGGGTTTCTTCAACCACTTGGTCAGAGTTCCTTCGACAATGCTCTCGCCCATTTGGGGCATGATGACGTCAATCATAAATTCTCCATCTCCCGGTCAAATACCCGCGCGAAACCGCGTGCGACAGCGGCCACCACTTGTTCGCGGTCCGCCTCGCATCCAAGTGCCCGCAGTGAGGTCACCGGCTTAGTCAAGCCACACGGTACGATGTACCGGAAATAATTCAAATCCGTTTCCACATTCAGTGCAAACCCGTGGGACGTAACCCAGCGGCTGATATGCACGCCTATTGCCGCGATCTTGCCCTGCGCGGTCCATACTCCCGTGGCGCCGGCTTCGCGCCCAGCCGGAATTCCAAACTCCGCCAGCGCGTCGATCAGCACCTGTTCCAAGCTGCGCACGTAAGCCATCACATCGCGCTTCCATTCTCGCAAATCGAAGATCGGATAGCCGACAATCTGTCCCGGCCCGTGATAGGTGACATCGCCGCCGCGATCCGTGCGGTGAAACTCAATCCCGGCGCGGTCGAGCAGTTCGGGCGTGCACAGCACGTTCTCGTCGTGCCCGGTGCGGCCCATCGTAACTACATGCGGGTGCTCGACGATCAACAGTTGATCGGGAATCTCACCGCGCTTGCGGCGCTCGACGAACTGCTGCTGCAGCGCGAACGCCTCGGCAAAGCGCATGCGGCCGAGGTCGCGCAGCTCGCAGACCGCCGCGGCTGTCACCAGTTCAGGCATTGATAGCTTGACCGTACACCGCGTTGAACGCCTCGCCCACGGCTTCATACAGGGTGGGATGCGCGTGAATCGTGTGTCTCAGAGTGTCCACGGTGGCTTCGGCTTCCATGGCGAGAACGCCTTCACTGATCAGCTCGTAGGCTTCCGGCCCGATTATATGGACCCCCAGAATCTCGCCGTATTTAGCATCGGCAACAATCTTGACGAAGCCGTCATGCTGCCCCAGAATACTGGCTTTGCTATCGGCCGCGAAGGGAAACTTGCCGATCCTCAGGTCGTAGCCTTGCGCGCGAGCCTGCGCCTCGGTAAGGCCCACGCTGCCGATACCCGGCTCCGTATAGGTGCAACCGGGAATGCGGTTCTTGTTCACCGGAGTCACCGGCTTGCCGGCAATGTGCGCGATCGCAACCATCCCTTCGGCCGTGGCGACGTGCGCAAGCTGCGGCGTGCCGGCCACAATATCGCCGATTGCATAGACGCCTGGCTCGCCGGTGCGCTGGAATGGGTCGACTTTGATGAAACCGCGGTCGAGCTCGACGCCGGTGCCTTCCAGTCCTATGTTTTCAGTGTTCGGCTTGCGCCCGATCGCCACCAACAGCGACTCAGCCTCGACGGTTTCTTCCTTGCCGTTCGCCAGCGTCGCGGTAAAGCGCACGCCGCTGTCGGTGACCTGAACGTTGCCCGCCTTGGCGCCGGTTTCGACGCGGATGCCCTTCTTCTTGAAGTAGCGCTCCAGCTCCTTCGAAACGTCTTCGTCTTCCACCGGCACAATACGCGGCAGCATTTCAAAAACGCTGACCTTGGACCCAAATCGATGGAAGCAGGAAGCGAACTCGACGCCCACCGCGCCCGCGCCCAGGATCGCCAGCGATTTCGGAACGTAGTTCAGATCTAGAATTTCGATATTGGTGAGGATACGCTTGGCGTCCGGCTGCAGCCCGGGCAGCATGCGCGCGGCCGAACCCGTCGCCAGCACGATGTTCTTGAATTCGACGATCTGCGTGCCCGCGTCTGACGTGACTTCGAGCTTGCCCGGACCCTTCAGGCGTCCGTAACCCTTGATCACGTCCACCTTGTTTTTCTTCATCAAATAATCGACGCCCTTGGCGTGCTTGGCGACGATTTTGTTCTTACGCTCCAGCACCAGCGGGAAATCCAGCCGCGGATTTTCACAGTGGATGCCGTCTTCGATGGAGTTCTGGAAATGCTCCCAAACGTCGGCCGTATGGAGGAAAGACTTAGTCGGGATGCAGCCCACATGCAGGCAAACGCCGCCCAGCTTCAGGTCCTTTTCGACCACCGCGACCTTCAGGCCATACTGCCCCGCACGAATGGCGGCTGAGTAACCCCCGGGACCGCTCCCAAGGACAATCACATCATATGTCATGGATTTTCTTTTAGTGTAGCAGGCCCGCTCGCGGACCCTTAAGGAGCTTCTGACCCAATGTGGTGGCGTCCGCCAGCGCCCTTCATCGATGAGCGCCGTTGTCGAATGTTCGCCAACGCCAATCGCAAATCCGAAATCTAACAATGCACCAAAGACGCAACCAAAGGGAGCGACTATCGAAATATTCGCCAGAGGGCGGAATACCCAAGGCTGAGCTTGGATGAGGCGACATCTTCTCGTCGCAGTCGCATACATGCCGTAACGGCCCAGAACACGCGCTCCAGAGCCGGTCAACGATCGCAGTCTTAGTACCCTCAACATCGACTCCGTCTTCAGTCTTCAAAACAATCTTCAAATCTGTGTGGGCAATTTCCCCTTCCTCTGTGCGGTGAACAACGTCGGCGGAAACAACTCCTCAAGCAACTCAGTAGCCGCCAGCGCACGAATCGAACTTCCCTTCAATTCGTAAGCACCACAATAAATGTGTCGGTCCTTTTCCTTAAATTTTCCTGCCTCGCGCTTTCTCTGGTTTATTCCAAATGCAAGTCGGCAACCATAGCCATGTACATGTCGAGTGGTGGGCACATATCTGCCCCATGCTAACGAGGCCAGCAAAGACCCGTCATCCTGTGGATAAATCGTGATCCATTTTTCTGGTGCAAAGGTCTTGCCTTGGCTTCTAAAGACCAATGGATGAATTGAGTGGCGAAACAAACTGTCGCCATCTGGGATTCGGGGTGTACGGTTCATGTCCCCTCAGAAAGCGACGGCCTCCAGCGGGTCAGGCACCGACTCAGCGATCAACGGATATTCGCCAGCCGTTTCCGGATACGCCGCTCCCATTAAGGAAACTGCTCGATATTGATTAGCAAATTCCCTAACCGGCATATCCACCCTCCGCTTAATGCGTTCCGGCGAAGACACCAGTGCGGAGATCCGATTTGCGCTTATCGTCAGATACAAATTGTCGTTTTCGCGTGACCAATTGAAGACGACTGATTTCGGTCCGTGAGTGAAAATGCGAGGCGCAGGAAGCCGATCAGTCTTGAGTTCTAGGGCAACGTAGCAAGCAGTGCTAAAAACAGCTGCGTCAATTTTCCAGTCTTCTCCTTCGTCGAGGACGGTCATTTCACCAAGCGCCTCCCCCAGCGCGTAGTAGTCCCGTTCCAGTTCCGATTCCCAGAGCAGCGGCACGTTCGCAAAGGTTTTTCTCAAGAATCGACTCGTCGTTTCCGGAGCGGGAATGAATTGTAAGTCTGTGCTTGCTGCGGGCAGCGCTTGGAACTCCGGATGAACCCCTGTGTACTGTTGGATGCTTGACTCTTCGGGGCTTGAACCCAGAACTAACAGCGGTTGTTGGAATATGTTATTCGTCCACACGGAGGCCAAGTCCCTTCTGCTTTTTCCCTGCTGTAATGAGTGCTTCACGTAAGATCGACGACTGCTGGCTACTAGAAAGTCCCAGTGCCTGCGGGTCTGGAATACTATTGACATCAAACGCCACTCTAGATCCAAGCAGAGTTGTAATCGTAGGCGAGACCGGCGTAACACCACCGACCGGTAGGGTCAGGACCTGAAAGCGATCCACGCTCCACTTCGTCAGAAAATTCATCTTGACGTTTGGCGCTTCAAGACTAGCAAACGGGCGATTGATCTGAAAAACAAAGTCTTCTTCGTCGGAAAGCTTTACGCCATACTCCGGCGGGATGATCGCAGCCAGCGCCCTGTTTGCCTCGGCAAAACTCGACTTGAGGACCAGAAAGTGAAGATTCAGCGCAACACGGACGACTGGATGTGCTATCACACCCTGACCGATTGTCGCGGTTACTCCATCGAGTGCTCTCTCAAACCGTGCAAGGTCCTCGATGAGCGGAAAAACTATTCCGATCCCCTGTCTAGGTGGCAGGATGGGCGACAGGCGGAAATCAATTCGCCCGGGCTGAATGGCGCAAGCCGCCGTCAAACCGCTATGCCTCCCCTGGGCGATAGCAGGCGCAAGAGGATTCGGCTGCTTCTCAAATTTGTCAGGATCCAGCTTCCAGATTTGACGATATAAATCGAGCGCGGAGAGTGGTGGGGACGTCGGAGATGCTAAGAACAACGTGATGCTTCCGGTCGAAGGTTTCCATTCGGGCATGATCGTATTTAGGCGCGTTTCATTTGTAATCGGCAGACTACTCTGTTGTTATCATACACCTCAGACTGCAAATTTATTTGTTGGCAGATTGAACCTATCTCATAGATTACTTAAGTGGTTTCCGAAATCGTCCAGATGTGATCCGTAATTTTCCCCTGGCGTAGCGGGGGGCGCGCGAAGCGGCGTGTTCCCATTCTGGGCTGGGACTTGAACTACCGACAATCGAGATTCGTCAGGCAGGTACATTTGGCGCACTCACTATCTGCGTTTACGCTTCACTCAGAATCCCGCGAAGTAAAGCGCACCCATGGCCGCAACCCAACCTGCGCCCTGTAATACTAGCACCCGCAGTGCGCGGCCGGGCTGTTTTCAATTCGTAGCCGCGGCAAACACGATAATGATGGGAACTTGCAGCAACATCAGAAGTTGGAACAGGTGCGCCTGCCAGCCTTAGTCCGCCAGCAGCGACATGACCACCGGCGCCACCCGGCTGAAGTTGTGAATGCGCTGGCTCACTGGCCAATCACATCATCTTCCGGGCCGAATTTGTAACCGCACACTGAAAATGGCGTCCATTCTATATGCGTGTGCATGTGATCGTTTTGCTTTCTGCGGCATTGACACCGTTGCCACTGTGGGGCCAGACTCCTGCGCCGGCCAGATCCAGCGCGGGGCCTCTCGCCTCGTTTAGCCAGTCGCTCGAAGCTTTGGCTGCCCGAGTAGGCCCTGCGGTCGTGCAAATCGTCTCCACCGGCTACGGCCGTCCGGATGCCGCTGATCAGGGCGCGAGCAGCCTGCTGGCACGCCAGCGCAGCACCGGGTCCGGCGTCATTCTTTCGGACGACGGCTTTATCGTCACCAACTATCATGTGGTCGAAGGAGCGCGCAGAATCGAAGTCCGCCTGGCAGTCGACGGTTCAGGAATTCCGAAGGAACCAATCTTGCAGGCGAAGCTGGTTGGCGTGGACCGGCAAACCGACCTGGCTGTGATCCAGATCGAGCGCTCCGGATTACCGCACCTGACTTTTGGCGACCCCAAAGACGTGCGCGTGGGCCAAGTGGTGATGGCCTTCGGCAGCCCCCTGGGATTGGCCGGCTCGGTAAGCATGGGCGTGGTCAGTTCCATCGCTCGGCAAGTGCATGAGGACGATTCGATCGCCTATTTGCAGACCGACACGCCCATCAATCCCGGCAATAGCGGCGGACCTTTGGTCGATACCGACGGGCGGGTGGTGGGGATCAACACTTTCATCCTGACGCAATCCGGCGGCAGCGAAGGTTTGGGCTTCGCCATTCCGAGCGACGTGGTCGGAAGCGTGTACCGCCAGATTCGCAAAGACGGGCACGTGCATCGCGGCCAGTTGGGAATCCTAGCGCAGGATATTACGCCGGAAATGGCGAAGGTGTTGAAGCTGCCGCAACAATCCGGGGCGATCACCTCCGATGTGCGGCCCGGCGGACCAGCCGATCAGGCGGGCTTGAAGATCGAGGACATCATTGTGGGCGTGAATGGAACCCCAATCAAGCGCGCCCGCGATCTGCAGAGCTTTATCTACAGTCAGCCTTTGGATAACCAGGTCGCGATGACGGTACGGCGCGGGGACCAAACGCTTTCTCTGAAGATGAAAGTGATCGAGCGCCCGGACGATCCGCAGCGTTTCGCCGACATGGTGAATCCGGAGAAAAACGTCATCCCGCAATTAGGTGTCCTGGTCCATGTACGTGACCATCGAACTCGAATAATACACCGCCGAACTGGAATAAAACACGGCCCCGCATTTTTCTGGAACTATCGCGCCGCGAATCGGAATTCCTAATGAGACGCCCATAGTGGGGTCTAATGGGAAACGCATGGTGAGCGACGAGGAACTGCTGGAGGCGGCGTTGCGCGGCGATGAAGGTGCGTTCGCTGCCTTGTACCGGCGGCGGCAAGGCGCGGTGTATCGCTTCGCCCTGCACATGTCGGGGGATGCGGCGGTCTCGGAGGACGTGACCCAGGAAGTTTTCATAGCGCTGCTCGAAAGCGGCGGCCGATTCGATCCGGCGCGCGGGACGCTGCTTTCATTTCTGTATGGGATCGCGCGCAATCTGCTGCTAAAGCGTTTGGAGAAGAAGCGGCCGGAAGGCCCCGAAACGTTGGCGGATGAGTTGGTCGCGGAAGACGATGTGCTCGACGATCTTACCCGGCGCGAAACCATCGAAGCCGTGCGCGGTGCGGTGTTGAGTCTGCCGGCGCCCTATCGCGAGGCCGTGGTGCTGTGCGACCTCGAAAATGCCAGCTACGAAGACGCGGCGGCCGCGCTGGAGTGTCCGGTCGGAACGGTGCGGTCCCGCCTCAGCCGTGGGCGAGCCATGCTGGGGCAGAAACTGGCAGTGAAAACTGCGAGGAGCATGTCATGAGAGAAGACTACGT
>JBDTTL010000214.1:0-8665 GCA_039930665.1 Acidobacteriota bacterium
ACGCGCTGCGCGAACTTGCCCCATCCTTCGGCGTCTCGCTTTCCGTCGCCCACCTGAATCACCGGCTTCGCAGCGCCGAATCCGATGAAGATGAGAGCTTTGTGGCGCGACTGGCCCTAAGTCTTGACCTGCCGTTCTACCGCGCCGCCGCCGATGTCGCCGGGGCGGAGGGCAATCTGGAGCAAGCCGGCCGCCGTGCCCGTGGCGACTTCTTCGCGACCTTGCCGGCCGACCGCGTCGCCTTGGGCCACACTCGCGACGATCAGGCCGAGACGGTTCTGTTCCGCCTCCTGCGCGGCTCAGGTCTGCGCGGCCTGGCGGGGATTTACCCGGTCACTGACGGCGGCGATGGCCGGCCCGGCTCTGTTCGGCCGATCATCGACGTCACCCGCGCCGAGGTCATCGAATTTCTGCGCGAACGCGGCATCCCCTGGCGCGAGGACGCAAGCAACCGTGATCCACGCTTCGCCCGCAACCGCATTCGTGGCGCTCTGCTTCCACAGCTCGCCCGCGACTGGAATCCTCGGGTCGGCGAATCGCTCGCGCAACTAGCCGCTCTGGCGCACGACGAGGAGCGCTGGTGGCGGTCCTATATCGACGACCTGTCGGTGGGTATCCTGGTTCCGCGCGCGGGAGGGATCGAGTTCCAAGCGCCGGTTCTCACGGCACTGCCGCCCGCGGTAAGCCGCCGTCTGGTTCGGCGCGCGATCGCTCATGCAAAAGGCGACCTTCGGAATCTGGAATACGCGCACGTTGAGCGGGTGCTGGATCTGGCGGCCCAGGCCGAGGGTGACGGCCGCTTACGGCTGCCCGGGCTCGATATCCGCCGCTCGTTCGATTGGGTTCGCATCGCTCCGGCTGCATGGCGCCTGGACCTTCCGATCACCCGCCTGGCCATCCCGGGAGCCTATGCGCTGGCCGACGGCTGCTGCCTCCACCTGGAGGTCGCGCCACATGGTTCCGCGCTGCGTCCTGCGTTAAAAAAGGATGCTACGCTAAAGGCAGCCGAGTTAAGTCTGCGGCGCCTCCCCCTGGTTTTAGAATTGCGGGGGTGGCAGGCAGGGGATCATTACCGTCCACAGGGGCACAGCCGGGATCTAAAGGTCAAGGAAATGTTCCAAATGGAGCGCGTGCCCTCCTGGCGAAGGTCGTCATGGCCGATTGTGAGTAGTAGAGACACTATCTTGTGGGCCAGAATGTTTGGAGCCGCCGCGGAGTTTGCCGCTGGCGCCGAGCCCGGACCGGTGTTGCGAGTCTGGGAAGCAGAAATGGCGAACAGTTGAACCTTTTGGTGCGGTTATCTCGTCTGTACTGTAGAGGGCATCTTTTGCCGGAATCATTTGGGGAGAACGCATGAATTCGAGCGTGAGAAATCTGGTGTTGTGGGTAGTAGTGCTGGGTCTGGTTGGCTTGGTGTTTGCCGTGATCAAAAACACCAAGCCCACGGGAGCGCACCCTGACTTTTCGGTCTTGGTCCGGGATGTCAAGGACGGCAAAGTCGAAAAGATCGTGCTCAATAGCGTGACCGGCGACGTCCACGGAAAATACAAAAACGGCGATGAATTCACTTCCACCGTTCCCCACACCTATAACGACTTCACCACACTGTTAATCGACAAAGGTGTCGAGGTAAACGTCGAAAAAGACGCGGGCGGGAATTGGGTATCTCTGCTGATGAACGCCATCCCCTTCGTGCTACTGGTGGGCTTCTGGATATTCATGATGCGCCAGATGCAGAGCGGCGGCAACAAGGCTTTGAGCTTCGGCAAATCGCGCGCACGCCTGCACTCCTCGCAGCAAAAGAAGGTCACGTTTAAGGATGTGGCCGGCGTCGAGGAAGCCAAGGAAGAGCTCCAGGAAATCATCGAGTTCCTGCGGGAGCCGCAAAAGTTCCAGAAGTTGGGTGGACGCATTCCCAAGGGCGTGTTGCTGGTGGGTTCGCCCGGCACCGGCAAGACCCTGCTAGCACGCGCCATCGCCGGTGAGGCCAATGTGCCGTTCTTCTCGATCTCCGGTTCGGATTTCGTTGAGATGTTCGTGGGCGTCGGCGCGAGCCGCGTGCGCGACCTGTTTGAGCAGGGCAAGAAAAACGCACCCTGCATCATCTTCATCGATGAAATCGACGCTGTCGGCCGCCATCGCGGAGCAGGTTTGGGAGGCGGGCACGACGAGCGCGAACAGACTCTCAACCAGTTGCTGGTGGAGATGGACGGATTTGAATCGAACGAGGGCGTGATCCTGGTGGCAGCCACCAATCGCCCAGACGTGCTTGATCCCGCGCTGCTGCGCCCCGGCCGTTTCGACCGCCGCGTGGTTGTGGGGCGTCCGGACTTGAAGGGCCGCGAACAGATTCTTAAAGTACATACCAAGAAAGTTCCGCTGGGCGACGACGTCAACCTGCTGACCATCGCGCGCGGCACGCCGGGATTCGTCGGCGCGGATTTGGCAAACCTGGTGAATGAGGCCGCGCTGGTGGCCGCCCGCCAGAATCGCAAGGTCGTCATGCAGTTCGATTTCGAGCTGGCCAAAGACAAAGTGATCATGGGCGTCGAGCGTCGCAGCCTGATTCTGAGCGACGAAGAAAAGAAGAACACCGCCTATCACGAAGCCGGACATGCGCTGGTGGCGGCTGTCACGCCGAATGCCGACCCGTTGCATAAGGTAACGATCATTCCGCGCGGCATGGCACTGGGCTTGACCATGCAGTTGCCGCTCGACGACAAACACAGCTACGACAAGGATTATCTCGAAGCGCAGATGGCTATCCTGATGGGCGGCCGCATCGCCGAAGAGATTTTCATGCACCACGTCACTACCGGCGCCGGCAACGACATCGAACGCGCCACTGATATGGCGCGCAAAATGGTGTGCGAGTGGGGCATGAGCGAACTCGGCCCCCTCAGCTTCGGCAAGCGCGAAGAGCAGATCTTTCTGGGACGCGAAATCGCCCAGCACCGGGATTACAGCGAAGCCACCGCCATCCGCATCGACGAGCAGGTGAAGAAGCTGGTACAGGAAGGTTACGATCGCGCCCGCAAGATCATCGAAGAAAAGTCTGACGCCCTGGACCGCATCGCCCGCGCGCTGCTCGAGCGGGAAGTTCTGGACGGCAGCGAAGTGCGGCAGTTGATCGACGGCGAAACTCTCGAGGCCATGCCCTCTCCGCCCCCCCCCTCTTCGAGCGGCGACGGCACGCAGCAGGTGATCAAGCCGGAGCCGCCGCGGCGTCTCCCCGGGATGCTCGAAGGCGGCCCGCAGCCCGCGTAGCGCCGCGGCCCCGTATAAGTGATCCCCGCATTCCCGGTCTACGTCTTCGACGTCGATGGCACACTTGTCGATTCGCAAGCCGACATTTGCGGCGCCGTGACTGAAGTCCTTGCCGCCCATGGCCGTACCGGCGTTCCGCACGACGTGCTGCGCCGCTACATCGGTCGTCACTTAATCGAGGAATTTCTGGAGTTCGGTTTCGCGCTTCCCGAAGCGGAGCGGATGATGGTGGAGTACCGCACAATCTACGCTGCCCGCAAACATGCGGCAACCACAGTCTACGCGGGAATCGCCGCCGCTCTGGCGCGACTGGGTGGAAAGAAGTCTACCGCCACCACCAAAGGCACTCCCACGACCCGGCTGGTGCTCGATCAATTTGCGCTTATCCAGCACTTCGATCACATTCAAGGCACCGACGGATTCCCCGCCAAGCCCGAGCCCGATGTGCTGCTCAGGTCTCTCGAAGCCTTGGGCGCGCGCCTCGGAGACTGTCTGTTCGTCGGGGACTCCGCCGCCGATATGGAAGCCGGCCGCCGGGCCGGAATCGCGACCTGTGCGGTCACCTGGGGCTACGGCGAATGGGAGGAACTCGCGCGCTGGACCCCCGACTTCTGGATTGACGCGCCCCACCAGCTTTTGCCGGATTATTGAGACGCCATGAATCTAATTGGCGCTCGCAAAATCGTCGGAGCCAATAACTACTATCTGGCGTTCGCTACACCCGCCATGCGCGGGGCGGTGATCGCGGCTGCAGCGCAAATGGGCCTGAATGTTCTGCGCGTCCCGGTGTTCCTCGATTGCGGACCCGCCGATCCAGGGACCATCCCCGAAGGCGCGTGGCGCGGCGTCTATTTTCAGTACTGGAATATCGAGACCAATTACCCGGAAGTGAATCCCGGTGAAAACGGACTGGAGCGTCTCGATCATCTCATCGCCGATGCCGAACACGCCGGGATCCAGCTCATTCTTCCGCTGGTAAATCATTGGCCCGACTTCGGCGGAACGGATCGCTACGTAGCCTGGTTCGACTGCGCCTCACGCGACGATTTCTATCGCAACCCCACGATTCGCGGGGCCTACCAATCTTACGTAAGCCAAATCCTCACGCGCACGAACACTGTCACCGGTCGTGTCTACAAAGATGAGCCGGCGATCCTCGCGTGGGAACTCGCGAATGAGCCGCGGTGCGATGCCAGCGGGGGTGGAGTGGTCCTGCTCGGATGGGTTCGCGAGTTGAGCCGATGGGTCAAACAGATTGATCCAAACCACCTGCTGGGAGTTGGCGACGAAGGATTTTTCGGGAAACACGGAGTAGACTGCAGCGCTCTTCTTGACGTCCCCGATATCGACTTCGGGACCTTCCATCTTTATCCCCAAGCCTGGAGACAGCGCGATCCTCTCAATTTCGGACTTCGCTGGATCGAGCAGCACCTTGCTGCGGGGAGAAGCGCCGGCAAACCCATGCTGCTTGAGGAATACGGAGTGACGACCGAAGATCGGAACTCAATCTATCGCGCCTGGCTGGACGCGATTCTGGAACAAGACGGTGCGGGCGATCTGGCCTGGATGCTTGCATCCTCCGACGATGAAACCGGCGCGCTGTATCCGGACCACGACCATTTCACTTTCTACAGCGATGCCGATGTTCCCGCCATCTGCGCGCACGCCCATCAAATGACGCTGGCCTCATGATCCAGCGCTAGCTCATCCCACAGGCATTCCAAAAAGCGTCCCAACGCCCGCGGTCACGGCCATGGCCAACGCGCCCCAGAAGGTGACGCGGAGGGCACCCGCCGTAACGCTTGCCCCACCTACGCGCGCAGCGACGCCACCCAGCAGAGCCAAGAACAGTAGCGAAGTCCCGCCAACCAGATAAATCAAATCTGCCGGCGGCCCGATCACTACTACCAGTAGAGGCATGGCAGCTCCTATAGCGAAACTGGCCGCCGATGCCAGCGCGGCCTGAATTGGACGGGCTTTTTGGGTCGACGAAAGCCCGAGTTCATCGCGGGCGTGCGCCTCCAGGGCGTCATGATCCATAAGCTGATTCGCGACCTGCTTTGCAAGCTTAGGATCCAACCCGCGGTCGACGTAAATCGCAGCCAACTCCTTATGCTCGCCTTTAGGGTCTCTCTTTAGTTCCTTGCGTTCGAGATCCAGGTCGGCGTCTTCGATGTCGGCCTGTGAGTGCACCGACACATACTCGCCGGCGGCCATCGACATCGCCCCGGCCACCAACCCGGCGACGCCGGCTACCAGCACATTGCCGTGAGTCGCATGCGAGGCCGCTACGCCCATCACCAGGCTTGCCGTCGAAAGGATCCCGTCGTTCGCCCCCAATACCGCCGCCCGCAACCAGTTGCTCCGTCCTGAGCGGTGGATTTCTTTCTTGCGCCCCGTCATCGTGATTTCTGGCGGCCCCCCTGCGACTTCAGTGTAGCGATGTTACTACAGCCCAATCGTTGTATACTCCGGTTATTCTCATCGTCCGGAGGTGTCCATGAAGACCTACGATCTAGTTCGTCGCCGTACTCTGCTATTCGTGCTGCTCGCGGCGTTCACCACACATGTCGCGATCGCACAGAGCCAAAATGAACACTGGGTGGCCACCTGGACCACGGCGCATCGCGCTTCCCCGCCCGTTGTTTCCTCCGCGGTCGGACAGCCGTTCACTGCGGCGCAGCAGGCCCAGTTCGGCTTCAACAATCAAACCGTCCGCATGATCGCCCCCGTCAGCATCGGCGGCCGGCGCATACGCCTCCAGTTTTCAAATGCGTTTGGAGCCACGCCTCTCGTGTTAGGTGCGGTCCATGTGGCCGTTCGTGCGAAGGAATCGGCCACGGTCCCCGGATCAGATCGCACGCTCACCTTCAGCGGACAACCACGCTTTACGATTCCGCCGGGAGCATCGGCTCTGAGCGACCCGGTCGATCTCGATGTTGCACCACTGGGCGAGATTGCCGTCAGCGTGTACGTGCCGGGGGCCACCGGTCCGCCCACGATTCATACAACGGGCCTGCACACTACCTACGTTTCAAAAACCGGCGACGCCACCGCACAAACTTCGATTGAGGAGGCAGCCACTACCCAGTCCTGGTATTGGCTCGCGAGCATCCAGGTTCTGGCGCCTGCCGATACCGCCGCCATCGTAGCGTTTGGCGATTCGATCACCGACGGCGCGCGATCCACTCCCGACCAAGATCGCAGTTGGCCCAGCCGTTTGGCCCGCCGCTTAGCAGCCAATCGTGCCACCGGAAACATCGCGATTTTGAACCAGGGTATTGGCGGTAACCGTATCCTGCGCGATAACACTGGTGTGAACGCGCTGGCGCGTTTTGACCAGGACGTCCTCACCCCGCCGGGCGTGAAGTGGCTGATCGTGCTCGAGGGCATCAACGACATCGGCCAGGGGGCGCGCGAGAACGCCCTTCCCGAGAATGCCGTCACGGCGGCTGAACTCATTGCGGCCGATCGCCAGATGATCGAACGCGCCCATCTGCGCGGCATCAAAGTGATGGGAGCCACGCTGACGCCCTACGGCGGCGCAGGTTACTCCAGCGAAAAAGGCGAAGCGATGCGCGAGGCGGTCAATACCTGGATCCGCACCGGCGGCGCATTCGATGCCGTGGTCGACTTCGAAGCCGCCACGCGGGACCCCAAGAATCCTAAGCAATTTCGTAGCGAGTTCGATTCGGGCGACCACTTGCATCCCAGCGACGCGGGCTACCAAGCGATGGCTGACGCCATTGACCTTGCAGTGTTCAGCAGCAAGCCGGATTCATCCACGGCAAGAAATCGCTAGCGCAGAAGGCCGGCGCTAACTTAGCTTTCGATATTCGGCAATGGCGGCCTCCAGCCCAATTCGAGGACTGGACAATACCGGAACCGGCAAATCGCGGAGTAGATCCGCCGCGCCGGCCATGGATGCCTGCGCCAGCACGATGCAATCGAATGCCGAGGCTCGCTCTCTCAGCCGTTCGGCGATCCCCTGCCAGTACCGCGCGTTATCGCCGGCCCGAAAGTAGGGCCACAGGTCGGCCATCAACAGCGTCTCCATGTGCGCCGCGGGACCCGCCTCGCGCAAAAGTATGACCGTAGGCTCGATGGTGCTGGCCACGCACGCGGCCACCAGCACGCGTCCGCCTTGTGCAGTCGCTTTCCGCGCCATGGCCCGATCGATGCGCGAGACCCGTGGATCGTTCATCTGATCCGCGCACGTACCGAGAGTTGAGCAGGTGCAAAGCAGCATGCTCGCGCCATCGTCCAACGCGGCTTGCATCCGGTCCCGCGTGTCAGCGGCAATATCGGCGGTGACGCAGCCCTGAGCGGCGGCACGGTCAAGAAGATCCGCAGCCACAACGTGGCGGGCGGGAACTTCCGGACCCATTTCGCTGAGCAGAGCGCGGAACAAAGCTTCGTTCGACGAGGTGGTGTGGAATAAAGTCAGCACCGAGGTCTACCACAGCACGCGCTCTAGCGCCTCACAGAAAAAATATTCGCCCCACATCACGGATTCATCCACGCCCAGCCCTTTATGCACGTGATAAACACCGCCTTTTAAGATGCCGTCCCACTTGGGATCGGACTTGCCCAGGTGCTTCTCGCATAGGGAACGCAAGATGCGCACGGCGGTCGACCAATAAAGGTGGCCCTTCATCGAATCCGGCACCAGGCGACACAGACGCAGCAGGCCCGCGGCGTAGATGGCAGCAGCCGATGTGTCGAGCAAAGTCCGATTCTCGGCGGGGGCGTTAAAGTCCCACGGCGGCACGCCATCCGACGGCGAGTGCGTGATATAGAAGTCGGCGCAGGCTTGGGCCGTTTCGAGGAAGTGCGGGTCGCGGCTGTATTCGTACACTGTGGTGAAGCCGTACATGGCCCAGCTCAAACCGCGCGACCAGCAGGAATCGCCGCGATATCCCTGGTGCGTCGTCTGGTGCAGAAATTCGCCGGTATCGGTGTCGAAGACCCCTTCATGCGCAGTCGATCCGTCGCCGCGCACCAGCACGCGCCGGGTGGTCCGGGCATGGCGCAAGGCGACGTCGCGCAGCTTGCGGTCGCCGCTCTCACGCGCGGCATAGAGGATGATGCCGACGTTCATCATGGTGTCGATGAACACCGAATTATCCGCCACAAAGGATCGCAGGTAGCCGCCCTTTTCCTTGTAGCGCATCGCCAGCGTGCGACCCGCTTCGATCAATACTTCGCGCCGCGCCGGATCTGGGCGCAACCTGTTCCAGCGGTAGTAAGTAGAAAGGAACAGGAAACCCAGGTCATGCGCGTCCCGGTCCTTCTTGCGCGGCTCGATGGGTTCGGTGTAGCGCACCGCATTGTCATACCAGAACTTCGCGTCCGCTGAATCCGACTCGGCGTGGCGGTAAAAGATCCACATCATGCC